>JALVQN010000211.1 GCA_027025555.1 Desulfobacterales bacterium
ATTTCCACCAAGAGCCCCCCTCCCCGGGAGATGATGTCCTTGTATCTCTCAAAGAGTGTGGTGCGGTTTTCTTCAGAAACCTCGGGATCGGCGATGACGATGGTTTCGTATCGTTTCATGAGACCTCCTTACGGCTGTTCAGCCCCGGGCCGACATCCCGGAGCAAGGATGGTGAAAGGCTAATTTTTTAAAAAGATCCTTTTAGAGAAAAGAAAGGCGCTTGTCAATGCTTTTATTGCAGGTTTTCTCCCGGTTTGATTCGGGAGCGATCAGGGGGGCGGTCATTGGAGTTCCCGGATCTTTTCGATGTCCGGGGTCTTGCCGATTAGAATCAGGATGTCGCTGTCTTTGACCACGAAGTCCGCCGAAGGGATGACCACAAAGCGTTCCGGGACCAGTTCCTTCACCGCGATGATGTAGACCCCGTAGCGGCGCCTCAGGTCGATTTCCGAAAGCTTTTTGCCGATGAAGGACAGGGGCGGATCGAGTTCCATGAGGGTGTACCCTTCTTCTTGAAGGGGCAAAAATTCGATGATGTTGGGCCGGGTGAGCCGAAAGGCCAGCCGGGAGGCCATGTCTTTGTTGGGCCGGATGGTTTCGGAGACCCCGACTTTTTTCAAGATTTGTGCATGGATGTCGTCTTCCGCCTTGGCGATGATGTTTTTGATCTTAAGTTCATGGAGGTGGTAGCAGATCAGGATGCTGGTGGAGATGTTGGCGCCGGTGCTGACGATGACGGCGTCCATTTCCTCAATGCCCAGGCCTTTGAGGGATTCCACATCGGTGGCGTCGAGCACGATGGCATGGGTGGCGTAGGGCGCCACGCCTTGAATGCGATCCCGGTTGCGATCGATGGCAATCACCTCGTTGTTTTCCTCGAAAAGGGTCCTTGCCACATGGAAACCGAAACTCCCCACTCCGATGACGCCGATGCGTTTCATGGAAACCCTCCGTCAACCGATCATAAGGTTTTCTTGGGCGTATTCCAGGCCTTTTTTGGAAACAGGCCCCGTGATGATATAGGCAAAGGTCGGCACCCCCACCCGGCCGATGACCATGACGGCGATGATGATCAGCTTGCCCAAGGGATTCAAGGCACTCGTGGCCCCCATGGAAAGCCCCACGGTACCGAATGCCGAGATGGTTTCAAAGAGCAACCTTAAAAAGCGGCTGTGGTCCGGCGTGCCGGTGCCGTTTCCCATGTCTGTCAAAAGGAGCAGGAAAAAGGCCGCTGCAACGATGCCGATGGACAAAAGGACCATGGACAGCGCCTTGGTGGTGGTGTCCTCGGGGAGGGTCTTTTTAAAGAGGCTGACGCGCCGCCATCCCTTCAGGCGGCTTTTCGAGAAGGCCGCCAGTACGGCCAGGGTGGTGGTTTTCACCCCGCCTCCGCAGGAACCGGGGGAAGCCCCGAAAAACATCAGAAACATCATCATGGCGAGGCTGGCATTGTTCAGGCCGGCGATGTCCACAGTGTTGAAGCCGGCGGTCCGGCAGGTGACGGACTGGAACAGGGCGGCCATCCATCCATCGAAAGGGCCCTGTTCCTGGAGGAGGCGCCTTTCGGCCAGGATCAACATGACGGCACCCAAAACGATGAGCACGCCGCTGGTCCACAGGACCGCCTTGGTTTGAATGGAAAAGCGGCGTATCTTCCCTTTCTTGGATACGATTTTCGAATATATTTCAAAAACCACGGGAAACCCCAGCCCGCCCAAGACGATGAGGCTGCCCACGGTCAGATTCAACACAATGGACGTCCGCTCCATTATAAAACTCGTGGAAAACAGAGAAAAACCGGCGTTGCAAAAAGCCGAAACGGCATGGAAAAGGCCCAAAAAGAGGGCTTTTCCCAAGGGATACGTTTTCCACCAATGGAAAAACAGCAGCAGCGTCCCGCAGCATTCCACAGCGGCCGTGAAGACAAGGATCGACTTGAGCAGCGTGTAGATGTCTTTCCGGGGCGTGTGCGAGAAGATCTCCTGAACCGCCATGCGGTGTTGAAAAAGGACCCTCAATCCGATGAGATGGAAGAACATCACCGAAAGCGTCATGATGCCCAGGCCCCCCAACTGGATGAGACCCAGGATCACGGTCTGGCCAAAGCGCGTGAAATCGCCTGCCGTATCCAGGACGATGAGCCCGGTGACGCATACGGCGGACGTTGCCGTAAAGAGCGCATCGATGAAAGGGATGCCGTGGGTCACCGTGGCTGCAGGCAGCATCAGCAGAGCGATCCCGATCCCGATGGCCGCAAGGTAGCTGAAGAGCATCAAAAAGGCCGGGTGAAGCCTGTTCAGTCTTTGCAAGATCCGTTTGAACATGGGGGCGCCGTGCCCTGGACAGGGCCCAAATGCCATGGGCCGCTTCCCGATGGTGTTCGATTCAAGGAGGTTCCCTTTTCCCTGTCTTGGCCCTTATCCCTTTTTGCCGTATTTGGCAACCGCTTGGGATGGGAAAGCCCATATACATGGGCGATCCGCCTGGAAGAGGCGCCGGTTGACACCCGGGGGATTCCTGATAGAGTGCATCCGATGAAAAAGAAGCCGACAACCCGCACTTTCGGGCACGTGCGGGTCCCCTTGAAACGGGTCCACCTGGAACTGACCAATGTGTGTGAGTTCAACTGCGTCTTTTGCCCCAAGTCCCGCATGACGCGGCCGCCCGGATTCATGGAGACACGCCTTGCCAAGGAGACGCTTTCGACCCTGGGCGCCGAAGGCATCTGTGACAAGGTGACGCTGCACGTCATGGGAGAGCCCACCCTTCACAAGGATTTTTTCGAAATTCTCGCCCATGCCCGGAACCGGAAGGTCCCCATCGGGCTCACCACCAACGGAAGAAGCCTGGGCGGGCCTGTGGGACGGCGTCTCCTGTCGTATCCGTTGCACCAGATCGATGTCTCGCTTCAGACGCCCGATCCCGCTTCTTTTTCTTTACGGAAAGCCCGATCCTTGTCCTTTGAGGCGTATCTGTCGGGGATTCTGGACTTCTTTTTTGCTTACAAGAAACGGTATCCCGAAACGATTTTCAAATTCCGCTTTCTCAATACCCGATTTTCAAAAAAGGAGATGGAGAAGGCCGCGGGTCCGTTGAAGGTCATCTCCTCCACGCGGCAGCTCCGGCGGCTCTTTCATCTGTGGGCAAATCGGGTGCACACGGGCTTAAATACCGATCCCGTTCAAAAGGCGGCCGTGGACAAAAAGATCGATACGCTGGTGACCTATAAGTGGAACGTCCTCGAGGTGCATCCCCGGGTCTACTTCGAGACCTATGTCCTGGAGGATTGGGGGCACGCCTTTGACTCGCGCCCGGTTCGGGAGGCCTGGGCCGGATATTGTTTCGGCATGCGGGACCACTTCGCCGTCCTGTACAATGGGGATGTCACCCTGTGTTGCATCGATTACGACGGCCAGACCGCCATCGGAAACCTGAAAGAAGCTTCCCTGGAACAGATCCTGTCTTCCGATGCGCTCGGTGAGATCCTGGCGGGCTTTGATCGTTTTCGGCTGGTCCATCCCTATTGCAAAAAGTGCCTGGGCAGTACGGGACGGGTTTCCTGGCTCGTCAAGCCCCTGGCCTCCATTGCCGCCCTTAAACTCCTGAGGCCCTTTTTCTACGCCAAAAAGAGAATCGATTCCTAGACCCTCGGACGCAGGCCGCCCTTTTCCCCCGGGACCCGGTATCCGGGATCAAGCGAAATGCCTTGGATTCAGATCATACTTCTTGAGCCGGTATTGGAGGGTGGAGCGCGGCAGACCCAGAAGCCGGGCGGCTCCGTTTTCGCCGCCCACCACGCCGCGGCACTGGATCAAGGCCTGACGGATGTGTTCCCGTTCCACTTCATCCAGGGTCGCCACCCTGGAGGGGATCGGGAGGTTGCCGTTGATTTGCAGCACCTGTTCAATATCGCTTTCACGAATCCGTTCGTCCGGGCGTAAAATGATCATTCTTTTGATGAAGTTTTTCAGCTCTCGCACGTTGCCCGGCCAATGATATTGGCATAGAGCATCCAAGGCCCGGTCCGTGTAACGGGGCGCCAGTCGATTTATTCTTTTGGCTTGTAGTTCGGTGAGTTTTTCCACCAGCAGCGGGATGTCTTCTTTGCGTTGTCTCAAGGGCGGCACGTTGATGTTGACGGCATTGAGTCGATAGTAGAGGTCTTTCCGGAATTGACCGGCGGCAACGGCCGCCTCGATGTCCTTGTTGGTGGCGGCAATAACCCGAAAATCCACTTCTATGGAGCGGCTGTCTCCCACCCGTTCGAAACGGCGATCCTGCAAGACGTGCAGCAGTTTGGCCTGCAGGGACGCCGGCAGTTCCCCGACTTCGTCCAGAAACATGGTGCCGCCGCTGGCCATTTCGAAACGCCCGGTGCGCCGGGTGTCCGCCCCGGTGAAGGCGCCCTTGGCATGACCGAAAAGCTCGCTTTCAAAAAGCGAGGATGTCAGTGCCGGGCAGTTGGTCTTCACGAAGAGCTTGTCCCGGCGGGGGCTCAGGTTGTGAATGCAGCGGGCGATGTAGTCCTTGCCGGTCCCGGTCTCCCCGGTGATCAGCACGGTCACGTCCGTGTCGGCCAGGCGCTCGATGAGCTGCATGATTTCCCCCATGGCCGGAGAGGCGAAAAAAAATCCGTCCGCATGGTAGTCCTCATCGGCATGGGCCATCAGGAACTGCTTTTCCCGCACCAGGTGGGCGTTGAGTTGCTTCAAATGGGTGTAGGCCAGCATGTTGTCCACGGCGATGGCCACCTGGTTGGAGACTTCGGTGAGCACTTGGGTCAGTTCCGGGATGTCCGCGGGTTTTTGGCGGAAGGAAAAATTGATGGTGCCTAAAATCATCCGGCGAACCACCAGGGGAAACGCCATGGTGCAGGTCAGCCCGGCAGCAAGCATGGAACCGACGGAACTGCTGTCCCGGTAACGGCCCAGGTCTTCAATGATCACCGGTTTGCCGGAAAGGATGGCCATCTGGCTGATGGTGCCCTTGGAGAGGGGCCGGCTGTCTTTGCAGGAGATGCCGGCCGGATCGATGCCGTCGGAAGCGGCAAAATAGCTCAAGGACTGGGTGTCGGGATCATAGAGGTTGATGCTCAGGCGGTCATAGGAGAAGTGCTTGCGCAACTCGGTGGCCAGGGCCCGGAAAAGTTCCTCGCGGGTGGTGCGAGTGATAACGGCATTGTTGATTTTCAGAAGAATCTGATAGCGGGTCGCCGGATTCCAGCGCATGGGCAGGCTCCTGTAGGCATCGATCGACAAAAGAGGCTGCGGAAGACTTTACCACCGGGAAGGTCAAAGTCAAGCCCAATATTGGGCATCATGCCCAATATTGGGCCCCAAAATCAGGCCCAATGTTCCGCCCTTGATAATAAAATATACTATTATATCCAAAAGTTACAAATTTCCGGCATCCGGCATGGGATTTGCAGTCATCGTCTTTGAAAGCGCAAAGCGCATCGAAAAAATGATTTTTCAAGCGTTTCTTTTTTCCAAGACACGGGTGTTCACGCTGGAATTGACCTGAAACCATTTATTCAACATTGCCAACAGAATGGAGGGCGAAGATGATCCAATTTTTAATTCATGACAGCCAGGATACGGTGGGTGTGGCGACGGTGGACATCAAGGCCGGAGAGGGGGCTCAGGGGCTTTACATGGACAGCCAGGAGAAGATGGAGGTAAGCGCGCTGCAGGATATCCCGCTTGGCCACAAGATCGCCCTGGCGGACCACAAGGTAGACGACGGGGTGATCAAATACGGCCATGATATTGGCCGCGTCGTGGCGCCCATTAAGAAAGGCGAACATGTTCACATTCACAATTTGAAAACCAGGAGGTGGTAACCATGAGCAATTTGGGAACCGTATGGGGATACAGGCGCGAAAACGGGCGGGTGGGCATCCGCAACCATGTTGTGATTCTACCCCTGGATGACCTTTCAAACTCGGCATGCGAGAAGGTGGCTTACAGCGTCAAGGGGTGCAAGGCGATTCCCCATGCTTACGGGCGGTTGCAATTCGGCAAGGACCTGGAGCTTTTTTTCCGCACCCTAATCGGCACCGGTGCCAATCCGAATGTGGCGGCTGTGGTGGTCATCGGCATCGAGCCCGAATGGACCAACACCATCGTTGAGGGCATCGCTGAAACCGGCAAACCCGTGGTCGGTTTTTCCATCGAACGCTACGGCGATTTCAAGACCGTCGAAATGGCTTCCCGGAAGGCTTACGAGTTCATGCAATGGGCCAGCGAGCAGCGGCGTGAAGAAGCCGACCTGAAGGAGATCTGGGTTTCGACCAAATGCGGCGAGTCGGATACAACCAGCGGACTGGCCTCGAACCCTACGGTGGGCAATGTCTTTGACAGGCTGGTTGCAGCCGGTGCAACCTGCAGTTTCGGGGAAACCTCCGAGATCACCGGGGGTGAAGAGGTATGTAAACAACGGGCCGCCACGGTGGAAGCGGGCGAAGAATTCATGCGGATTTTTAATGCCTACCAAGCCATGATCGAGCGTTACAAGACCGATGATCTGTCCGGCAGCCAGCCCACCAAGGGCAACATCCGGGGCGGGTTGACCACCATCGAAGAGAAGGCCCTGGGCAATCTGCAGAAAATTGGCAAGACATGCCGATACGTGGGCTGCCTGGACAAGGCCGAAAGCCCGAAAGGGCCCGGTCTCTGGTTCATGGACACTTCCTCGGCGGCCGCCGAGGCGGTCACCCTGTGGGCGGCGGCCGGATTCGTGGCGCATCTGTTCCCCACCGGTCAGGGGAACATCGTGGGCAATCCCATCGAACCGGTGATCAAGCTGTCGGCCAATCCCTTGACGGTCAAAACCATGGCCGAGCACATCGACTACGACTGCTCGGCGATCCTGAAGGGGGAGATGACACTGGACGAGTCCGGTGAAGGCCTGCTGGAAATATTGAAAAGAACCTGCAACGGCCGCCTGACGGCCACCGAACTGCTGGGGCATGAAGAGTTCGTGCTGACCAAGCTTTACGAGAGTGCTTAAAGAGTGTTGGGGAGGGGATTTTCCGGCCTGCGGATGAAAATCAACCAAGGATACATAAGGCTTAGGAACTGTTTCAGAACCAAAAAGGGACAAGAGAAAGGAGGCCGTACCATGAAGCGGATGCTCAGTATATTTTTGGCCCTGGTCTGTGTGATGATGTTTGCCGTGCCCACCCTGGCCGGCAAGTATCCCGCCAAAAAGATCGTTTACCAGATCCCGTTTAACCCCGGAGGCCAGTCGGATCTGGAAGCCCGCCGCCAGCAGCCGCTGCTGGAGAAACTGCTGGGCGTAAAGGTGGTGATCGAATACAAGCCCGGCGGCGGGGGATCCGTGGGCTGGGCCAACCTGGTGCGCAAGAAGCCGGACGGCTATTTTATTTCCGGCATCAACATTCCCCACATCATTTTGCAGCCCCTGGCCAGGGGCAATGCAGGCTACAAGACCGAGCAGATTGTGCCCATCGCCTTTTTCCAGGCCACGCCCATCGGGCTGGCGGTCTTGAAAAAATCCCCCTTCAAGACCCTCAAGGATTTCGTGGACTACGCCAAAAAGAACCCCGGCGCCATCACCGTCGGCGGTTCCGGCACCTGGTCCGGGCACCACATCGCCAACTTGCAGTTCCAGAAGATGGCCGGCATCAAGCTGACCTACATCCCCAGCAAGGGAGCGGCTCCCAGCGTGGCCTCTTTTTTGGGCGGGCACGTGCAGGCCTTGTGGGGCAACTCCAATGACCTGTACCAGCACCGGGAACGTATCCGGGTGCTGGGTTTCGGCACCGAGAAACCCTTCGCGCCCATGCCCGAGGTTCCCACTTTCAAGAGCCAGGGGTATGCCCTGTTGGCCTCCATAGACCGGGGAGCCGGGGCGCCTCCCGGAACGCCTCCAGAGATTATCCAGGTTCTGGAAAAGGCCTTTCTCACCATTGCCAACGACCCCGCCATCAAGGCGAAAATGCTCCAAGACGGGTTTATTCCCATTGCCATGGATTCGGCCCGGAGCAAGGCCTACATCGCCGAAAAGATCAAGCAGTGGGCGCCGGTGGTCAAGGAGTTTAAAAAGTAGAGCGATCCTGCAGACATTCCAACTCGGGGGCCGGCACCTCTCCCGCCGGCCCCCCCACCCATGAAGCGGTGCGGACATGCTTGATGCGGCAATCTCGGGTCTCGGCCACGTCTTCGAATTTTACAATTTTTTATCCCTTTTCATCGGCGTGGTCATGGGAATCCTCTTCGGGGCGCTTCCCGGCCTGACGGCCACCATGGGACTGGCCCTGTTGGTCCCGTTTACCTTTACCATGTCACCGGCCAGCGGACTGATCATGTTGGCCGGCATCTACGTGGGGTCCATGTACGGGGATGCCATCCCCGCCACCCTGATCAACACACCCGGCACGCCGGCGGCCATCGCCACCACATTCGACGGGTTTCCCCTGGCTCAGAAGGGCATGGCCCAGCACGCCCTGGTCACCGCGGCGGTGGCGTCGTCGTTCGGATCCCTGCTGGCCAACATCGTGCTGGCCTTCGCCGCCCCGCCCCTGGCCGAGGCCTCCCTGAAGTTCGGTCCCTCCGAGTATTTCTGGCTGGGCGTGTTCGGCCTGACCATTATCGCCACCCTGTCTTCCGGTTTTATTTTCAAGGGCCTGCTGGGCGGGGCCATGGGGTTGATCCTGAGCACCGTGGGGATGTCGCCCCTGGGGGGTGATGTCCGGCTCACCTTCGGTTTCCCGGAACTGCAGGCGGGCATCGATTTGATCGTGGCGTTGATCGGCTTTTTCTGTTTGCCCGAGATTCTCACCAGCATCGTGGGACAGCGGCGCCGTTCCTATACTTCCCGGCAGGTCAACCCCAGCCTGAAGGTCATCGGCGAAGTCATCCGGGACCTGTTCAGGCAACCCGTTTTGATGCTGCGCTCCTCTTTCATCGGCACCATTATCGGGTTTGCGCCGGGCGCCGGGGGCAACATCGCCAGCATGGTTTCTTACAACGAGGCGGTTCGCTGGGACAAGCACCCGGAAGAGTACGGCAAGGGAACCATCAAGGGGGTGGCGGCCTCGGAGGCGGCCAACAGCGCCATGGCGCCCGGGTCGCTGATACCGCTGTTGACCCTGGGCATTCCCGGCTCCCCTCCTGCGGCGGTCATCCTCGGCGCCTTGATGCTGCACGGCATGCGTCCCGGCGCGGAGCTGTTTTCCGCCTATGCCGACGTGACCTATGCCTTCATCATGGGACTGCTGGTGGCGGCCTTCCTGGTGACGCTCATCGGCACCTTCGGCTCATTCGTCTTTTCCCGCATCATCAACATTCCAGCGCGTTTTTTGGCCCCGGTCGTGGTTTTCATGACGATCCTGGGATCATACGCCATTCGCAACAACGTGCTGGATGTGTGGATCATGCTGGTGTTCGGCATCATCGGTTTGGTCAGCAACAAGCTCAAGTTCCACCCGGCCACCATCGTGCTGGGCCTTATCCTGGGACCTTTCGTGGAGGAGGGCCTGGTCCAGTCCATCCTGGCCGGAAAAGCGGCGGGCAGCGTTATCCGTTACATGACCCTCCAGCCCATTTCCATGGTGCTGATCGCCATGAGCCTGATGTCCGCCCTGTGGCCGCTGTATGCTTCCTGGCGGGAAAAGAAGCGGAACCCAGCCAGGGGCGCCAGAGAGAAATGAGCATGTTGAATGCGGATTTGATCATCGGCATCTTCGCCTGGGTGGTGGGAGGCGTGGTTTTCGTCACGACTCGAGAGCTGAGCCCTCTGGGCGGCATGTTTGTCAACTATGTGCTGGTGGCCATCTTTTTTCTGGGGGCCCTCATGCTCCTCAAGGGCTTCATAAAACCGGAAAAAATACAATTTTTTGAATCTGCGGGGGAACGTCGTAACATTATCATCGGGGTGGTCATGTTGGTGGTTTATTTGTATTTCATGCCCAAGGCGGGGTTTCTGCCGACAAGCTACATATTCTATATGGCCTTCAACATGTTTCTGGCCGAAGCGCCCTGGGCGCGGAAAAGCATCCTGCAATCGGCAGCGCTCAGTGCCGTGGTGGTCACCTTTTTTTACATGGTGTTTCATTACGGCCTGGGGGTTCCTTTGCCTGCCGGCGCATGGTGGGAGTAGAGGGATGTGGTGTTATGCAACGATATGATCCTGAAAAAATTAAGCAACTGGCGGCAGACATTGCCCGGGCAGCTGGCGTACGGCCTCGGGACGCCGAGGTTCTGGCGGATTCCCTGGTGGAGGCCGATGTGCACGGCACTTCCACCCACGGCATATCCCGCTTGAATATCTATATCCGACGAATCCAAAAGGGACTCATCGATCCCCGTGCAGGGCTGCAGATCGAGCGTCGGCGCCCGGCGGTCCTTGCGGTGGATGCCGGCAACGGCCTCGGGCAGGTCCAGGCGGTCAAGGTCCTGGAGCACCTGACGCCCCTGGCGCGGGAATTCGGGGTGGCGGCCGCCGCCATCCGCCGTTCCCAGCATTTCGGCACCCTGTCTTACTATTGCAACCGGGCGGCATCCCAGGACATGATGTTGCTTGCCACCACCAGCAGCGAACCGGCCATGTCGCCCGCGGGCGGCAGCCAGGCGTTTTTCGGCACCAATCCCATCGGGATTTCGTTTCCCACCGGCAAAGGATTCCCGGTGAAGATTGACCTGGCCACCTCCCGGGTGGCCCGGGGCAACATCATCGCCGCTCAAAAAAAAGGGGAGTCCATTCCGGAGGGCTGGGCCCTGGATCCCGACGGGGCCCCCACCACGGATGCGGGCCGGGCTTTGCTGGGTACGGTCTTGACCATGGCGGGCCACAAGGGCTATGCCCTGGCCATGATGGTGGAGGTGTTGTCCAGTGTGCTGTCCGGTGCAGCCGTGGGTGCGGCCATCGGTTCCATGTACAAAGATTTTGATCGCCCGCAGAATGTGGGACATTTCTTCTGTCTCATGGATATAGCGGCCTTCATGGATGCGGCCGAATTCAGGCGTCGCATGGATGCCATGATTGACGCCATTAAATCCTGTCACCGCCGGCCCGGTGTTGAGGAAATCCTCGTGCCGGGGGAACGGTCGCACCGGGTCGCCTTGGAGAACCGGAAGGAAGGCATTGTTGTGGGAGAGGCGACTCTGCAAGAGCTCAAAACCTTATGTCATGAACTCCAAATTCCCTTTATTTTGTAACAGGCAGATGGATCGGTTATGAAAAGAATTCTGGTTACGGAAAATATCACCGGTACCGCCATGGAGGCGTTGCAACGCACGTTCCGGGTGGACTTTGAACCGGATCTGTGGCGATTCCCCGAGGAGTTGGCTCAAGCGGTACGCGCTGCTGACGGACTCATCGTGCGCAACCAGACCCGGGTGACGCCGGAATTGATTCAACGGGCCCCTGAGCTTCAGGTCATCGGGCGCGCCGGCGCCGGCCTGGACAACATCGATGTGGAGGCGGCCAGTGCCGCCGGGATCGTGGTGGTTTACGCCCCCGAGCAAAATTCCATTTCCGTGGCGGAGTTGACCCTGGCGGTGATGCTGGCCCTGGCCCGGAAACTCCCCGCCGCGGATCGTGACACCAAGGCCGGGGGATGGAACCGGCGGGATTTTACCGGCGTGGAGCTTTACGGGAAAATTCTCGGCATCGTGGGCCTGGGACGGATCGGGTATCGCACGGCCCTGCGCGCCAAGGCGTTTGGCATGGATGTGATCGCCCATGATGCATATGTCAACCCCGACGGCATCACGGTTTCGGAGCCCAGGATCCCCCTGATGGATTTATCCGAGCTGTTGCGTCGCAGTGACGTGGTGGTCTGTCATCTCCCCTTGACCGATGCAACCCGCCACTTATTCAACTATGAAAACTTCTGCATGATGCAACCCACGGCCTTCTTTGTCAACAATTCCCGCGGCGCCGTGGTGGATGAAACGGGTCTGATCCGGGCCCTGGAAGAAAAGAAAATCGCCGGTGCCGCCTTGGATGTCCGGCAAAAGGAACCGCCGGTGCAAGATGCCCTCTGCAGGAGGGACAACGTCATCCTCACCCCGCACATCGGGGCCTTCACGCGAGAGGGCCAGCAGAGGGTGGTGACGTCTGTGTGCCGGGATGTGGCGGCTGTGCTGGAAGGTCACGCAGCCAAGAACTATGCCAACTTCTCCCGTTTCTCCAGAGGGACCCGATTCCAACAACAGCTTTAAGACTTCACGAGATAATTGCGCATCATGCCCATGTCCTCATGTTCTAAATTGTGGCAGTGGTAGAGGAACAGGCCCGGGTAATCGTCGAAGCCGACCAAGATTTTGACGCTTTCACCGGGCATCAGGAGGACCGTGTCTTTCCACCCCGCATCCACGTAGCCTTCGTGCCGTAACCCGCTGCGTGCCAGGACCCGGAATTGCTTGCCGTGCAGGTGCATGGGATGGGGCGTTTGCATCATCGGCATCATGCCGCCTCCGGTGTTATGAAACTCCCAGATTTCCCGGGAACCCAACCGAACGATCTCGTCACCCGCCACATCTTCCATCTGAAATACCCGCCCGTTGATGGACCATTGCATGTGTCGCCCGGTGAGATGGAATCGTCGCGGACGATGGACATTGTCCGCCAGGTCCGGACGGGGAGGCTCAATCTCTGCAAGCCTGGGCGGCAGCGTGGAGCGCTTCTTCACTTTTTGCGTCACCTTGATTTTGAAGACGGGAAATCGGGCGCCAAGCAAAAGGGTTTGGCGTGTCCCCCTTCTCCCGGACATCCTCATCCCCCGGCCCATGCGGCCGCTTCCCATTGGCCCGCCGTCAAAAGGAAGGCTCACGAGGGCGCTTTCATATCCCACCGGCGCCCCGCTGAAATCCCTCCAGAGTTCGATACGTTCGCCCGGGGCCAAAAATACATAGGCACGGGAAACCGGCTTTTCAAGGAGGCCTCCATCCGTGCCGATGACGGTCAGGGGCCGGCCGTCTCCCCATGCCAGGCGAAAGATCCGAGAGTTGGAGCCGTTTAACAGGCGCAACCGGTAGGCGGTGGTTGATACGGGCAATGTAAAATCGGGCATGCCGTTGATCAGGATCGAATCGCCCAAAAAACCGGTCATCTGTTCCATCCCATGTCCTGAGAGGTATACCAGCTGGTTGTCGCCGTCAAAGGTGCGATCTTGAATGACCAAAGGCACGTCATAGCCCCCGTCGGGCAACCCCAGGGATCGCTCTTCTTCATCGGAAACAAGCAAAAGGCCGGCCAGACCTTGATAAACCTGGACCCCGGTGCGTCTGTGGGGATGCGGATGATACCAATAGGTGCCGGCGCGGTTCTTCACTTCAAACTCATAGAGATAGGACCGGCCGGAGGGAACCACAAAGCGTGGATGGCCATCCATGATGGCAGGCACATGGAGGCCGTGCCAATGGATAATCGATTTTTCGAAAATGGCGTTTTCAAAACGGATCCGTATTTTCTCGCCCTGACGCACTTTAATGACGGGTCCCAGATAGCTTTCGGGAAGTGGCACCACCCGGGATTGATCCCCCTTGTGAACCATGGCGTCGTAGCGCCAAATCCGCGTTCGCTCTCCGGGGAAAAGGGCCAGTTCATCGGGGTGGGCCGTCATGGAAATATCCAGATCCGGAATGAACTTTTTCTTTGAAGCGGTGTTGGGATTTCGTGCAGCAGCAAGAGGATCAAGAAAAGGCAGAAAGCTGCCGGTCATCAAACCCAGTGCGCCGAAGCCGGCCAGTTTCAGAAATTGCCTTCGATCCTTTTCGGTTTTCATCCGCAAGCGCGTGGCGTTTTTCATGGGTCTCTCCCCTGGCAAAAAGTTGTTAATTTTAATTTTCCTGTCGCACACCCCAAAAGAGCAAACTGCATGCCATTTCGGAAAAAAGAGGCGGTCTGTTTTTATGTTATTGAATTTAATGCAATAATTTTTTCCGCCGTTTTGTTGAAAAGCAGATGGAAGAAAAGGATCAAGCCAACTGGATAAGAATTACCCCATTTCGCGACGGAGCCTTTGAAAAGGGTAATTCTTACCCATGGTTCCTGCTGGCGCGAAGAAGGAGACTTCTTTAATGAACCTCTTTCAGCAGCAGACCCTGGATGGAACAGGCGCCTGTCGCCTCGTGGGCCCCATGGGGTATATGGGAGCGCCGAAAACGGGGGGTTATCCCAGCACTCTTTTGACGATGGATTTCACCGCACCCTCGTGGCGTTTGACGATCATCACCGGGGTCTTGGAATAGCGGGCGACTTTTTCGGGGATTTCTCCGAAGAGGACACTCGAAAAAACCCCTTCCCGGGAAGCGCCGAGAACGATCAGGTCGTAATCGGCGGCCGCTTTCACCAGGGTGGGAGCAATGCGTTTCCCGGTCAGCAGGTCCATCCGAGCCTTTTCTTTCAACGCCGTAAGATGCAGGGTCTTTTGAATCCACAAGCGGGCGTTGTCGCGCTTGTGTGCGTCCGCTCCGGGAGGGACGACATAACAGCAGGTGATCTCGTATCCGTAAGCCTGCTGATAGAGGCTGAGGTATTCGGCTGCCAGGTGGGCATGGGGACCCCCGGCGGTGGGAAACAGGACCCGGTGGATCGGACGGTCACCGGTCAATTTAACCGTAATCAGGTCGCAAGGTGCCAGGCGGACCACTTTGTCCGTGACTTCCCCGAATATGCGATCCCGGGTGGTGGTGTAGCCCTTCCATCCCATCAACACCAGGGAGGCCTTTTCGACGAGCGCGGTCTGCAGGATACCGTCGTATACCCGGTGGGCGATGCGAAGCGCGGAGCGGGTTTCCACGCCCTGCTCCCTGCCGAATTGGATGGCTCTTTTTAAAAGGGGCGTCTTGTGATGGATCCAGCGCATCCCTTCGTGGGGCGGCAGGTGAATGGGAATGTTCACCACCCCCAGCACCACGATTTCCCCTTCATGGGCTTTGGCGATGGGAATCGCCAGCCGCATCAGCGGAAGGACGTGATCGGGATTGTGGAGGGGAATGAGGATGCGGTAAGTAAATGTATCCGTCTTTTTGCCCACCTGAACCTCAAGCACCTGGGGCATGTCGGCCGCCGTGGTCTTCTCGAAATAGATGAAGTAGATCAACAACCCGGCGATCACCCATCCCAGGGTGATGTACCAGGCCCGGGGATCGAAATTGAACTGATAGAGGGCCAGCAGCATGTTGAGGAAGATGGCCGCCACGGGAGTGACCGGGTAAAGGGGGACGCGGAAACCGCCTTTGAGTTCCGGAAACTTGCGCCGCAGGGCGATCAGGGACAGGTTCACCAGGGAGAAGGTGAGCAAAAACATGACACTGGCCGCGGATCCGATGACGTGAATGGGAAAGAGCAGGGCAATGACCAGCACGATCACACCGGTGGCCGCAATCGCCAGGTGCGGCGTTCGACGTGTGGAATGAATTCGACAAAGGGCTTCGGGCAGCATCTTGTCCCGGCTCATTGAATAGGCCACCCGCGACGACGCCAGGATGGTGGCATTCAAAGCGGACACCGTGGACAACAGGCCGCCGAAGATAATCAGGGCGATGCCGAAAAAGGGCATGAAGTTTTCAGCGGCCTTGGCAATGGCCGTTTCCTGGTACCGCCCGAGAAATTCCCACGAAGTGCCCGATTTCGGATGAATGGCGCCGATGCACACCACCACGATGAGCAAATAGATCGTCACCGTGACAGCCAGGGATATCAGGGTCGCCCGGGGTATGGTCTTTTCCGGCGCTTTGATCTCCTCGGCCACGGTGGCGATGAGATCGTAGCCTTCAAAGGCGATGAACGTGAGCCCCATGGCCATGAAGACCCCGTGGAATCCCTTTGGAAAAAAGGGCTTGAAGCCGGCAAGCGCCTGACTCGGGACGTGGACGATTTGTTTGAGGCCGTAAGCGATGAAAATAAGCAATATGATAATTTTCGCCAGGGTGATCACGTTTTCCACATTGCCGGTCAGCGCCGTTCCGTGCATGTTGATCAAGATGAACGCCGTTGCCACGAGGACCGTCATGAAGAGCGCCGGTCCCCGGTGACCGGCCGTTTCAAAGACAAAGTTCGAAACAATCGGAAAATAGGTCTGCACAAACTCCCAGAAATAGCTGCCGAATCCGCGGGCGTAAAGGGCGCAGGCGATGATGTAACAAAACCACAGCATCCACCCCGAAGCAAACCCCGCCGGCCCGGGGAAGGCTTTTTTGATATAGGAATACCCTCCTCCGGATTTGGGGTAGGCCGAGGCCAGTTCGGCGTAACTGAGGGCGGTCAGCAGGGTGACCATGCCGTTGAGGATAAATGCCAGAAGGGCGGCCGGCCCGGCCTCGCCTGCGGCAATGCCGGTCAAAACGAAAATGCCGGCACCGATCATGGCGCCGATGCCGATCATGGAAGCATCAAAGAGGCCCAGATCCCGGGCAAAGGAAACCTTGCCATTGCCGGAGCCGTTATTTTTCGGAGAAGCCATGGACTTGAGGCGGCCTTAGGGGGTGCTGGGAGGAAGGATTGCCCCGCCTTGTCTTGCAAGGCCGGCGGAGGCGTTTGCCGGGATTGGAATGCTACCTGGAGTCGCCTTTAGGGCCGATTTTCCAGGATGACTATCGTTAATTGGTTGCCGCATTGAGGGTTAACCGGTTGTAATGATGAATTTATTTCGTGTTTCAAGCGCCTTGGACCCTTCCAGTTTCAGCGATCGTATCATGTTCGATGGTAACTGCAATCAATTTAATAACGCATGGAAGGATTTCATGGATTGATGTTCCAGGATGGATCCAAGGGAGAGGCCGGAGACCGGTTTAAGAATTGTTGCTGATCAGCGGCGTCCTTGTTTGCCGGTGGCGTTGAAAATGGCGTTGAAAATCTCATTGTCTGCTGAAATACACCGTCTTTTGAGGAGGTTGTATTTTTCCAAAAGGGCCTTTCCCTCTTGAGACAACCGCGACCCTTCCTTTCGGTCCGTGTGAACGAGCCGGGTGTTGAGGTGTTTTTCGGAGGTCTTGATTTTGCTCCACACCGCCTTGTAGGACATCTTCATCTTCTTGGCCGTCTGGTTGATGGAGCCCGTTTGCTCGATGTTTTCCAGGATTTCCGCGCGGCCTTTGCCGATGATGATGTTGTTGTTTTCATCCACGATCCATTGGCTGGATCGGAGGTTGAGTCTGGCCATGGGCTTGTCTTTTTCCGGTTTGAAAGGCTTCCGGTTGGCGTAAAAACGCAATCTGTCCGGGCAAGAAACGTTTTGATCAGGCGCTTTTTCCAAAGGGACAGTGGGGATACGTACACCGGGGGCAGTCTTTGCAAAGTCCCCCATGGCCCATAAAGGCCAGCGCCGCTTTGCCGATCCGTTCACCGGCCAGGACCCGGGGCAGCACCAAATCGAGCGCCGTTGTGCGATGATACAGCCCGCAGGCGGGCACCCCCAGGAGAGGGACGTCTTCCAAATAGGCCACCAGGAACATGGCCCCGGGGAGGACGGCGGCGCCGTAGTGCATTTCGGTGGCGCCGGCCAGTCGAATCCCCTTCCGGGTGACATCGTCCGGGTCCACGCTCATCCCGCCGCTGAGCATCAAAAGATCGCATCCGCGATCCAGGTGGTCCCGGATGGCTTGACTGATCTTCTCCGCATCATCCGGAGCAACGGTAATGCCCGCCACCCGGCTTCCCAGGGCTTCGATCTTTTCGGAAAGAATCGGTGCAAAGCGATCTTCGATGAGGCCGTGGTAGACTTCATTGCCCGTGATCACGATTCCCACCAGGGCCCGGCGCAGGGCGTGCACAGAGAGCACCGCACCGTTTTGTGCGGCGATGGCGGCGGCCCGTTCAATGGCCGCCCGTTTCATGACCAGCGGAATCGCCCGGGTGGCGGCCACCAGGGCCCCCTTTTGAACGAGGGTGTTGTTGTGTAGCGTCGCGCACATCACCTCGTCCACCATATTAAAGGCTGCCAGGGCCGTCGTGTCCACGTGCAACAGGCCGTCTCTTTCGGCGAAAAGCTTGATTTTTCCTTCCCGGGGAGCCTCTTCCCGGACGATGCCGTCACCGGCCAGGGCGTGTGCCAGCATGGCGGCCGCCTGATCTTCATGGATTTCATCCGCCTCCAGGTGGATCACATAGAGGTGGTTCTTCCCCAGTTTTTGAAGATGGCATACGTCTTCGTTGCACACGGTGTATCCTTTTCGAAAGGCGGGCCCTTTGAATTCGCCGGGGCGTATTTCCGTGATGTCATGGGCCAATGGGATCCCAACGGCATCTTTTAATTTGATTTTCTTCAACATCGTGACGTCTCCTTTTCGAAAACCTCGGCATCGGGGCTTGGAAAGGACACTTATTCCGGCGCCCAGCTCATATCCGACCACGTCACCTCACGGGCATTGGAAAAGTAGGCCCCATGGGCACACGGTTTGCATAAGATCAGTCCTTCTTTTTGGACTTCCCGGCAATCCCGGATGACCTGACCACAGCGCGAACAGACGGCCTTGTAACGGGTGGGACCGGGCATGTCGAAATCTTGGATCTGCATCTCCACCTGCTGGACCCGAAAGAGCACGCTGTCGGGCATGCGCCTATAGGCCAGAAGTTGCTGGGGGCATTTTCCGGTCACTTCCGGCGCATAAACCGGTGCAAGATCCCGGGCTTCTTCCGTGGACACCACGCGGTAGGCTTTGTGGGTTTCCAGGTTCACAAAGGTGGCGGCCATGATGCCGTAGTCCACGAATTTCAGGGAGCGGCGCCCCAGCTTGACGCCGGTGACATGGGCCACGGCGTCCGCGGTGCACCGATCCAATTCCACGTAGATGATCAGCTTTTTGATCTGGTCATGGCGCGAGGGCGCGTCCAGATCAATGAGCCGACAGCCCAGCATGGCCATGCGCACCCCCACCACTTGACCCGGGCAAAGATGGCCGTGGGCGGCAGCAGAGCCTTTCAAAAGGGTTTCAAAGTCTTTCATGCCGTCGGTTCCATCCTTATATTATTTTTAACATAACAGCGCCCCAAAAAAAAAGCGCTTTTTTCTGGTGAGCATTTTCTTTATCACCAATTCACGGTTGAGGGCCTGGTCTATAAGGCTTTCGGTAAACATCTTGAACCTGACTACCCGCTCCGATCCCTCCCCGGTGAGACCGGTCAAGCCGTTCCGCAGCCCCGCGGGGGCCTTCCTGATTCCTCCGGCTGCGGCGCCTGGGTGTGCATCCTGATGAGCCCGATCCTCGAGAGCTCCTCGAACACGCTCATCCGCATGGCCAAGTCCAACCCGCCTGTGGCTAATCCGCTTTCCATCTCCTTCGAGGTGGCGATGCTGCCGGATAGAATCGCCACCAAGTCTAGAGGGGCTCAAGGCGACAGGGGGACTCGTCCCTCTTGCGGGCCACGGCATCTCCCGACCGCTCGCCGATTATCTTGAAGAAGTCCCATTTGTTGCGCATCTTCACGGGGTGCTTCCCCTTGGCCACAAAGGTGGTCTGGATGCACTGGTGGTCCCAAGATCGCCAGTATTCGGTGTCCTTCAGACTCCTGAAACGGTGCCCCTCGAGCTTCCTTATCACCGATCGGGAGTCGAAGGTCCCCGCGCGTTCCACCGCGTCCGCATACTCCATGATGTTGGTATAGGCTGCCTCCGCCCCATTACCCGGCGGGGTTCCGTAGAGGTCAAGGAACTTGTCCACAAAGACCTTGGCCGCGGGGAACCGGTCCTTGAGCCCCCAATACCAGGGCATGGTGGTAAGGACGTTATACATATTGTAGGGACCGGCCTTGAGGGCCATGTGGATCTCCATCAACGGGATGAATATCTTCATCTTCTTCTTGAACCCCAGCTGGGTGGCCTGGGTCAGGGATTTGACCATGTCCCTTCCGAAGTGGTTGAGGACCAGCACGTCCGGCTTGGCCCTCTCGGCCTCCCTCAGGGGTTTGAGAAAGTTCTTTGTCCCCAAGGGAGTGGCCACCGACCCCACCGTGATGCACCCGGCCTTCTCCACCACCATCCGCAAGGTCTTCTCACAGGACCAGCCCCAGGTGTAGTCGGCGGTTATATGAAAATACCTGACGTTTTTGCCGAACTTCTCCAAGAGTACCTCTCCCGCCGCCTTGGAAGACATCCAGGCGTTGTTGTATTTCCTGAAGGTATGGCGGTGGCAGTATTTGCCGGTGGTCTCGTCGGAGTGGGTCACGGTTGCCATGAAGACCCTCTTTTCCTCCTGACAGACCTTGCTCACGGCAATGGCCACCGCGGAGCTGGAACCGCCCGTCACCATCACCGCCTTCTCCCTGCGGATGAGGTTCCGGGCGTTTTTGGCTGCCCGCTTGGGATTGGAGCCCGTATTCCTCACCACATACCTGACTTTGCGGCCCAGGACGCCGCCCTTCATCCGGTTGAGCTCATCAATGGCCACCTTGAAAGCGTTTAGCTGATCCTTCCCCTGCAAGGAATAGGGCCCTGTAAGGGGGACGTTCAGCCCAAAGACCACGTTCCTTTTTTCCTTACCCCAGGCCCGGGAAACCCAGATGAGCGGGCAGCCGACCCCGGTTGCGGCCAACCCGGCCGCGGCTTTGGCCGCCTTGCCGCAAAACTCCCTGCGGCTGATTCCAGATCCCTTGCCTTCTCTTTTCCTGTTCATAGCTTGTCCCCCCTCAGAAGCTCGTCCTTTTAGTAGGTCATGGCCCTCAGAAACGCGGAAAGGGGCGTCTCCTCCGGTCGCACAAAGCCGTTGAGCTTCGCCCTTTTCAGGGCCCTGTGCCCTTTGGGCATGGCAAGGAGCGCCTTTTGAACCTTCCCGGCAACGCCCTTGGGCACCCGCTTGGGGTGATAGGTGAAAACCCAGTTTGGGAGCCACTCCCCCTTGAAAAGCACCTTGATATCAGCCATCTTCACCACCTTGGCCAATCTGTCTAGGGCTGACTCCCTTACGAATCCCGCATCCGCCTTGCCGTCGTAGACCGCCTTTATCACGTTTTCCTGCTTGTTCTGCGGAGCCACCACCACCTTCATGTCCCTCTCCGGTTCCAGCCCCCGCCCGCGGAGAAAAAGCGCCTGGGAGACCCACCCGCCCGCAGAGGTGTAGGCCACAATACAGACGGTCCTGCCCTTGAGATGCTCCGGGACGGATATCCCTGAGTCCCTTCTCACTATCGCCACCCCCCGGAACTTGACCCCATCCTTTCCTTTACTGGCTACAGCTATGGGCCTTATCATTTCGGAGACCCTGGTGAAGACATACGGGTTCTGGTAGGCGAAGTCCACCCTCCCTTTGTACACCATCTCTATGTGCTGTGCGTAGTTTCTAGGTATTATCAGCTTGAACTCCTCACCGGTGGTCTCCTCCAGGTAGTCCAGAAGCGGCTGGAACCTCTGCATGAGCTCTATGGGGAAGTATCTCGGTAAGACGGCCACCTTATATCTCTTGGCCGCGGCGCCTTGCGCGGAAAGAGAGACAAAGGCGAGTATCAACGCCATTACCACCGCTGAAGTCTTGAATCTAAAGGCCATCATGACATCACCTTTCCTTTTGTCGGCGTGGCGAGAGCGTGAATATTACACCGCCGCCCGCCTTCTTCTCCTTAAGCGTTTGATAGCGGTCCTCATGGAGTCCTGCATACGGGTGATGGAATCGGCTAGAAGACCGAGCTCGTCGGTGGCCTTAACCTCCACCGCGGCGTCGAGGTTGCCCAAGGAGATGTCGTCCGCCACCCGGGCGAGGCCCACAATGGTGTTTATGATCCTCCTGGCGTAGAGGGTCACGAGGGCCACCACCACCGCCAGGGTAATAACGATGGTAACGGCCAGGGTGTTACGGGTCACCACGCTGAGCCTGGTTATGGAGTCGGTCATCTTGGCCACGGGCAGGAGGAACTCATCCACGTAGGTGGTGGCCGCCACCAACAAAGGGGTTCCCTTCACCCTGCTAACCACCATAAACTTCTTCCGAACCACCCCGTCGGGGTCCAGCCAGTCGTAGTAGCCCGCCTTGGTCTCCTCCTCTTCGGTGGGGCCGACAAAGATGTTCCACCACGTGTCGTAGCGGCTCTCTTTGAGCTTTGTCTTCCTCACCTTGGTGATATCGACATCCACGAGGGAGGGGTCCGCGTGGGTCCGCATGATGAATCTGCCGTCCGGGGTCCTCTCATAGACCGAGGTGTAGCCGGTCTGCCCCACCGGCTGGAGCCCCAGCTCCCGAAACTCGGGTGTGTCGAAGATCTCCTCATAGGTCATCTCGGGCCTGGCCTCAATGTAGAGCCTCACCTGCTCCGCCACACCCAGGGAGACCTGCTCCACCATCTCCTCCGCGATCCTGGAGAGGCTCCTCTTGGTGGAAGTGGTCATGATCTCCCCCACCTTGTCCATCTGATGGAGTGAGTAGATGCCGCCGAAAGCGATGGCCAGCGTCAGGGGCACGAGCACCTGGATGAGGAGCCTGGTTCTAAGACCCATTCCCTTTATCTTGCCAGCGCCCGCGGCCAGGGGCGAAGCCGCGGCGGCAGGCCGCGGAGCCGGTTTCCCTTTCGGGGGCGGGTTCTCCGCCGCAGGTGCGGTATGGGGCGGCCGGGGAGGTTCGGTGGGGGAAGCCGTCTGCCCTCCGCCCGCCGCGGGGACGGCCTGGCTCCTCTCAGAGGGCTCTCGCACAGGGGGAGCCGGAGAAGCGGGAGACTCGGTCTCCGGCCTGGGCTTCACCACCACAATCACCCCCTTGCAGGAAGGGCAGGTGAGCTTGATCCTATCTTTTGTGATCCTGTTGGGATCTAGGGTGTACCTTTTTTTACAACGCGCGCACTGAATTATCATGACTCACCACTCCTTATGAAACACGGCTTAAAAGGTCCAGCATGGCCTTCTGGAAGGCCAGTCTCTTCTCATCCCTGGGGATCTCCGCAGCCAGCACCTCCACCAGCTCCGCGGCCCGGCTTCTGGGGAGCGCATCCAAGGACTCCCCCATTTCCTCCAAGACGTCCTCCAGCACCACCTCCGCCATAGGGCCCAAAGCGTCGGTCAGAAAACCCCTGAGCGCGGAGATAAAATCTCCGTTTATGGAAGAGGGCTGAGTGCGGGAGGCGGGCCCGACCTCTACAGAGACCAGCATGCCGGACTCCACAAGCCTGCTGAGCCGCCTGCGGAGATCAGTGAAGCTCATGTTGAGCCTCTCCCCTACCTGCCCCACATTGCTCACGCCGTCCAGATGGGCCAAGATGCGCCAGGTCTCACGGTCGAGCTTGATCTCTTTGGTGTCCAACGTGTCCGAGAGCTTGAGCACTACCTCCTTGGAAGGGATGAGCTCCAGAACCTTGGCCCTTGCCGAGCGCAACCGTTTCATCTCTTCCTTGAGGCGGGCCATGGGAGACTCTATGGTCGCGCGGGGTGCGGACTCTCCGGCAACGAAGGTATAAGACCCGGCATTAAGGTCCAGGATGTCCACCAGGGCATCAAGCCCTTCGTTCCCCGCAAAATGAGCGTGCACTATCTCCCCGTTCGTAAAATAGACTCCGCCCTCTCCAGAAGCGGCCACAACCGACAACAGCCCCGTCTGTTTGCCCATATGGAGGATACCTATAAGCTCCCCGATCTTTATCTTCTCCAAACTGCCGCTGAAGATATCCATAAGAATCCCCGTTGGTTGAGTTGAATTGATAAGAACTTGGTTTTTAGGAGTGTGTCACGTGAGGGACTCCCATCAAATACGGTTGTATGCGGTTAGGGAATAGGCACTACATATTGTGTCCCAATAACACGGCGATGATCCTCCTATGTCACCCGCCGATCAAATATCCTATACTGACTCAATCTGATTGTCAAGACAGAGGCTAGCTCACAAAATCCGTGGTTGGTTTTAGATGAGGTGTAGGTTTGCCCTTGATGGCAAGGGGAGAAAATCCTACCGCAGGTCTGTGGTCCACCAGCGAGTGGCTGTCAGAGCCGCACTTTGAGCAGCGTGTACCATGAATGGCGGATAGCAGCAAATCCGCACATACCTCTTTCCCTCATGGTCACGTTCACTTCACCTTTTGAATGGAAAATGTCAGGTTCGTGGAAATTCCCAGCTCCTCAAGCGAAGATTTTAAGGGAGCAGTTACCTATCGGCCCTGCATTTTTTGGGGCAGGGTGAAATAAAAAGTGCTGGACACCCCTTGGATGCTTTCGGCCCAGATTCTTCCGCCATGGGCTTGGACGATGGCCTTGCAGATAGCCAGTCCCAGGCCCGTGCCTTCGGTCTTTCCGTATCCGCCCGAAGGCACGGTGGAAAATTTATCGAAGATGCTCTTGAGGTTTTCCTCTGGAATGCCGATGCCCTGGTCTTTCACCGAAACCGTCACCCATTCGGGATCCTTGTTGACCTGAATTTGAATTTGAGTATCCGGGCCGGAAAATTTGACGGCGTTGTCGATGAGGTTGACCATCACCTGTTCCATGCGCTCCAGGTCCATTTCCACCAGGACCTCCCCGGGATTTTCATACACAAGGGAGATGCCCTTTTCAAAGGCCAAGGGAGCGATAATTTCGATGACTTCTTCGATGAATACCCCCAGGTCCACCTGATCGAAGGCCCATTCGATCTTTTTGGCTTCGATTTTGGTGAAGTCGAAGAGGTCCGAGACCAGATGAATCAGGCGGCTCAAGTTTTTATCAATAATTTCAAGGTAGTTTCGATTGTCTTCCTTTTTGAGGGTGCGGTTCAGGTAATCGATGCCCCCCCGGATGACGGTCAGGGGCGTGCGGAGCTCATGGGACATGTTGGCCAGAAAATCGGATTTTAATTGATCAAGGGTTTGAAGCTCTCGGTTGGCCTCGGACAACTCTCGGGTGGCCTGGGCGATTTTTTCCCTGAGATCGTCGCGGCCCCTGGCAAGGCGTTCGGCCATGGTGTTAAAACGGCGCCCCAGGGTTTCAAACTCGTCGCCGGTGTCAAGGGCCACCCGGGCCTCCAGGTTGCCTTTTCCGATTTCATCCGTCATCTTTTCAAGTTTTTTCAAGGGATTGATGACAAACCGGTGCATCATGATATAAAGGGTGAACACGGTGATGAAAATGAGGGCACTCCCGGCAACCACAAGCTTTAAGTGGCTCTTTCGGGTGGCAGCGCGCATTTTCTCAACCGGCAAAAAGATGCTCAATCCTCCCCGGATAATATTCAGTACATCGCCTTTGCGGTTGTGGCATTTCAAACACTGTTTTTCCAGGTAAAGCGGTACGATGTATTGAAAATAGGGCGTGCCGTTTTCCCGGACAAACTGAAAGATTTCGCGGGTTTTTTGCTTTTGAAACAAGTGCAGCGCCTTTTTTTCGAAAGGGTCCGGCTTGTTTTTCGGATTCAGGGGATTCAGGCTGGTCAGGCGGAAGCGATAGAGGTTTTGTCGGATGGAATATTGGGAGAGTTTCCGCGTGACCATGGAAGGGGTGAAGCGCTGATAGACACCCCGGGACGTTTCCAGCGTATCTTCGAAAAAACAGTTGATATGCCTGGCCCCTCGGCTTTGCAAATTGACAAAGACACCGCCGCAGTCCGTGATCCATTGACGGGTGAGGATGATCTGACGGGACAGCACCCGGGCCTGATTCACCACCTGAGCCCTGTACTGTTTCTCGTTTTGAACGTCGGCCCAGGCAAAAAGGATCCCCAAAATGGGCAGGATGATGAGCACGATGCAAAGGAAGAATTTCCATTGGAGGGAAAGATGGATTCTGTTCACTGTCTGACCTCCTCCATCGCTTGATGAACCGCAACAGCGGGCGCATTCCCCGCTGCTTGCAACGGGGAATCTTCAATCCACTCCGAAAAGGGCATCTCCTGGCCGCCATTTTGTTGATCGATGTTTTTTTATAACCCAAATGGCGGGATTTACAGGCGCCCACGGGTTTCGATGCAGGCATCCATACCTAATTGGTAAGATTCTACCATAGACCCTGTTTTCTGTCACTTCCTTTGCACGATACAGTCTTCCGGGCCGGTTGCATCGAATCTGAAAAAGATAAGGGGCGTTTTTGACGATTCCGTTTTAACGATGAAATCCAAAGTGCGTTCTTTGCCTTGATATTCGGATACGTTTCTGGTTTCATGGCCAAGGCCGTAACCGGTAAAAGCGAGCATGCTGCACCCCGTACGAAAAACCGGAGCCGTTGGCCGTCAAGGAGCTTGCGATTTGAGCCAGAGCTTCGAGACGCTTTCAGAATAAATCGGCAAAAAGAGGTCCAGGCGGTTTTGCAACCCATCCCCGGCCGTTAACCATTGGAGGCAAGGGCAGTCCAGTGCCCAAAGAAACAGGAAGGGCCAAGCGCATCCTCGTGGTGGATGACGATAAGGATATCGTCCAGACCCTCAAAGGGAACCTGGAACTGGATGGGTACACGGTTTTGACGGCCCTGGACGGCCGTTCCGGCCTTGAAATCGCAAAAACCCACCGCCCCGATCTGATCATCCTCGACCTGAATCTTCCGGATATCGACGGGATCAAGACATGCCAGATCATCCGACGTGAATTTGACTTTCCCATCATCATGCTGACGGCGCGGGACCGGGTTTCAGACAAGGTGCTGGGGCTGGAATGCGGCGCGGATGATTACATTGTCAAGCCTTTCAACTTCTTGGAACTTTCTGCCAGGATCAAGTCCATTTTCAAGCGCATGGAAAGAAGCCTGGTCAACGATCATTATGAATTCAGGGATCTTTCCATCAATTTCATCTCCAGGACCCTGAAGGTCCGCGGCGAGCCGGTGAAGCTGACCAAGACCGAATTTGAACTTTTGGCGCTTTTTGTGTCCTATCCCGGTGAAGTCCTGTCCCGGGATTTTATCCAACAGCAGGTCTGGCGGGATTCCCAGTTGTATCAAACCAGCCGTGCCGTGGACGTACATGTGCAACGGCTTCGCAAAAAGATTGAAAGGGAAGCGGAAAGCCCGGAATATATCGTGACGGTGACCGGAGTGGGGTACAAATTTCAGGCCGAAAAGCGCCCTTAAGACATGTTACAAAAGTTACAGCCTTGTTTCTTGACTAATGGAATTAAACTGGTATAAGAGTCAAAAGCTTAGGCGTGGATTGGGGAGGGTTTTTACCGGCGTCCTTACCCTAACGGAGCGTGAGGTAACGGAATGAGTGAAGAAGCTGTTCCCAAGAAGACCAAAAACAAAAAGGGGTGGGTTTTCGGCCTGATTATCGGCGTGGTGCTGACGGTCATGATGGTGCTGGCGTCGGGTTTCATGATTGAGACCACCAACACGGACACTTTTTGTGTTTCCTGCCATGTCATGACGCCGTTCCGGGATGCGTGGACCCAGGCCGTGCACGGCGGCCAGAATCCCCAGGGGTTTGCCGCCCAGTGTGTGGACTGCCATCTGCCCCACGGGGATTTTTTCGAGTTTTTGATGACCAAGGCCGTCACGGGCACGGGCGATGTCATCCAAAATTTCTATATTGACCCGAAAACCTATGATTGGGCCGGCACGGCAGAGAAAAACCGGCTCAAGTTCACCTTCGACAGCGCCTGTCGCCATTGCCACCATGTCCTGACGCCGCCGGGCATGCCCCGGGGGGGATTTTTGGCCCACCGGGCCTATTTGCGAGGGGCCACGAAAAAACGATGTACCGAATGCCATCCCCATGTGGGGCATAAGAACATGATCGAGAGGGCCAATGCGTTTTTCAAAAAGGAGATATAAACTGGTCTGTTAACTCAAGCCGAGTCACGTGGAAAGGAGGGTCGTATGAAGCAGTCGTTTGGCAAAACGGGGATATTGTGCCTTGTCCTGCTTTTGACAGGGATGGCTGCTTACGCCTTGGCGCAAACCCAGGAGACCAACTTGGCGCCAAAGGAGTTGGTCATCAAGAGGGGCTTCACCCAGAAGGCGTTGCAATGCATCGAATGCCATGCCAAGAAGATGCCGGGCATTGTTGAGAGCTGGCGCTCCAGCAGGATGAGCCATGCGGGGATTTCATGCTACGATTGCCACGTGGTGAAGAAAAGCTCCCCCATGGCCAGCCAGTGTGAGGGTCTCAAGGGGACCGATACCTTCATCTCTCCCATGGTCTCCTCCAAGACCTGCTCCCGTTGCCACCCCCAGGAAGTGGAACAATTCCTGAAAAGCGGCCACGGGGCCCTGGCCAGTTCGGCGGTGATGGACCCCAAAAGGGGCAAACTCATCAAGCTCATGTACTATTTTGAAGGGTGCGGATTCATGGACAAACTCAATCCCGCCGACCTCATCGCCACCGGGAAGACCCCTGAGGGACAGCCCAACTACATCCGCGCTTCCAGGGCCGCCGGCTGCCAGATGTGCCACGGCACCCTGGTGGAACTGGGCCCGGACAACAAGCCCATCAATGAGACCTGGCCGGCCGGCGTGGGGACCCGCTATCCGGACGGCTCCATCGGGACCTGTACGGTGTGCCACGAGCGCCACACGTTTTCCATCGCCGATGCCAGGAAACCGGAGGCCTGCGGTGCCTGCCACCTGGGGCCGGATCACCCCAACATCGAGATTTACCTGGAGAGCAAGCACGGGCAGCTCTTCCAGGTTCAGGGGGAACACTGGAAGTTCGACAGCCCGCCGGGGGCATGGGAGCCCGGGGATTATCTGGCGCCCACCTGTGCCACGTGCCATATGAGCGGCATTGGAGACCTGGCCACCACCCACAACGTCCAGGAACGGTTGAAGTGGGACCTGATGCATAAAAAGAGCGTGATCCGCAGCGGTAACCGGGGAGACGGTGCAAAGGGCGAGCCGTTGATGCGCCGGGTCTGTGCCAACTGCCACAGCAAAACCCACACCAACGTCCAGCGGGCCACCCTGGACCACATGGTGGAGCTTTACAACAAACAGTGGGCGGCAGCCGTGAAGATGAAAGAGGATCTGGCCAAGAAGGGACTTTTGAAGAAGGATCCATGGAAGGATCCTTTCCTGGAGCTCACGTATTACCTGTGGCATCACACCGGAAGAAGGGCCCGCCAGGGGGCCGCCATGAATGCGCCCGATTATGCGCATTGGCACGGGACCTTCCAGATGTTCCAGGTGCTCAAGGATATGGAAGATATCTATAACTATCGGGTCAAAAACAACAAGATCGAGGATCTCAGCCCGGTGATGAGCACGGCGCCGTACTAAGCTGAAGTTTCTGATGCAAGGGATCCCTCAACGCAACGGGGATCCCTTCCCGCCTCATTTTTGAAAGGATCCCCTTGAGCGGGGGATCCTTTTTTATGCAATTTCTCCACGCTGTTTTAAGGACGCGGCAATCAGGGTTGCCGGCGCCCGCCCAAAGCGGTAGAAAAATGTGAATCAAAAGCGCAACGGAGCCTTGTCGCCGTTGAAAATCCCTATTGAGGAGGCATGCCATGAGGGAAAAGCGCCTTGTCGCCCACACCTTCGGCAAATGTCTGGTTTTCATCCTTTTTTCCCTTGTCCTTTGGGGGGCACCGCTTTGGGTGAAGGCCGCCACGGTAAAGAACGTCATCCTCATGATTCCCGATGGATGCTCCTTCGAGCAGTACACCCTGGCCCGATGGGTCAAGGGGGCCCCTTTGGCCATGGATGCAATCCTTGTGGGGGCGGTCAAAACCCATATTGCCGACTCCGTGGTGGCGGATTCCGCCCCGGCGGCATCGGCCTATGCCACGGGGGTGCGCACCAGTGACAAATTCATCAGTATTGCGCCCAGAAGAAAAGGACGGATTTCTCCTTTGAAGGCGTCCCCCCCGGTTGCGCCCTATCGTCCCCTGGCCACGGTGTTGGAGGCGGCCAGGCTCAGCGGCCGGGCCGTGGGTGTTGTTTCCACATCGAGCGTCACCCATGCCACGCCGGCTGCATTTTTCGCCCATGTGGCCCACCGGAAAAAGCAAAACGACATCATGGAACAGGCCGTCTATCAGGACCTGGACGTGGTTTTCGGGGGCGGCGGACGCTACCTGGTGGCCGGAAAAGCCGACGACCGCAAGGCTTCCTATGAAAAAGGCGTGGAAGCTCTTCCCGCCAAGCAGTGGGCGAGAAAAGGAAAGAGAAAGGATGGGGAAAACCTGATCCGGGTGCTCCGGGAGAAGGGGTACACGTTGGTTTCAACACGCAAGGAGCTGCGGCGTTTGACCCGGGGCCCTGTTTTCGGCATCTTTGCGGCAAAGCACATGGCGGCGGAAATCGATCGGCCGCACATTGCCCCCAATCAGCCCAGCCTGGCGGAGATGACCCGAAAGGCCATCGCCCTTTTGGCCGAAGATCCGCAAGGGTTTTTCCTGATGGTGGAGGGCAGCCAGGTGGACTGGGCCTGCCACGCCAATGATCCGGCGCATCTGGTCTCCGACCTTCTCGTGTTCGATGAGGCGGTGGGCGTCGCCCTGGATTTTGCCAAAACCCGCGGCGACACCCTCCTGCTGGTCATGCCCGACCACAACACCGGCGGCATGTCCATCGGCAACTGGGCCACCAGCCGCACCTATTCTCAAATGAAGCCGGCGGACTTGGTGGGGCCTCTCCGAAGGATGAAGGTTTCGGCGCCGCTTTTGTTGAAAAAAATGAAGGGGGTCCGGACCCCGGAAAAGGTCATGGAGGTGGTTCGGGATTTTTGGGACTTGCGCATTACACGGCAAGACGCCCGGACGATCCTGGACAAAATGGTCCTGTACGGGAAGAAAAGGGCGCACTACGCCTTCGGCGAAGTCTTGTCTCCCAAATACCTTGCCATTGGATGGTCCACCCACGGGCATTGCGGAGGCGACGTTCCCCTGGGCGCCTTCGGACCGGACCGGCCTTGTGGCCTTCTGGACGCCCCGCAGGTCGGAAAGAGGATGGCCCGGGCCCTGGGCGTGGACCTGGATGCAGCCACCCGCCGCCTGTTCGTGGATCCGTCAAAAATTTTCGGGGCGTCCCATGTGACCCTGGACACTTCCGATCCAGAGAACCCGGTGATCCGGATTCGCGACCGCGGAAGGCCCTTTGTGCTCCCGGTGAATAAGAATCTGCTTCAAGCCGGTGACCGGATGGAGGCGTTGGAAGGCGTGGCGGTTTACATTCGGCAAACTAAGAAAGCCTATATCCCGCAACAAGCCGTGGAACTGATCCAAAAGAGCCGGTAGGGGCTTATGACCAGACCTTTCCAAGACGCCTTCGGGCCCCGGAGAGTCTTAGGGTGCCTGGCGCATTTCTCGAGGCCCCTGTTTCAAGATGCCTGTGGGGTTTATCGCCTAGGGGGGATCTTTTGCGGGCCGGCTTGTTGTAAAATCTCTTGGTTTGAAAAGCATGGGAGACGTTGGGTAAGCCCCTCCTGCCCGGACCCTTTTGAGAGGACCCGGGCAGGAGCGAAAGGGCTTTCATTCGGCCGACAGGTCTTGTTTGGCCTTATTCCGGAAAGGCCTCCCCGGAGTTGACGGTTACGGGTTTGAGCTTTGCGATGGCTTTCAGCATGAAAAGGAGCAACGCCCCGGATCCGATGATGATGAGAAAGTCCGGAATTATCCGGGTCTGGCCGAGGAACTGGACCATGTCCTTTTGCCAGAATGCGTTGGAGCGGGCATGCCAGAATCCATATCGAATGTTGTCCAGGACATGGAGAATGCCGTTGGGCAACAGTGTGCCGGCGAACATGATGAACAGGCCGATGTTGGTTCCCCAGAACGCCACCTTTAAAAGCTTGGTGTTCCAGCCTTCATCGGTAACCAGGCCCCGCATGGAGAACAGAAGGAGACCGATGGCCAGCAGGCCATAAGTGCCGAACAGGGCGGTGTGGCCGTGGTTCACGGTGAGATAGGTGGCGTGCTCGAAGTAGTTGACCACCGGGGTGGTAATGGAGAGCCCCATCACGCCTGCGCCCAAAAACTCCCAGGCCACCGACGCCATGAGGAACATGAGGGGATAGCGGTAAGGAAAGTTGCTTCCCGCTTTCACCAGGGCCTTTTGGCTGTGCCAGACTTCTGCCAGCAAAAGTAAAATGGGAACCGGTTCCAAAGAGGAAATGGTGGAACCGAGCGCCAGCCAGAAGGACGGTTCCCCGAACCAATAGTAATGATGGCCCACACCGATGATACCGGAAGAAAGGGCCAGGGCCACGGTGAAATAAACGGTCCGGAGCCCTGCTTTCAGTTCCACCAGGCCGAGGTTCACCATCACGAAGACGATGGCCGCTGCAGCAAAGAACTCAAAGGCGCCTTCCACCCAGGTGTGCACCACCCACCACCGCCAGAAGTCCGCGATGGTGAGATGGGTTTTGGGGTTGTAAAAGAGGCCGAAACAGAAAAAGCCCACCACCGCAATGCCGGAATAGGTCAGGAAATGGGGCAGGCCCCACTTGTCCTGGCCGGCGGCGAAGTGGCCTTTCAAGGCCCGAACCACCAAGAAAAGCCAGATGACCAGGCCCACCAGGAGGAGAATCTGCCAGAGCCTGCCGATCTCAAGGAATTCCCACCCCTGATGCCCCAGCCAGAACCAGAGGTCCCCGATGAGGCCTTTGATGCCCAGCACTTCACCCACAAGGCTTCCCAGGGCCACCACCACCACGGCCACAAAGAGGACATCCACCAAAAACCCCTGGCCTTTCGGCTCTTTCCCGCCCACACGCGGTGCCACGAAAAGGGTCATGCCGATCCAGGCCGTGGCGATCCAGAAGACGGCCAGCTGGAGATGCCAGGTCTTGGCCCAGTTATAGGGAATGAACTTGGCGATGGTATCAAAACCGTAGAAGGAATCCGGATGCACCGTGTAATGGGCCATCAGTCCCCCCATGTTGACCTGGAGGAAGAAAAGTGCCGCCACCACCAGGAAGTATTTGGCGGTCTTTCTCTGGCTGGGGGAGATCCCGGCCGCTGCCAGGGCCTGGGCCGGTTCAGGCTGATACGGCAGAGCCCCCCGGTTGAACTGGTACTTGTGATAGAGGAAGATCATGAGCCCCAGGCAGACGCCGAAGGCCACCAGGGAAATGGCGGACCACACCAGGGATTTTCCCGACACCCGGTTTCCCACATCCGGATCGTGGGGCCAGTTGTTGGTATAGGTATGATCGTCGCCGGGACGGGTGGTTCCGGCCGCCCATGCGGTCCAGAAGAAAAAATCGGCCAGGTCCGTAAGCTCCTGGGAGTCCTGGATGGTTCCGGCCCGGATGGTGCCGCCCTTTTCGCCGTAAGTAAAAAGGGCATCATAAAACTTCCGGTTCTCCATGAAGGCGTATTCCTGGAGGGGAGTGAGGGTCAAGGTGTCTGTATGCTTATCATAGGCATTGGTTTTGATTTGCCGGATGACCGTGGCGTCCACGGCGCCCTTGACATGGTCTTCCAGGCTCGGATAGGGGGCCTTATACTTGTCTTGGGCCAGCTTTTCCCGCATGGTGATGCCCATGTTGTGGAGCGCCTGGGCTGTAAAGTCGGGCCCCCGGTAGGTGCCGTGGCCCCAGACGCTGCCCAGGTCCATGAGCCCGTACTTTTGCCAGACGCTTTGGCCGGACAAGATGTGTTCCCTGTCCGTCAAGACCGTGCCTTTTGTTGAGATCACCTTCCCGGGATAGGGCGGCAGGTCCTTGGTGGTGAAAAAGTACCCGATCAGTGCCACCGCAATGGCCCCGAAAATGGCGATGAGAAAATAGTTGCGAAGCCCTTTGCTGATCATGGCAACCTCCTTTTTTGAAAGGTTTGAATGCATTGCGCTTTTTCCGCCCCAGTGCCCATGACGCCCTGGTCGCGGTTCAGATGGGGGGGGCGATGGTGACCAAAAGCCTCAGATCAGTGGTCGCCTTCAGGCCGTGGGGGTCACGGATGGCGGTGATGAGGACATCCCCTGCCTTGACGGGACGTCCGGTGTCGTCGGCGCCGAGAAACGTCCCCTTTCCCTGGACAATGGTGAGACAGACTTCCCCGTCGATGTCGTGGCTGTGGACCGGAAGGACCTGCCCGGCCTTGAAGTTGAAGTTGAGGATTTTCATGTACGGCGAATCGTGAACCAACAACCGTTTCATGGCCTTGTCGTCAAAGTCGTTGGCTTCATAAAGGCTGACGGCTTTCATGGGTGTTCTCCTTTGTTTGGCGTTTTCACGGAAGACCTGTGGGATGCAATTTCATGCACGGTGGTCTCTTGAAGCATCTTTTCAAACTGGCGGGCGATGTGTTGCCATTTGTGATGCAGTCCGCAGCTGCCGTCACAGGTATCGAATCCCAGGAAACACCGTTGAAAGTCTTCGAGCCTCATGAAGAGTCCGAGGACCTCCTTCAGGGTGATCTCGGACCCCGGCCGGGCCAACACGAATCCTCCCCGTCTTCCCCGGACAGATTGAATGAGGCCCCCCTGAACGAGGCGGTGGAGAATCTTGGAAAGAAAATTTTTCGGGATCCCCGTCTGTTCTGAGATGACCTGGGTCAGGATCGGCTCTTGGTGTTTGTGATCGGCCAGATACCCCATGGCCCTGAGGGCATACATCCCGGTCTGAGTCAGCAACGCGTCCCTCCTTTTGACGCTTCAAATAGGATATCTTCATCTATTTGTCAAGTATTTTTTTCAATGGGCCCCGCCTTCTCCGGCCGGCCCGCTCTTTTCCGGGGACCGGGGAAATCCTCGGCAACGGGATCGCACGATTTTGAAACAAGCTCGGAATGCCCGGAAAACAGAGGGGTTCAGAGAGGCTTATCCCCTGAAGGCCTTCCAATCCACGAAGATGGCGTACTCCCTCGGAAAGAGGGCGACCCGGTCTCCCGGGAAAATGACCGTGTCTTTCGGAACGGCTCGGTGATTCACCATGACCAGCTGAACCCTGTCCGGAGGGATTCGGGTTGCCCCCAGGAGTTTTTCAAGGGGCGTGGGCGCCTCGTGGGGACGCTCAAGGCGGCGACAGGGGGCGGCCCGAGGCTTTGCCGCAAGGATCCGAACAGATGGAGTTGAATGGATGCGCTCATGGGAGATGCCTTTCAACGGTTTCGCTTTGAAATCAGAAAAATGCCGTAAGTGGCGCGCAGATTCGGTAAAAATCGGATGATTTTCCCGTATCTGTCCTGGGTATGGGTATTGATGGCCGCCTCCTTGAGGATGGTGACCCCCCTTTCTTTCGAATATTTCCGGAAATCCCGGATGGTGATCACCCGGATGTTGGGCGTATTGTACCACTGATAGGGGAGCTGGGGCGTGACCGGCGCATAGCCGCTCAAAAGCAACTGCAGCCGGACCTTCCAATGGCTGAAATTGGGGAAACTGACAATGCCTTTTTTCCCGATTCTCAGCATGGCGTCGAGGAGGGAGGAAGGCGCATAAATCTGCTGGAGCGTCTGGCTCAACACCACGTAATCAAAAGCCTCTTCAGGGTAATCGGCGATCTCTTCATTGATATCCCCCTGGAGGACTGAAAGCCCCCGCTCGATGCAGCGCGCCACCTTTTCCTCGTCGTGATCAATGCCGCACCCGATGACGTTTTTTTCTGTCTTCAGGTAAAGCAAAAGGTCGCCCTCTCCGCATCCGAGGCTGATGACCCGGGATCCTGGATCGATCCACGAAGCAATGATCTTTAAATCGAACCGGATGCCGTCAGGCGCGGGATTCCTGGTGGACACGCTCTAAAAATCCTTTCACAAGGGCGCTCAACCGTTCGTTGGGAAGCAAAAAGGCGTCATGCCCCCACTGGGCGTCGATCTCACAGAAACTGACATCCAGGCCCGTCTTTTTCATGGCCTGGACCATGGCCCGGGATTGATAGGTGGGATAAAGCCAATCCGAAGTAAAGGAGACCACCAGAAATTTTGCTTTGGTCTTTGAAAAGGCCCCCACCGCAGAGCCGCCCCCGTGCTGCTTTTCCAGGTCAAAGTAGTCGGCCGCCTTGGTGATGTACAAAAAGGAGTTGGCATCGAAGCGCTCCACGAACTTGGTCCCCTGATACCGCAGATAGCTTTCCACCTGAAAATCGGCATCGAAGTTGAAGGAAAAGTCGGCCTTGTTCTGGAGCCGTCTCCCGAATTTCAGCCGCATGGACGCGTCGGAAAGGTAGGTGATATGACCGATCATCCGGGCCACCGCAAGCCCATGGAGGGGCTTGGTCCCTGAGTAGTAATCGCCTCCGTTCCAGTTTGGATCGGCCATGATGGCCTGTCGGGCCACCTCGTTGAACGCGATGGCCAGGGCCGAATGGCGGGTGGTGGTGGCCAAGGGAATGGCCGAGACCACGCGCTCCGGATATCGGACACACCATTCCAGAACCTGCATGCCGCCGATGGAGCCTCCCACGGCGCACAGGATCTTTTCGATCCCCAGATGGTCCAAGAGGGCCTTTTGGGCCCGCACCATGTCCCCGATGGTGACCACAGGAAAGGTCAACCCGTAAGGCCGGCCGGTCTTGGGATCCACGGAGGACGGCCCTGTGGAACCCATGCAGCTGCCCAGGATGTTGGAGCAGATCACGAAGTACCTGTTCGTGTCGATCCCCTTTCCGGGGCCCACCATGATATCCCACCAGCCCGGCTTGGGATCCTCGGCATGATAGTATCCGGCCGCATGAGAATCTCCGGAAAGGGCGTGCAAAAGCAAAATCACGTTGTCCTTTTTCTCGGAAAGGCGGCCAAAGGTTTCAAAGGCGAGCGTCACCGGTCCGAGGGTCGCACCGCTTTCCAGCACCATGGCCTTGGGCCCTTCGGCAAAGGTGAAATACTGCTTCCGAACCACTCCCACGGATACGCTTTTTCGGTCGTGTTGAATATATTCGCTCATTTAAAAAAGAAGAAGGGATCTCCTGAAGCCCCTTTCCCGGGGCTAGACGGCGTCCAGCCCCTGTTGAAGGTCTTCGATGATATCGTCCCTGTGTTCGATGCCGACGGACAGCCGGACAAGGTCCGGTGTGAGGCCCCCTGCCCGTTGTTCTGCTTCCGTGAGCTGGGAATGGGAAGTGCTGGCAGGGTGCAGGGCAAGGCTCTTGGCATCGCCCACGTTGGCAAGATGCGAAAAGAGCTTCAGGTTTTCGATGAAGGCTTTCCCGGCTTCCATGCCGCCGGCAACGCCGAAGACCACCATGCCGCCGAAGCCCTTGCGCAGGTATTTCCGGGCGATTTCATGGGACGGATCCCCGGAAAGCCCCGGGTAGCGGACCCAGGAAACCTTGGGATGCCCGGACAGGAATTGGGCCACGGCCATGGCGTTTTCACAGTGACGTTGCATCCGGAGCGGCAGGGTCTCCAGCCCTTGTAAGAAGAGCCAGGCATTGTCCGGAGAAATGCATGCGCCCATGTTGCGCAAAGGCACCAGCCGCATCCTCAAGATAAAAGCCAATGGGTTGAGGTCTCCGAGATCGTGGGCAAAACGGAGATGATGATAGCTCGGGTCCGGTTCATTGTAGAGCCGGAACTTGGGATCGGTCCAATCGAATTTCCCCGAGTCCACCACAATGCCCCCGATGGCCGTACCGTGTCCCCCCATCCACTTGGTGATGGAGTGGACCACGATGTCCGCCCCATGGTCGATGGCCCTCATGAGGTAAGGGGTCGTGAAAGTCGCGTCAACGATCAAGGGAAGGTGGTGTTGTTTGGCGATATGGGCCACCGCTTCCATGTCCGCCACATCCAGGCCCGGATTCCCGATGGTCTCCAGGTACAAGGCCCGGGTCTTTGGGGTGATGGCCTTTTCGAAACTGGGCGGATCCCGGACATCCGCCAGCCTCGCATGGATGCCGAACTGGGGGAGGATGCCGGTAAAGAGGGTGTGGGTGCCGCCGTAGAGATTGCTGGCGGAGACGAACTCCTCCCCGGCGGAGCAGATATTGATGATACTGTAATACACCGCCGATGTTCCTGAAGAAAGCGCCAGGGCCGCGGCACCCCCTTCCATGGCGGCCACCCGGTTTTCCAGGACCTCCTGGGTGGGATTCATGATCCGGGTGTAGATGTTGCCCAACGCTTTCAAGGCAAACAGGTCGGCGGCGTGGGCCGTGTCCCTAAAGACATAGGACGAGGTGCGATAAACGGGGACGGCTCTTGAAAGGGTTGCGGGATCAGGCTCTTGACCCGCGTGAACGCACAGGGTTTCCAGGCGGTAGGGACGTGTCATCGTTTTTCCTTCCATGGGGGTTCAGGCGATTTGATGCCGGAAAACGTCGCAGGATTTGCAGCGTTCAATCTTTTCTCGCCAGGAGGCATGCACCTCTCCCTCGCAAAGGGTACCGTTGATGAACCAGCACAGGTGGCCGGCGCGAAACTCCCGGGCCGGACAGACGGCTTTGTGTTTTTTGGGACATTTCTTGAGGGTCCAGCAGGGCTTTTTTCGCTTTCCGTCGTCGTTTAGGCGTGAAACCAGGAAAAAGACCTGGCGTTCCGCGTGGGGAGGGATGGTGCGCCATCCTTGTTCATAGCTGTGCACCGCTTTGATGGACGTACTCAACAGCTGGGCCATCTGTTTCTGGGTTTTTCTCAGCCGTTTCCGATAGGCGCTGAATTCTTGGCGCGTCATGGGAACCTCCGTGGGTCAAGATGCCTGCTTATACCACAAAGTGATATAAGCAGGTCAAGAAAAATAAACCGCAGAAAGGCGCCCCGGCAAATTCGGGCGGTGCCTTGCACCCTGCGGAGCGGAAATGGAAAAACAGCCGCCTTTTTGGAAGGCCGTGATCGTTCCCTCTGCCTTCAGGCGGCTTCCAGGGCGGCGTTATCCCTTTTGGGGAGTCAGCCATACGGTATGGACATCGCCCACCGCGTCCCGTATGGTAAGAAAAGCGCTCAGGAGCCTGTTGTAAATCATGGCCAAGGCAAGGGTGTCCGTCAAAAGGCCCAGGGCATTCAGGTCCTTTTCCGAAATGGCCCAGGCCCTGGAATGGTAGAGGCGCAGTGCCCCGATGACTTTTTCCGAAAATGTGATGGGAAGGTGGACGATGGCGCCGATGCCTTCTTTTTTGGCCTCTTGGGGGTATTGGAGCTGCGTGGACCTGCGAGCGTTTTGGATGACAAAGGGGTTGCCTTTCCTACTCCCCCGGAGACTCTTTTTGAAAAAGAGCGGCCCCTTGTTCAGGTATTCCGGACTCAACCCGAAACTGGCCAGGATCTCCATTTCTTTGGTTTCCGGATTCAGCACAAAAAGGCTGCTTCCCTTGATTCCCAGGGATCCCACCAAGAGCTGGGTGAGATGGACGCCCAGGGTTTCCATGCTTTCCGGTTTTTTGATGATCCGATTTGCAGCCTTTAACAGATCGAAGGTGACTTTGCCTTTTGCGGCCATATTTTACCTCCTCAAAATTTTCGGGATGCCCTTTACGAAAATCACGGCCCGCCCCATCTGTTTTTGAAACAAAGGACCTCAACAAAGACTCAGGAGACGATGCACACGGTCTTGCCGGAGATATTCGAAACGACTTTTTGAAATACGGTACCGGTGAAAAAACGGGCCACCCGGCCGGGCTTGCGGTTCAAGATGATAATGGCGTGTCCCCCCTTGCGCGCCTGGTCGATGATTTCTGATGCGATGTCTTTATGCTTGGCCCGGAAGACCATCTTCACATTGGATGGGGGAAATCCGTTTTCCACAAGGGCGTCTTTCACCTGCTTGAACTCTGTTTCCAATTCGTCAATGCGGTTTCTCACAAATTTCATGCCATCGGTGAGTTTTTCCATGACCGTGCCCTTGCTGGTTTCGATTTTGGGAAGCGGCATGTAGGCATGAAAGAGGGTGATCACCACCGAAGGCGCACGGGGAGAGAAGGTGCGGACTGCAAAGTCTATGGCTTTCTGATCGCTCTCGGAGAAATTGTAAGGAAGCAGTACCTTTTCACGTGCCATCTCGCCCTCCTTGCTGATGAAAAATAGGGATGGGGACCGTTTGAATCCGGCGTCGACCGCAACATGTGGATGCCTGCCGCGTCGCCTTCCCGGGGCCTCTTGGAGTCTAGCGCGCCCGAGTTCGGCCGTCAACCGAATAATGCCCACATTGTGTCAAAACACCCCCAAAAACGGCGGACGACCGGGGATGAAAAGACCCTACGAAAGCCGGGAGATCCTTCTTCAGGTGTTCAAGCGCGGAATCGATTCGCCTGGATTCCGTATTTTTTCATGCGGTTCCATACCGTGACCCGGCAGACACCCAGGATCCGGGCCGCCTGAGACTGGTTTCCTTTGGCCTCCCGGAGCGCTTCAATGAGCGCTTCCTTATCTTTAAAATCATTTTCTTTTTTGGCCCCTGCACCCTTTCTTTTGTCAACGGGTTGCTTGGGGAGGTGCTCCAGGGTCAGGGGCCCCTTGTCGGCCAAAACAAAGGCGTACTCCAGGGTGCTTTTCAGCTCCCTGACGTTTCCCGGCCAGGAATATTCCATGAGGGCCTCCATGGCCGCGCGGTGAATCCCGGTGACCGGCTTTTGGGTCTTTTCTTGAAGTCGGCGGATGAAGGTATCCACCAAAAGGGGAATGTCTTCAATGCGTTCCCGCAACGGGGGCAGGTGAATGGGAATCACGTTGATGCGGAAAAAAAAGTCTTCCCTGAAGAGGTTCTGTTCGATCAATGCCGCAAGGTTCTTATTGGTGGCCGTGATGATCCGGACATCCACGGGAATGGGGCGATGATCCCCCACCCGCTCGATTTGTTTGGATTCCAGCACATTGAGCAGTTTGACCTGAACGGAAAGGGGCACATCCCCGATTTCATCCAGGAAGAGATCCCCGCCATGGGCCGCCTCGAACCGGCCGAGGCGATGGCGGTAAGCCCCGGTAAACGCCCCTTTGATGTGCCCGAAGAGTTCGCTTTCCAAAAGGGACTCATTCAATGCCGCACAGTTGAGCTGGATGAAAGGGCCCTCCCGTCGCGTTCCCAGCCGGTGGATGGCTTGGGCCACCAAGTCCTTCCCGGTGCCGCTCTCTCCGTACACAATGACCGGCGCATCACTGCGGGCCGCCCTTTGGATCATTTCAAAGACCTGTTTCATGGCAGGGGATTTCCCCACAATCCCGCAGAATTGGTCCCCACATTCCAGCTGGCGGGAAAGCTGTTCGATTTTTTCATCCAGACGGAATACTTCCGAAATATCGGTGAAGGTTTCCACGGCCCCCAGCGTCTTGCCGTCGGGCCCGGTCAGAAGGGAGGCGTTTTTGAGGATGTGGAGGTAACCGCCATCCTTTTTGATGATGGCACACCGTTTTTTATCCTGTTCGCCATGACGGAACAGGGCGCACCAGTTGTCATTTTCCTTTGTTCGGAAGGTTTCGCAGGCGTCACATCGCAGCAGGGTGCACGGCCTTCCGATGACTTCTTCGGCACGGTATCCCGTGAGGCGTTCAAACGCCTCGTTGATCATGAGGATGGTCCCATCGGTACCCACCACCAGGAGCCCCTCATTCAAGGTGTTGATGATTTGCTCCAGGTAGCGATTGATTTCCGTTTCATTCATGGGCGCTCCGGGGAGGTATTTGTTTAAACATGTGTTTAATTAACATTAATCGATTAAACATGTCAAGGTTCTTTTTCGATTTTAAAATTGTAGGAATATGAGGGGATTAGGTGGGTGATGGCCGGGAAAATGCATTGGCATCAATCTTGCTTTCCATGAGGAAGAGGATTGTAGGCAGGATAGAAGGGATGGTTTCAAGAACGAAGATCGATCTCATCGGCAATGCCCGGCCCATTTGCCTTTTAAAGTGTAAAAGCACCTTAAATCAAATGAATACCGGGGACACCTTGGAGGTCTTGCTGGGGGATCCCGGAGTGGTCCACGAACTGATCGCCATTATCAACCGCTCTTCGGACCGGGTGGTCCAATGGGTGCAGGAGGGGGATCACTTCAGGATCCAGATTGAAAAGGGATAGCGGTTCATCCATCAACGGGGGTTTTTATGGAAATCAACAGACGATCCTTTCTCAAATTTTCCGGTGCGTTGGCGGCCGGCTCCGCGCTGAAGCCCACCGTTGTCCATGGGGGAAAGCCTCCAGCGCCGCCTGAGGATGCCTTGGGATGCCTGGTGGACACCACCCTTTGTGTGGGATGCAGGAAGTGTGAACAGGCCTGCAACGCGCGTCACCATCTTCCCAAGCCGAAGGAATCCTTCGAAGAGATGACCGTTTTGGAAAACGAACGGCGGATGGACGAGACGTCGTACACGGTGGTGAACAAATACTACCCCAAACAGATCGGCACCCTCACCTGGCGGACCCGGCCCACCTTCGTCAAGTTCCAGTGCATGCATTGCAATGATCCTTCCTGTGTGTCGGCATGTATCGTGGGGGCCCTCACCAAGCAGGAGAACGGGGCCGTGATCTATGATCCGAAAAAGTGCATCGGGTGCCGCTACTGCATGGTGGCATGTCCTTTTCAGGTCCCGGCCTATGAATACCGCAATGCCCTGACCCCCCAGGTGAGGAAGTGCACCTTTTGTTTCCAGTATGTGAAAGAGGGGGGGCTCCCGGCCTGTGCCCAGGTGTGTCCCAGGGAGGTGATCACCTTCGGCAAAAGGGCCGATTTGCTGCGCCTGGCCAAGTGGAAGATGAAGAGCAACCCGGGCAAGTATGTGGATCATATCTACGGGGAAAAGGAGGTGGGAGGGACCTCGTGGCTCTACCTGGCCTCCGAACCCTTTGAGTCCATCGGCTTTCCCAAGCTCGGGACCAAAGCCCCGCCGAGACTCACGGAATCCATTCAGCACGGTCTTTTTCAATATTTTGCGGCGCCCATCGGCCTGTACGCACTTTTGGGAGGGATCATGTGGTTTACCGGTTACCTGAAACATTCCCACCGGGGCACCCCCCAAGAGACCCATGAGAAAGGAGACGCATCATGAACCTCCATGAAGAGGCCGCTCCGGTTCAAGAGAAGTTCCTGACCCCCGGGGTCATGGTCCTGCTGGGCGTCATGGGCGTGGGTGCCGCGTTTATCCTTACCCGCTTCCTTTTCGGCATCGGGAAGGTGGCCAACTTGAACAACCAGTTTCCCTGGGGCATCTGGATCGGCATCGATGTGGCTTCCGGCGTGGCCCTGGCCGCCGGCGGCTTCACCACCGGCGCCATCGCCTATGTCTTCAACCGGGACCAGTTTCATGCGGTCATTCGGCCGGCCCTGCTCACCGCCATGCTGGGCTATACGTTTGTGGTCCTGGGACTGGTGGTGGATATCGGAAGATACTGGAATATCACCAGCCCTGTTTTTCATCATAACGGCAACTCGGTCCTTTTCGAAGTGGCCATGTGCGTGATGATCTATCTCCACGTCCTTTATATCGAGTTCATCCCCATTGTGGTGGAACGCTTCAAGGGCCGGGTGGCCCTGCCGGGGCCCCTTGCCGTCCTCAACGGGCCCATCGAGGCCCTCCTCGGCTTTGCCGACAAGGTCCTTTCCAAGATCATGTGGGTCTTCATCATCGCCGGGATCGTCCTTTCCTGCCTGCACCAATCCAGCCTGGGGTCTTTGATGCTGATCGCTCCGTACAAGGTCCATCCCTTGTGGTACACGCCCATCCTGCCCCTCCTTTTCCTGCTGAGCGCCTTTGCCGCCGGCTATCCCATGGTGGTCTTCGAATCGATCCTCGCCGCCAAATCGTTCGACCGGCGACCCGAGATGGAGGTGCTCACCCCCCTTGCCCGGTACATGCCGGTGCTCATGGGGCTCTACCTCGTTTTCAAGCTGGGAGACATGGTGGCCCGCGGCACGTATGTGTATCTGCTCGACGGCACCTATCAGACGAATTCCTTCATCGTGGAGGTTCTCTTCGGCGTCATATTCCCTTTTGTGTTGTTGTTGTTCAAAAGGGTGCGGAAGTCCGCGGGATGGCTCTTTTTCGCCTCCACGCTCTGGGTCCTGGGCATCTTGTTGAATCGCATCAATGTCTTCGTGGTCAGTTATACCCCTCCCTATAAAATCGTATCCTATTTTCCGGCCCTGGGAGAGGTGTTCATTACGGCGGGCCTGATTTCCGGGCTCATGTTCCTGTATCGGGTCTTTGTGTTCATCTTCCCGGTGCTGGGGAAACAACCGAAAAAGATGTCTCCCACGGCCCTGGGCATGGTCATTGTCATGGGGGTCATGGTCTTCAATGGAAGGGCCCTGGGAAAGGAAATGGATGCGGCCTCCAAGCGTCCCATGACCCTTCACGCTGCCTCGGTGCCCTCCATCAAGGACGCCCCCAAGGTTTTCATCCTCGAAAGCGCTGTGATTAAGAAATACAGCGACCTGTACGAACCGGTGCGGTTTATGCACAGCAAGCATGCCAACGTGCTGGGGGATTGTTCCATCTGCCACCACCGGATGCCCCGGGAAGAAGGAGACACGTACGGCGCACCGGTGAAAATGGAACAGCTTCGGGCCATGAAAAAGGTGCCGGTGGCATGTTCGGTGTGTCATGGGGATCCCTTTAATCCCAGACAACTCCAGGTGCCGGGGCTGAAGGGCGCCTATCACCGGCTTTGCATGGACTGCCACAAAGAGGCCGAACAGGTTCCCCATGTGCGGGGTCCGGTGTTGTACAGCGCCATGGTCCGGGGGCCCGTGGCCCGCACTTTGGACACCCGGGCCCCCACGGATTGTTTGGCCTGTCATGCCAAGAAGGTGCCGGACCACACGAAACTGGTGACGCTTGAGGGACAGGTGGACGCCCAGGCCGTGACGAAAAATTGCCTTTCCTGTCATCGAGCCGAAGGCGAGGCCCTCTTGAAGACTTCCCATTGGAAATGGCGGGGTCCCTCCCCCTACACCATCGGCCACGAAAAACGCACCGATCTGGGGAAACACTCCAATACCATCAACAATTTTTGTATCAACCTCAACGGCAACTGGCCCCGCTGCACCTCCTGTCACATCGGATACGGCTGGAAGGATGCCGACTTTGACTTCAAGGATATGTCGAAGATCGACTGCCTGGTGTGCCACGACACCACCGGCACCTACAAGAAGGCCCCGGCGGGTGCGGGATTTCCGAAAAAGGACGTGGATCTGGTGAAGGTGGCCAAACACGTGGGCCGGCCCAGCCGGGCCACCTGCGGCATGAACTGCCATTTCAGGGGCGGCGGCGGACCCGGGGTCAAGCACGGGGAATTGGGCCCGACCCTCCTGATGGGGACCTCCCAAAACGACGTCCATATGGGTGTGGACAGGAAAGGGATGAATTTCAAGTGCCAGGATTGTCACAAGACCCGGAACCATATGATCTCCGGGAGAAGCATTTCCATTCCGGCTTCGGAAGGGGACCTGTCCTGCGAGTACTGCCATACGGACCGCCCGCATATCGGGGCCGATCCGGTGGACCATCATTTGAACCGGCATACCAAGCATGTGGCCTGCCAGACCTGCCATATCCCCCTTTATGCCAAAAATGCCCCCACCAAAATCTACTGGGATTGGTCCACCGCGGGTCAGGACCGGAAAGTGGAAAAGGATCCATACGACATGCCCACGTATCACAAGAAAAAGGGGAGCTTTAAATGGAAACAATCGGCCAAGCCCAGGTACTTTTGGTACAACGGCACCGTGAAACGCTATGTGCTGGGGGATCGCATCAACGAAAAGGGGGTTACGGAGCTGACCAAGCCTGTGGGAAGCCCGGCGGATCCGGCATCCCGGATCTACCCCTTCAAGATCCATTCCGGGAAACAGATCAGTGATGCCGTGTACAAATATTTGATTACCCCCAAGCTTTACGGAGGGTTTTGGAAGCACTGGGACTGGGATAAAGCAGCCAGAGACGGCATGGCGGCGGCGGGGTTGAAATACAGCGGCGAATATGAGTTCGTGGATACGGTCATGTACTGGGGGTTGACCCACGAGGTCCTTCCCAAAGAGGAGGCCCTTTCGTGTGCCCATTGTCACCGGTCCCTCTCAAAAGCGCCCTACTGCGGCCGGTGCCACCAGGAAGCGCCGGGACAGGATTTCAAGAAGTTGGCCACCAGGGGGATCGACTTTAAGGCCCTGGCCGAGCAGGGCAAGGACGTGGCGGCGCTCATCGGGACCACCGATTATCTCGATTTTAAGGCCCTGGGATATGCCGGGGATCCCGTCGAGACAGGGGGCCGGTTCAAGACATTGCCGTTGAGCCGCCGCCAGGTCACCGCGTTAAAATAGCTCAGACGGCACACCCCTGGGCCATTTCAGCGGTTCATTGAAAAAAAGGAGGAGACGCGATGTTCAAAAAAGGGGCAATCATTTTCTTGGCAGTGTTGTTGGTGGGGGTTTACATCGGCCTGGTCTTGGCGGCCGAGAAGAAGGGGAATGATCGAAAAGGAAAGTATCTTTTCCGGAAAAATTGCCGGTCTTGCCACGTGGAAGGGGGCAGTGCAAAGGAGCTCAGCCCGGTGAGCAAGACCCAGGCCGAATGGGAGAAGGCGTTTAAGGAGTACGAAAGCCTTTCCTGCAAGGACGAGTGGCGCAAACTTTCCGATCAGGACAGACTCGACATTTTTACTTATCTTCATGAGCATGCATACGATTCGCCGTCCCCCATCAAGTGCAGTTAGGCAGGGGGGCTGAAAAGGTGCTGGAAAGCGGATTCGGGGGAGATTGACATGGCCAAACGATCCCAAAGAGCGGTGAGCCGCCGGGGATTCCTGAAGGCTTCCACGGCGGCGGCCGCGGCGGTGTCCCTGGGAAGGGGAAAGGTGCTCCATGCCCTGGTACCCGCCGGGAAGGCGACGCCCAGGACAGGGCCCAAAGATGTGTATTCGGCTTGCGACATGTGTTTCAACAAATGCGGCCTGATCGCCCGGGTGGATGATTTGGGGGTGGTTCGAAAACTCGATCCCAACCCCAAATTCCACAAGTCCCGGGGGATGCTGTGTGCCCGGGGGAATGCGGGCGTCCGGCAGCTTTATGATCCGGATCGCCTGAAATATCCCCTGTTGAGGAAGGGCAAGCGGGGAGAGGGGCGCTGGCAACGCCTTTCATGGGATCAAGCCCTGGATTATGCCGCCGAAAAGCTCCAAGCCATCGGTGAGAAGTATACCCGTTGCGGTGTCCTGTTCATGGCCGGCACCGACCTGCAATCCCAGTTTGTCCATCGATTTGCCGAGGTGTTCGGCTCATACAACGTGATTTCCCATGAAAGCAACTGTCTTTTGAGCCGAAACCGCGCTTTTTTGGATACCTTCGGGGAGGTGCCCGTCCCGGATGTTTTGAATTGTAAATATCTGATCATGGCCGGCGCCAACCGGTTTGAAGCCCTTGTGACCCCGGACAGCATCGACCTGATGACCGCCTTAAAAAAGGGGAGCAAGCTGGTGGTCCTCGATCCTCGGTTCACCAAGACCGCAGCCCTGGCCACCGAGTGGCATCCCATCCGGCCGGGGACCGACATGGCCTTTTTTTTGGCCGTGGCCCATGTGCTCATTGAAGAAGGCCTTTACGATAAAGCGTTTGTGGCCCAAAAGACCTTTGGATTCGAAAGGCTTGCCCCCCACATCAGGCAGTATCCGCCGGAATGGGCCGAAAAGGAGTGTGAGATTCCGGCAGCCCACATCCGGCGGATCGCCAGGGAACTGGCGGCGGCGGCACCGGCGGCCATGGTCTATCCGGGAAGACGCAGTTCGGACTACGAGAATTCCACCCAGATCCGCCGTGCTTTCGCCATCGTCAACGCCCTGTTGGGGAATTGGGACCGTCCCGGGGGACTGACGGTCGCCCGCAAGGTCCCCTTGAAGAAGCCCCCCTATGATGCGCCTTTCTATGAAGACAATCCGGACGGCCGGATCGATGAAGGCAGGTCTCTCATGATGTTCGGGGAAGAGGGGTCCTTCAAGCATGCCCGGGATGCGGTCATCGAAGGAAAGCCGTATCCGGTCAAGGGATTCTTCACGTACAAGACGAATCCCATGCAAACGGGCGCCAACCGAAAAAAGACGGTCCGCATGATCGAGACGCTCGATTTCATGCTCACCGTGGATATCGCCATGAGCGATACGGCGTGGATGGCCGACCTGGTCCTCCCGGCGCCCAGCTACCTGGAACGCCGAGATCCCGTATCGGCGTTGCAGGGAGCCTCGGCGTGCGCCTGTGTCATCACACGGGATCCGGTGGTAAAGCCCCTGTTTGAGGCCAAACCGGTGGTGTGGATCGTCGGCGAACTGGCCAAACGTTTGGGGCTGGGGGAATTTTTCGATTTTACCATGGATGCGTATCGAAAGGCCCAGTTGAAGAAGCTTCCCGGTGCCGAGGCGGCTTTGAAAAAAGACGGCGTGTACCATCACCCCGGAAAGCTCTACGGGGTCTATGAGGGCAAGCCTTTCAAGACCCTTTCCAAGAAGATCGAGTTGTACAACCAGCGTTATGAAAAAGCCGGGATCGACCCCATGCCGGTCTATCGCCCGCCCAAACCGGTGCCCGACGGGCATTTCCGGCTGGTGGTGGGGCGCAGCGCGTATATCACCCAGGGATCGACCACCAATAATGTGCTTCTTCACGAACTCGTTCCCGAAAACACCTTGTGGCTTCACCCCAAACCGGCGCGTCGGCTCGGCATCCGACCCGGCGACTGGGTGGTGGTCTCCAGCAACGTGGGAACCCAGAGGCTGAAAGTCCGGGTCACCGAGGAAACAAGGGAAGATACGGTCTATATGGACTCAGGCTTTGGGGTCCTGTCCAAGGGCCTCACCCGCGTTTTCGGCAAAGGCGCCAGCATCGTGGAGATTCTGGAAGATTTCAATGATGAAATCTCCGGGAACATGGCCATGCACGAGACCTTCGTCACCGTGAAACGGGGCTAAGGCCCCCGTTCCGCATTGAAAAGGATAAGGACGGCCGATGAAAAGCAAGCCTCATAAAAAATATGCCATCGTCATCGACACCTTCAAGTGTTTCGACTGCAAGGCATGCATGATCGCCTGTAAGGTGGAAAACAATGTCCCGGAGGGGTTCTGGCGGAACTGGGTCCGCCACACCGGAGGTGTCAAAGGCAGGCGCACCCAGTTTCAGCCCGGGCAGTGCATGCAGTGTGACGCACCTTCCTGTGTGGCGGCCTGCCCGGTGGGGGCCACCTATAAACAGGAAGACGGTCTGGTGGTCATCGATCCGGCAAAGTGTATCGGGTGCGGCAACTGTGTGACGGCATGCCCTTATGGGGCGCGCTACAGGAATCCCCTCAGCCATACGGCCGACAAGTGCGACTTTTGTGAACACCGCCTCAAACGGGGGGAAGAACCGGCCTGTGTGATCACCTGTCCCACCAAGGCCCGCATTTTCGGAGACCTCAACGATCCTGAAAGCCGGGTCAGCCGGTTGATGAAAGAGGAACGGCTGGTCCAGGTGATCAATCCCGTGTTCGATACCCGACCGAACATCTATTATTGGGCCGGAACCCGCCTTCTGGACTGGCCCAAAATCCCCACCCTGCCGGGCGGGGTTCACATGCCGAAGGCGTTCTGGAAGACTCCCATGGAAGAACGGACCTGAGCCGGACCACAACCCTAAAAAGAAAGGAGCTTACGTCATGAGACGATGGAAAGGCACCCTTTGGCTGCCGCTGGCGGCCCTGGTGGTGGGCGCATTGCTCATGGGGTGCGCCGCCCCCCAAAAGACGGCAACCCCGGCAAAAGCAAAGCCCGAGTGGTGGTTCCACGACACGGTGAACATCGACTTCGTGAAACAGTATGCCGTGATGCCCCAACCCAAGGGTGTCATGATCGTCGATGCCCGGCCGAAAAGGGCCAAGTACGACAAGGGGCACATTCCCACGGCCGTCAGCATTCCGGCCAGGCAGTTCGACAAGTTCAAGGATCGGCTGCCCAAGGATAAGAAGACCCTTTTGATCTTCTACTGCGGGGGCCCCACCTGAAAGCTGAGTCATCAGGCCGCCAGGAAGGCGGTCAAGCTGGGATACACCCAGGTCAAGGTCTTTGCCGACGGTTTTCCGGCCTGGGAAAAAGACCCTGAAACCTATACGGTCGTGGAAATCAGTTGGCTTTTGGAAAAGATGAAAGCCAGGGTCCCCATGACCCTCGTCGATGCCCGGCCCAAGCGCGCCAAATATGACAAGGGCCATATCCCGGGTGCCGTCAGCATTCCGGCCAGGCAGTTCGACAAGTTCAAGGATCGGCTGCCCAAAGACAAGAAAGCCCTCTTGGTCTTTTATTGCGGAGGCTATACCTGAAAGCTGAGTCATCAGGCCGCCAGGAAGGCGGTCAAGCTGGGATACACCCAGGTCAAGGTCTTTGCCGCCGGATACCCGGCATGGAAGAAGGCGGCGGCTGCAACGGCCGCCCCCGCACCGGTTACGATTAAAACCGGCACCGCCGAGGGCACCATTGACATCGCCTCTTTCGAAAAGATCCTGTCGGAAAATCCCAACAGCATCTATCTCATCGATGTCCGGGATCCGGAGGAATACAAGGCGGGCCATTTCAAGACGGCCGTCAATATTCCCGTGGATGATCTGGAAAAACAGATCAAGACACTGGCTGCGGACAAACCCATCGTCTTTGTTTGCGCCACCGGCGCCAGGAGCGGCGAATCCTTTTACATGGTTAAGGATCTTCGCCCTGATATCAAGGAGGTCTATTTCCTGGATGCCGAAGTGACCTATAACAAAGACGGATCCTATCGCATCAAAGCGCCCCAGTGAGGTATGAGGTCTGCCTCCCTCATTCCTCCCTTCCCACCGAGACCCCTGGTCCGATCCGGTACCCGGGGTCTCGGCCCTCCCCTGATCCTTTTCGGATCGCTCACGGGAGGTCGGTAGCGTTTGCAGGCGTGACAGCCGAAATAAACTGTAAAAAGGACAGAAGGATTGAGGCGGACAATCCATAGAAGGGACAGCCCGTTTCTCCTTCATTGAGTCTTGCAGTGACGACCGAAACCCATGGCAATAAGGCGCTCCGGGTAAAGGCTGCGGCTTCTTCCAGAAGATCCCCCCGGGAGCTCATCCATCCCTGCTCCAGGAGAAAGTAGAGATACTCCAGCTGGATGCACAGGTGGTCGGGCGGTTCCGTGCGGTCCTGGGCCACATCCAGCCCGGCCCCGGCCAGCCGTTTCTTCATTTCCACGGCCGGAGGTCCCATCATCAAGGCCTCTTCGCCCTCGTAACAAGAAGCGTACAGATAAGCGGAAAGAGGCCCCTTCCGATTCACGAAGAGCCGGACATAGGCCTCTTCCAAGTGCCCGAAGAGTAAATCAGGCTCTGAAAAGGCGTGGATTTCCTGTTGCGCGAGAGAAACGGCGTCGCGGGGAGAATAGGGGATATCGGCCTTCAACCGCACAAAGGGCGCCCACCAGCGGGAATCCAGGAGTGCTTTGCAAAAAAAGGGGTCAGGCCCCCAGAAGACGGCGCACATCTTGGAGAGGCCATCGAGGAAATCGGAGGGTCCTCCGGGAGTGGAAAAGCGTGCCTTTTTCATCCTCCATGCGTTTCAGTGGAAATTGCCTTCTGAATAAGAGCGGGCGACCCGGTCCATATATTCCTGGAGGGAATCAAAGACCAGGTATTGTTCGATGCGGTCCCAGGCGATGGCCGTCGACACGCCGGAGGCCCAGTCGTTGGGCGTGGTGCCTTCGGCGATGCGTCCCACCATGAAGATTTTATCGCCCTGGATCTGAAAGGCCACGTCTTCAAGGACCACGCTCTCCTCGGAAGTCCGGCTGCCAAGATAAATCAAGACGATTTTTTCTGAAAGATCCGGAAAATAGAATTCGTTCAATGTCCCCCCTCCATGGGCTGGACGCATTGGGAAAGGCCCTTTGCCTCCAGGCCCGTCTTGTCGGGTATGGAAGTCCCTGTCCCTTCATGGATATGGCGCCGCCGGACGCCATGGCCTCCATTCATACACCCGCGGCCGCGGTGTTGACAACATCAAATCATCGGCCGGCACAGGCCTTAAAGGTTGAGAATCGGGCGGGCCGGGAAGCTCAATCCACCAGTTGGATCAGGGTTTCCGGGGTTCCCGGCGGGCCGTTGACGCCCTTGTACTGGAGGAAAACGCCGTCTGAGCGTCTGAACCAATAGTGGGCGCGCCACAACTTTTCGAGGAGCCCGGTCAGGGTGATCCGGACTTTGTTGGCCAGGACGCGCCGGCCGCCCACCGTGATGGCCTCCGGCTCCAATCGACAGGCTTTGAGCCGAAGGAGTTTCAAGGTATCGGGCCGGATCATCCAGAAGGTGTCCTCCGCCTTCCCGGTGGCGGCCATGTGCCCCAGGGCGTTGGGGGCCGCCTGGTACCAGGAGAGCTCCCCCACGGACACCCGTTTGTCAATGGGGCGCCCTTTGAAGGTCCCGGTGAGGTGAATCGTGTCTTTATTGCGCTTGGCCGTGATCCGGGTGTGGGTGTTGATGAATTGCCACTGGAAGGTCTGGCCGGCGCTGTTGCATACGGTGATGAAGGTATTTTCCGGCTCCATGACCCGCACCGTCATCGGGTCTTGATGATCTTCCTCCCGAATGTAGTGAAAGGTCTCCTTTCCCTCAGTCTGCCGGTAGCGATGCCGTTTCAGGCGGGTTCCGCCGGCCCGGCCGGCGGAAAAAAGCACGCCGGCAACGGCCATGAGGCACAGAAGTGCTCCTGTTTCCCGTAAAAAGAAAATCTTTCCCTTTTTTCTCATTGACCCGAAATCCTTATACCAGGTCAAAAACGTATTTTTGAACCGGTCTGAAGCCCGTATTTTTTTCTCTTGGAGTCATTTTGGGAGCTTATATCCTCTTTGGGGGGACAGATCAACCCTGAAAGGGCCGCCTGGAGCGCGAAAAAATGCAGAATCGGCACCGGCATGTTCCCCACAAGCATAAAAATACCGTTAAAAAGTGTCACACTTCAATTGACATGGAAAAGTGCCGGTACTAAGGAGCCTGAGAGTCTCGATTTTAATTGACGAGGAAGGCTTTCAAACCGGTTTTGAAGGCGTCCATTGAGCGCCCCTTTGGAACAGACAGGAAAACCGATGCAAACACCCCGGGACACCTCCCAGGACCTGCCGGAATCCCGATCCTTTCACCGGGGGACCGTGTTGGTCCTTTCGTTGTGCCATCTGGTCCATGACATCTACTCGGGCTTTTTATCCCCCCTGCTTCCGCTTCTCATCCAGAAGCTCTCCTTGTCTTTGACCCGGGCCGGTCTTTTGTCCACGGTGATGCAGCTTCCTTCCCTGTTGAATCCTTTCATCGGTGTGCTTGCCGACCGGGTGAGCGTAAAAGGGTTCATCGTTTTGGCCCCGGCGGTCACCGCCGTGACCATGAGCCTCATCGGAGTGGCTCCCACTTACGGCGTGCTCCTTATCCTCCTGGGGCTTGCCGGCATCAGCGTGGCCGTCTTCCATGTCCCCGCCCCGGTATTGGTGGCCAACTTTTCCGGGGACCAAAAGGGCATGGGGATGAGCTGGTTCATGGTGGGCGGCGAATTGGCCCGGACCCTGGGGCCCATGGCTGCAGTGGGCGCGGTCTCTCTTCTGGGGCTGGAAGGCTTTTACCCCGTCATGGGATTCGGTCTTCTGGCTTCCCTGTGGCTCTTTTTCCACCTCAAGGACGTGCCCATGAACACTCCTGTGAAAAAGGACGTGTCCCTGGTTCGAACCTGGCAGAAGATGCGGCACGTTCTCCTGCCGCTGACCGGCATCCTGGTGGCCCGCGGCTTCATGCACGCCTGCATGACCCCCTTTTTGCCCACCTTCATCAAGATTCACACCGGCGATCTCTGGCTGGCCGGGATTTCGCTGACGCTGCTGGAGAGTGCCGGGGTGGGGGGTGTTTTGTTGTCGGGGATCCTGAGCGACCGGCTGGGCCGAAGGAAAATCCTTTTCGCCTCCATGGTGGGCGCGCCCCTGGCCCTGGTCTTGGTCTCGGTGCTGGACGGCTGGCTCCGGCTGGTCTCCGTCGTTGTGATGGGATTTACCCTGCTTTCCACGACACCGGTGATGCTGGCGCTGGTGCAGGAGCACAGCACCTCGAGCCCGGCCGCGGCCAACGGGTTTTTCATGATGGTCTCCTTCACGGCGCGTTCCGCCGTCACGGTGGGGGTGGGGTTCATCGCCGACGGCATCGGGCTTCAGGCCACCTACCTGGTCAGTGCCGTGCTGGGCCTGGCCGGGTTGCCCTTCATCTGGATGTTGCCAAAAAGAAGATGACAGGCGCGCCCGGCTAATTTTCAGGCGTTGCCTTGTTCATGTCCTGGACCAAGGCCGTGACGGCCCTGATCTGTCCATCGGCGATGAGGAAAGGGTAGGCGTTGTCGGAGGAGATGCCCGGACGGGTCTTTGCTTCCTTTTTTTGCTTTTTGAAAAGCTTCAGGACGTGTTTTGCCTTCCCCGTCACAACGATTTCGATTTCCGGGTCTTTGAAGTCTTCCTTTTTTGAGCCCTGGATGTAGTCTTGACATTTCAGACCCGTCAGCGACGAGAGGATGTGGGTGATTTTTGCTGCATCGACCGGTTTGCCGTCTTGGGTCTGCCAGGCATCCCCTTCCTTTTGCGGCGCCTTTTGACTTTCCTTGGAGGCGTTCTCTCCTTTTGCGGCGGGTTTTTCGGTTTTTCCCGGTCGAATCAGCCGGAGCGATTTTCCCTGAAAGGTGATGGAAAGTTCCCGGACATCCGCCTTTTCAAAGGACAAAACGGTCTTGTCCCGGAGGCTTGCCACAGTGACGTTGAACTTGGCCTTCAGGTTGCCCTGGGCCTGGTACACATTGGGGTCCCCGGCGATTTTCACATGGGTGTGACGAAAGGTGGATGCAGTGCTGCCGATGTCGAACTCCCGCTTCACCGTGCCGCCTGCAAAGGCTTTCACGTGGATCCTTTTATCCTCTCCAAGATCGTAACGGGCGTAATTTTTCGATTCAGAGACCCGGGCCGAAAGAAAAAGGGCGGCCGCGGCATCCAGAAGGTCGGCCACCTTTTCCCGGTCCGCCGGGACGTCCCCGGGGGACAGATACCAGCGGTCCTTTTTTCTGCTCAACACGATGGTGTCGTTTCCCTTGAGGATTTCGAGCCGGGTCAATGCCGTGGCCGAGACTTCAGGCAGCTTCGGCAGCACGTATCGGGTGCGGTCGGACTCCCGAAACATCAGGTACGCCGCCGCCGCCACGATGACTATGACAAGAAGGAGGTATTCGAGCCTGGTTTTCATCGGATGCGTTCTCCCAAAACGAACAGGGCTTGCTTGGCCCGGGCCGGGGGCTAACCGGCCTGTTTCATGTAGATTTCCTGGATCCGCTTTTTCCTCCGGGCGCGGGCAGCCCATACCCCCAGCCCGAAAAGGACCACCATCACCGGCGGTCCGATGACCATGAGACTCTTGACCATGGTCTTGGTGAAGCCACTGATTTCACGGAGGGGATTGAAGCGGGCCTTCTTTCCCCGCAAGACGGCGATGGCCTCCCGGTCGTTCAAGTAATCCAGAAGGTTCATGATGAAAACAGCGTTTTCGGTTTTGCCTTCCGGATCCAGGACATTGTCTTTGAGCATCTCCGAAGAGGCCATGATGAATATCCGGGCCGGCTTTCCCTTGGACAGGAAGGCTTTTTCCGCTTGAATCCGGGACACATCGGAATCCTGTTGGGACGTATCCTTTCTTTTTTCCTTTTCCCGGGCCTTATCGGGGGCTTCGGGTTTTTCAGGGATCGGCTTCCCGGCAAAGTAACTGGAGAATCGACCTTCCAGAAGCAATGCCAGTGTTTTTTTGCCTTTGCGATCTTTGGAAGCCGGCGGCCGGAGAAACATGGGATTGAGGACGATGCGGTCTTGCAACTCCCAGGCGTCTTTTGAAGATGAAAGGAGCGGATAGACCCGGATGCCGTTTTCCTTCAGCTTCTTTTCATCCACGCTCAAAGGGGACACCTTGACCGCCACGATCGCCTTGATGGATTTCATGAAATCCAGCGTTTTGTCGATGTTTTGGTCTTTGATGATGGGGGCAAAATAGAGCGGTTGTTCACCGCCCCCCTGCTCCCGGGGAAGACTCTGCTTGAAGCAATGTTCATCCAGCACCAGGGATTTTTTGAGGGTGACGCCCCAGTGGGACAACAGCTTTTCGAGGCCGGAGTCAAAGGGCTGCAGGACCTGACCCCCTCCGAACATCATGGCCTGGGGACCCGTGGCTTCCTTCAGGGCGTCGGGAAGAAGCATGAGGTTGGTGCCCCGCATCAGGGCCTGGTCGATCTGGAAGAGCGCATAGTCGGAAAGCGGTTCGGTGGGGCCTGCGATGATCAGGCATCCCAGGTTGGCCGGGATGGGTTCCTCGAGGACCCGGATGGGTTTGATGGCATATCCCTGGGAAGCCAGTCGGGAAAAGTTTGCCAGGGCATTTCGGTCCCTTTGCCCGGGCATCCCGCTTCCGAACGGCGCGGGCGTACCGTGGTCGGCCATGTATCCCAGGTCCGCATTGATGTGAATGAGGCGTTCAATGCCGGTATTGAGCATCTCCTCCACGCGGTTCAGATCGGCCAATTCGTATCGGGTTCCGATGACCGGGATCCGGAAGACGCTCAACAGGGGCAATTCCACCTTTTGGTCGCCATGGGACAGGACCATCCCGATGGCGCCTTTGCCGGCTTTGATCTTTCCGTTAAAAAGGGCCGGCCATTTCAACTGCAAGACGTTATATTTGGACAAGAGGGCTTCGGCCTTTGCATCCTTCGATGGGTCCACGTGAAGATATTCAAGCTTTCCGTAGAGCTTGGCGTTGAGTCGATCCACGATCCTGGCGATGGATTCGGGGTAATCGGAAAGGGCCTTGATCCCCATGTGGGGGGCCACGGATTCCAGGGAAGAGGAGAGAATCAGGGTGACCCGGATCTTGCCTTTCAAGTTGAGCAGGGCGCTGACCTTGTTGTTGAGCTTCTGGATGGCGGTGGTCAAACGGTATTCCAGGTCATCGGTGGCGGTGATGGCCCCGATCCGCTCCACGATATCCCCGTGGATCAACACCAGCCCCATGTAGGCCTTTTTGAACTTGATCTCGTCTTGCTCCACCGTTTGAATCTGCAAGGGGCGGATCCCGTAAGCTTCGGCCATTTTCCGGTTTTGCCGGCTCGAAGGGTCGACCCCTTCCCCTTCCGGATTGACATCGAAGAACCGAAAGTTGAAAAAGCGGTTGGCCGAGGCCGCATACGCTTCCAGGAGGTCCTTGAGGTATCGCTCCGTCTGGTTATGGGGCGCCGGGAGGTTTTTGGTGAAAAAGACATGGATGGTCAAGGGTTCCGAAAGGGTGGAGACCACCTGTCGGCTGGCGTCCGACAGACAATAGCGCTTGTCTTTCGTCAGGTCCACCCTGAAAAACAGGGTGATGCCGGCGATGTTGATGAGCACCACGGCGAGGATATAAAGCAAGAACTTGGCGTATCTGCCTGCGGTTCGGCGTTTGGACATCACAGATCCTTTATTTTTGATCCTGCATCACGAGGGTTGCGGCATACAGGGCGATGAACATGACGCTGAAGAAATAGAGGATATCCCGGGAGTCGATGACACCCTTGGCGATGTTTCCAAAGTGCGGGTCGGCTGCCAGGTAGGCGACGGCGCCCAGCCACGAATCCGGGAGGAAAAAAAGCATCTTGTCGAGGACGGTGAGGCAAAAACAGATAAGCGCCCCCAGGATAAAGGCAATGACCTGGTTTGTGGTAAGGGCGGAGGCGAAGAGCCCGATGGCGGAGAAAGCCGCCCCCAGGAGGAGGGCACCGGCGAATCCGCCCATGACAGGGCCCCAGTCCAGATCCCCGAGGAAGGCGATGACGATGGGATACGTCACGGTGGGGAGGAGGAGGGCCGCCACAAAGAGGACGGCGGAGAGGAACTTGCCCATGACCACGTCCGAAAACCGGACAGGGAGGGTGAGCAACACTTCAAGGGATCCCGCAGCGCGTTCTTCGGAAAAAAGGCGCATGGTCACCGCAGGAATCACGAAGGAAAAGGTCATGGGGAGGAGGTTGAAGAAGTTACGCATGTCCGCCTGATTGAACAGGAAGAAGGTGGTGAAGAAGAGCCAGCCGGTTACCATGAGAAAGACGGCAATGACGATATAGGCGATGGGGGAAACGAAGTAATCCTTGATTTCTTTTCCGATGATGGCGACGAGGGGTCCCATTTCAATCCTCCCGGGTGAGTTCTCGGAATATGGTTTCGAGGTTCTGGGTCTGCTGATGCAGTTCGATCAGGCTCCAATCCGTGGCCTTGATGGCTTGGTAGAGATCTTCACGCGGGTCAGACCCCTCCCGGCACCGAAGGGATAGGGACAGGGTTTCCGTGTCGGGCCTGCCGACTTCCTGGACGTCCAGGATCCCTTCCACGGCTTTCAGCCTCGATATGGCCGCATCGGCCCGGGCATGGCGCAGGGAGAGGAGGACCACCTGATCCAGCCCGGAGATCTCCTGGAGGGCCTGGGTGTCATCGTCGGCCACGATCTTTCCCCGGTGAATGATGATCACCCGGTCACAGGTGGCCTCGGCCTCGCTGAGGATGTGGGTGGACAGGATAATGGTCTTTTCCCGGGAGGCCCGCCGGATGATATCCCGAATTTCCACGATCTGGTTGGGATCGAGTCCTGAAGTGGGTTCATCGAGCACCAAAATTTCCGGATCGCCCAGCATGGCGTGTGCCAGGCCCACCCGTTGTTTGAGGCCCCTGGAGAGTTCTCCGATGGCAAAGTGCATGATCTCTTGGATGCCGCACACCTCTGACAGCTCCTGAATCCGGTGAAGGCGTCTTTTTTCATCCAGGCCCCGGACACGGGCCACGTACTCCAGGTAATCCAAGACAAGCATGTTCCGGTACAAGGGGGCCGATTCGGGCAAATACCCCATGAGGCGTTTGATCTCAATGGCGTCGGTGAGGATGGAAAGGTGGTTGACCTTGATGTTCCCGGAGGTGGGGGGGAGATACCCGGTGAGCATGCGAAGGGTGGTGGTTTTCCCGGCACCGTTGGGCCCCAAAAGGCCCACGATCTCCCCTTTTTGAATCGAGAAGTCGATGCGGTCGACCGCACAGAACCCATCGTAATATTTGGATAAATTTTCGACCTCGATCACGAAGCGGCCTCCTTTGGAGATAAAAGTGAAAGTCGGAAGCCCTCTTTATCAGCCCGGGAACCGCCGGTCAAGTCCCCTGCCCGGGCCGGGACTCGAGCGGGCGAAAGCGGGGTCCTTTGGGGGCGGGATTCGGAGTTTGGATGCTTTCTCCGGGATCGTCCAAAGGATGTGTTTCCGGTTAGTCAGGTGCCCTTTTCCTGTAAAATGCCGAATCGGAGCCACTTGAAACGGTGTTGGTCCTGGGGGGATACCTGTTTGCCGATGCGCGCCATGAACAGGTTTTCGGGCCTGATGGCGATATTGGGTTCGTTGGTTTCCATGACGTCAAAGCCAAAGGGCTTGAAGAGCCGGATCAGCAGGGTTCGGTATTGCTGGGCGGACAAACCCGTGCCCTCCAGATCCCATGTCCAGGAATAGCCCACCATGTAGGCCACCACGTCCTCGATGCGGGGATGATCCAGGGTGAGCTTGAGGATTTTCCCGGCCACGCGAAAGGTGCGCCAGCTCCGGCACACCTCGATGGCCTTGACCTCCATCATCATGCCGGGGCCCAGGGCGGCCCAACGCTCGTCGGGTTCCGGGGGGTCCAGCACGCCGAAGCCGATGATGTGCTTCCGGGTGGACAGGGCAAGCGTCACATTGGTGTCCGGGGACGCGGCCTTGTCTTCCAGGGTTTCCCGTCTGGTGTAAAGGGACTTGTATTGGGCATACGCCTTGAATTCGGGATCGAAAAGAAACTCCCGAATCTCTTCGGACGTGCAAAAGGAACGCACCCGGACATTTCCATTGGGCGTGGGCCACAGGAGTTCTTTTTGAAAACTTTCGGCCATGGCCTGATGGCTTTTTAAAAATCGCCCCAGTCCTTGTGAAGGCGCTTGATCATGATGATCATGTCGTGGCGTTGGCCCTTCGGATCCTTGGCATAGTCTTTAAGGACGGCGCTTTTAAAGAAGTCGAGTTTCACTGCAGAATCGATGGCGGCGTCTTCGACACCGGCCACGAAGTCGGCCCTGAGTTCCCTGAGCCCCTTGTCCATGGCCAGCTGGATGAGGTCGAGCAGCATCCAGGTCCCGAGGCGTTTGTGCCGATGTCCGGGGGATACCATGATGCGCAGTCGGCCCACATGGGCGGTATATCCGAATCCCCGCAGATGGAGAGAAGCGTGCGCGATGATCTTCTCATCCGAAAGGGCCACGATGGAATAGACGGTTCCTGAATCGATGCCGTCGATCCATTTGGAAATGACGGAGGGATCCGTCACGTCATAGGGCATATACCACCGGTCGGTTTCCGGGATACGGGCGTAAAACTCCCGCAGGCCCTCTTCGTCGGTCTTTTCCAGATGCCGGATAACGGCCTCTTGGCCGTTTTTGAGGATGATCTCTTTCGGGTATCGCATCGGTCCTCCGCAAAGGGCGTTTCAATAGATCGCCATGGGGTCGAGTCACGGCTTTAAAAAAAATAAAGAAACCCTCTTGATATCCGTGGCAATTGCTGGTTTGACGGTAGATCAGTTTGACCCTTGCCGTCAACGCCCTTTTTGCATGGATTCTTTTTTACCGCTTTTCAAGAAGGTGGCCCCATGAATGCCCCCCTCAAGCTCGGTGTGAGCCGGTGCCTTTTAGGCGAAAGGGTCCGCTATGACGGGGATCACCGGTTGGATCGATTCCTCACCGATACCTTGGGACGATACGTGGTGTGGGTGCCGGTCTGCCCGGAAATGGAATGCGGCCTGGGGGTTCCCCGTGAAGCCATGCGGTTGACCGGGACATGCCAAGCGCCGCGGCTGGTCACGCTTTTTAGCGGTCAGGACCACACGCAGAAAATGACCGCGTGGGCCCAACAGCGGATCGCGGCGCTGGAAGCGGATGATTTAAGCGGGTTCATCTTTAAAAGCCGATCGCCTTCATGCGGGGTGAAAGGGGTGAAGATCTACCCGGGCAAGGGTCTGCGCGCAAGAAAGGGGCAGGGCCTCTTTGCGGCGATGTTCAGGGCTCATTTCCCCCGCATCCCCGTGGAAGAAGACGAAGGCCTCCATGTCCTTCAACGGCGAGACAATTTCCTCGAACGCGTTTTTACCCTGAAACGATGGCGGGAGGCCCTTTCCGGGGAAAAGACCCTGGAGACGCTTTTGGCCTTCCATGGGACCCACGGCATGCTTGTCCGGTCCCACAGCGGGAAACACTTTCGGCATATGGAGAAGCTGCTCGCTGAAGGGAAACAGAAGCCCGTTGAGGAGCTCTTGGGTCCATACGAAGCCTTGCTCCTGGAAGCGCTTTCCCTGAAAGCCACCCCGGCCAAGCACATCCGCGTCTTGCAACGCATGACCGCCTATTTGAAAAACCGGTTGAAGCCATGGGAAAGGCAGGTGCTTCGAGAGGCCGTGAACCGGTACAAAAAAGGCCTGCTCCCTTTGAGTGTTCCCGTGTTCCTGATCAAAAGCTACGCCCTGAAATACGGAGAAGCCGATCTGGCGGATCAGGTGTATTTGAGGTCGAAGCCCTATGGGATTGAAGCGAAAAAGTAGGCCCCGAGACTCCGGGAAACCGGCGCCATGCAAGGCGGGTGCAACCGGTCATGTCCATTGAGCCCCTTGCTCAAGAGGCGAGGCAGTTTCGAAGAGATCATTAGGCGTTTGAGACCGTCAAGATGTTCGGATTCTGGCCACCGTGAGCCTTTTCCTGAATCCCCTCTTTTTTGACCTATTTTGCTGCTTGTTATAGAGTGCATCCGGATCAGTAGTGTCCGGTTAAATTTTTCAAAAAGTCTATAACCTATTAGAGTTCTTTGGCAATTTGACCAAAACGGGTGGAATCGATTTGAAATCGGTTTGAGCGAACTGGTAATCCTTCTGATCCAAATTTCCCGTCAGGAGGATTGCCCGGATGAATCAAGACTCCACCATTTTTTCTCAAATCATGGATTTCTTGCCGCTTTATCAAATTCCGGTTCATCCGGTTTTAGCGTACTTTTGGGATTGAAAAAAGTGGACAATCCGGTTTCCTTCTTGATGAACGCGAATCCAATCAAGGAGGAAGGCCATCATGTCCACGAGTTTCTTGTATCATGTTTTTGGAGTTCCATGTGATTCGGAGAGGGTACGTGTGGAGGCGTTTTCGCACAACCCCGATCGGCCGTAAAG
>JALVQN010000212.1 GCA_027025555.1 Desulfobacterales bacterium
TCCTGAAGGTGGATATTCCAGAAATCGCCCGTGCTGCCGGCAACAAGCTGGTGGTCTTGGGAAATCTCCCGTACAATATCTCCACACCGGTCTTGGTGCGGCTGGTCGGGGCCCGGAAAGGCCTTTCCCGCGCCGTTGTGATGCTCCAGAAAGAGGTGGCCGAACGGATCATGGCGCCCCCGGGGAAGAAGGCGCGGGGGAGACTGTCGATTCTGATCCAATATGCGGCCCGGGTGCGGCCGCTGCTCGACGTGCCGGCCGCCCGTTTTTTTCCAAGGCCCAAGGTGGACTCGAAAGTGGTGGAAATCGTCTTCCATGAAAAAGGGGGGCTTTCTCCGGAAACGGAGAAGCGCTTTTTTCAGATTGTCCGGGCGGCTTTTGGAAAGCGTCGCAAGACCTTGAAGAACGCCCTGTTCCAAAGCGGCCTGGGGTTGACCGCGGACCTGGCCGAGCAGGCCCTGGAGCGATCCGGGATCGACCCCGGGCGCCGGGCCGAAACCCTTGAAGTGGAAGAGTTCCTCAGACTTAATACCGCGCTGGAGCCCGGTGAAAAGAACCCTTAACAAAAGAGCCCTCGGAACCCATGTGCCTTATCCTGTTGGCCTATGAGGTCCATCCCCGGTACCGGCTCATTGTGGCGGCCAACCGGGATGAATTCTACGATCGGCCCACGCAGGGGGCAACTTTTTGGGAAGACGCCCCCCATGTCCTTGCCGGACGGGACCTGAAACAGGGGGGCACATGGCTTGCCGTCACCCGGCGGGGCCGCCTGGGTGCAGTGACCAATTACCGGGATCCGGCGGCGGTTCGAAGCCGGGTGCGTTCCAGGGGGATGCTGGTGGCCCGGTTCGTGCTGGGAAAAACGCCGGCCAGGGCCTACCTTGAACGCGTGGCCCAGGAGAAGGACGCCTACAACCCCTTCAACCTGCTCGTGGGCGACGACACCGGCCTTTATTGGTTTTCCAACCGCTGCCATGGGATCCACGCCGTTTCCCGGGGAATTCACGCCTTGTGCAACCATCTTCTCGACACGCCCTGGCCCAAGGTGCGTCGGGGCAGGCACCTGTTTTCCGAAGCCATCGCAGGCCAGGGGAAACCCCTGGAAGAGAGGCTCCTGTCCCTTCTGACCGATTGCCGGCGGCCGCCGGATGCCGAACTTCCGGATACAGGCGTGGGAAAGCCCTGGGAGCGGATCCTTTCTCCCATCTTCATTAAAAGCCCCGCTTACGGAACGCGATCCTCAACGGTTGTTCTGATGGAACGTGAAGGGCGCATCGTCTTCGTGGAGCAGACCTTTTATCCGGGAAGCGTGCCCATCCAACACGGACCCCTGCGACGATTCGTCCTGGAGAAGGGGGATCCCGAAGTGAAGCTCTAGAGCTTGGTTTTGGGTTCCTTTGGTCCGGTTTTCAAAAGGCCTTGCCATGTTTCCAGACGCTTCTTGATGGTGGCCTCGTATCCCCTGTCCGTGGGAACGTAGAAGCGTTTTCCCTTGAGGGGTTCCGGAAGGTAGTCCTGCTGTACATGGGCCCCTTCAAAGTCGTGGGGCAGGCGGTAGCCCCTGCCGTATCCCAGGGATTTCATGAGAGGCGTGGGGGCGTTTCGAAGGGGCAGGGGCACCGGGAGGGATCCCGTCTCTTGGAGGGTCTCTTTGACCCTTTCGTAGGCCGTGTAGAGGCGGTTGCTCTTGGGGGCCGTGGCCAGATAGACGGCCCCTTCCACCAATGCCAGCTCCCCTTCCGGCGGGCCCACGCACCGGAACGCCTCCATGGCGTTCACGGCCACGGTCAATGCCATGGGGTCTGCGCAGCCGATGTCTTCCGCCGCAAAGCGGATCATCCGCCGGGCGATGTAAAGGGGATCTTCCCCTGCCGTAAGCATGCGCGCCAGCCAATAGAGGGCCGCATCCGGATCGCTTCCCCTCAGGCTCTTGTGCAGGGCCGAGATGAGGTTGTAGTGTTCTTCCCCGGACTTGTCGTAGCGCAGCGCCTTTTCCTGGAGGGCCTCTTCCAGGTCTTTGATGCCGATGCTCAGCCTTTTTTCCCCTTTTTGCCCCTGTTTTTCGGAAAAAACCACGGATACAGCCAGCTCCAGGCCGTTGAGGGCCGTCCGGGCGTCTCCGTCGGCCATGCGGATGAGATGGGCGCGGGCTTCGGGCGCCAGCGTCAGGCCCAGTTTCCCGAGCCCCTTCTCCCCATCGGAAAGGGCCCGGTCGATGATACGGCCGATGGCTTCCGCGGAAAGGGGTCGCAGGAGGATGACCCGGCATCGGGAAAGCAAGGGCGGAATCACCTCGAAAGAAGGGTTTTCCGTGGTGGCGCCCACGAGGGTGATCAACCCGCTTTCCACATGCTGCAGGAAGGCATCCTGCTGGGCCTTGTTGAAACGGTGGATCTCATCCACAAAAAGGATCGTCTTCTTCCCATGAAGGTGCCTTTGGGTTTGCGCCTCGGCGATCACCGAGCGGATCTCCTTCATGCCGGAGAGCACGGCGGAAAACTGGAGAAAATGGGACCGGGTCTTTCGGGCGAGGATCCTGGCCAGGGTGGTTTTGCCGCATCCCGGGGGCCCCCACAGGATCATGGAAAAGATCCGGTCCTTTTCGACGGCCCGCCGGATCAGGGCGCCGGGTCCCGTCACGTGTTCCTGGCCCATGAGGTCCTCGAGGGTCCTGGGCCGCATGCGCTCGGCCAGGGGAATGTGCCCGGAATCGGACCCGGCCTTTTGGGTGCTAAACAGGTCCATGACGTTTCTTTCCCGTGCGCTTTCGAAACAGGATCCGGATGGGGGTCTTGTCGAGCCGGGCCTGGTCTCGGATCCGGTTGAGCAGATAGCGTTGATAGGAAAAGTGGATGCCCTCCGGGAAATTGACGAAAGCAACAAAGGTGGGCGGCCTTGTGGACGCCTGGGTGGCATAGTAAAACCGGATCCGTTTCCCCTTGAAAAGCGGCGGTTCCTTGTTCTGGAGCGCCTTTTGAAAAATCTGGTTGACCGCGCCGGTGCCGATGCGCAGGGTATACTGGCTGTGGATCTCGTCTGCCATCTCGAAGATCCGCTTGACCCGGAAGCCGGTCTTTGCCGAGACCGTCAAGATGGGGGCAAATCCCAAAAATCGCGCCTCCAGGCGAAGCCGCCGGATGAGCCGCTTGGCCGCCCCGGCCTCCTTCCGGACGCGGTCGAACTTGTTGAAGACAAACAGGATGGCACATTTTCTCTCGTATGCGTAGCCGGCGATCCGGATGTCCTGGTCCGTGACCCCTTCCTCGGCATCCAGCATCACCACGGCCACATCGCACCGTTCAAGGCCTTTCAGGGCCTTGATGACGGAGAACTTTTCCAGTTTTTTTCGAACCTTGGACTTGCGGCGGATTCCGGCCGTGTCGATGAAGAGATAGGCTTTGTCCCGGACTTGAACAAGGGTGTCGACGGCATCCCGGGTGGTTCCTGGAGCGTCTCTTACCAGGAGACGATTCTCTCCGAGCAGGCGGTTGATGAGAGAGGATTTGCCCACGTTGGGGCGGCCCACCACGGCCAGTTTGACGGCCGCCTCCGGAGGCTCGGGCCCGGGCCCGGGGCCGAGCCGGTCCAGCTCGCCGGCGAGGCGATCCATGAAATCGTGAAATCCGTATCCATGTTCGGCGGAAAGGGGGAAAAGGGTCTCCGCACCCAGGGCGTGGAAATCGTGCAGCCGGTCTTCTTGTTCGGGACCGTCGATTTTATTGACGGCGAAAAGGACCGGCTTTTTAACGGGGCGCAGGAAACGGAGCACGTCCTGGTCAAAAGGGGAGATCCCGCCTTTGCCGTCCAGCACCAGGATGACCATGTCGGACTCCTCCACGGCGGCGGCGATCTGTTCCAGGATGTCGGGCGCCAGCCCCGATGCGTCCGTGTCCGTGAACCCGCCGGTGTCCACCAGGATGAATTCCCGGCCGTTGTAGGCAGCCTCTCCGTAATGCCGGTCCCGGGTCACCCCCGCCCGATCATCCACCAGGGCGTCCTTTTTTTGGGTGATTCGATTGAACAGCGTGGACTTCCCCACATTGGGACGCCCGACAATGGCGACCAGGGGCTTCATCAACGGGCCCTTTCAAACGCTGAAACCACAGGGGAAAAAGGGTAAGCCCCATCCCGAAAAGAAATGTCAGGGACAGGCTTTCCCATGGACTTCTCCTTGAATTGCTGCTAGGGTATACGAATTTGGAAAGAATTCAAGCCCAATGCGCGGGATGGGGATGAAGGAATGGTTTTATGCCCAACACCCTTGCCCACATCGGTGTCCAGGCCTGGACCGGCCCAACGGTCTTTAAGGAGACCGATTTCCGGTGGGTTTTTCTGGGCCTTTGCATTCCGGATCTGCCCTGGATTTTCCAGCGCGTCGTCCGCACCGCAATCACGGGGATCGATCTTTACGATTTGCGGGCCTATTGCATTGTGCAGGCCTCTTTTTTCGGATGTCTTTTCTTGTGCGCCGCCGTGGCGCTTGTGACACGCCGGGCAAAGCGGATCTTCCTGGTCCTGTCGGCCAATGTGCTTTTCCACCTGCTCCTGGATGCCACCCAGATAAAGTGGGCCAATGGCGTGCATCTCTGGGCCCCCTTCACCTGGAGGCCCATGGGCTTTGGCTGGTTCTGGCCTGAAGCGTGGCCCAGTTTCGCCTTGACGCTTCTCGGCGTGGGCTTTTTCCCTGTTTTTTTAAAATACCATGTGCCGAAACCAAAAACCTTCCGATGGAAGCCCCTTTCACGCCTTTTGGCTTCTTTCTTCTTCTTGGGGGCGTACTTCTTTGTTCCGATTTTGTTGATAAAGTGTCCTTACACCGCCGACAACCATTTCATTAGGACCCTGAAAGACAAAGGCCGTCGCATGGGCAAACCCGTCGAGATCGACCGCAACGAATTTCTCCCCACACCCCGTGGTCCGGTCCTGAAAACCTGCTTCAAAGAAGAAATCCGCCTGATCGGCGCCGTTCCGGAACATGCGGCGAAGATTTCCCTGAAGGGAAGATTTTCCGATCAAGGGACGATCCATGTGGTTCAATTTCATGTTCACAGCCGCCTTCGTGACATCTTTTCTCTTTTGGGATTGGGATGGGTTTTTCTGACATGGACGGACCCATTGACCCGGGGGATTTCCTTTAAAAAATGAAATAACATTTTTGCAAGGACATGCCTTTTATGGCTTCCGAATCATTTTTCTTGACAATTGTCTCCACAATATTTACAAAAAACTAAATATTAAAGCCCAGGCATATTTGCTCTTCCCGTCTATAAGTCCGGCAGCTGTGGAGCAGGCGTTTTCACCGCCTTAAAAAACACCAAAAAGGGTTCTTTCAAGGAGGGTGATTCCCATGAAAATAAAGCAGAAAGGGCGCGTTTTTTCTTTTTTTTCTTTGCTGGTTTCGATGCTCCTTTTTTTCTGGATGTTCGGCATGGTCTCGATGGGATGCTCCCAATCCGAAACCGACGTGGGGACCTCATCGGAAAAGGCAACTGGGCCCGTTACCCCGGGCGGACAGGGCTCGGGCAAACTGGCAAACGAAGAGGATCAGAAACTGCCCGTCGATCCCAAAGAGTATAAGCCCATGCCCATACCAAATCCAAAAACCGTAAAACCCATGGTCAAGGAAGGGGGAGATCCCCGGAAACCTTCCATTCAACCCGCAACACCGGATAAGACTTCCAGAGACGAAAAAGAGAAAAACCAATAACGGCATGTGCCGAGACAGCGGAGCACATCAGTTCCGCGGATATGGAATAATATAAACCAGGAAAAAGGAGGGCGCTATGTTGAAAAAATTGTCTCTACGGATGTTGTTGCCCTTGTTGGTGTCCATGGGTCTTCTTTTTTTAGGCACAGCCCAGGCCAACCATGTACTTCGCGTTGTCCCGGTGGTGGCCACGGTGGTCGATGACACCGTGGTGGCCGGGATGGCCTCGGGAAACGAAGGCGCCACCCGAAACGTGGATCGTCTCCCGGAAGATCTTTCGAGTTATATTCCCATGCCCATGCCCTTTCCGGAGAAAAAATCGGCGCTGTCCCGGGGCGTCGATCCCGATCTGTTGAAACGGGCCGTGGTTTACGATCCCAAGACCGGCAAGGAAACCCCTTTGGAGGCTTCGGCGCTGTCCGGTTCCATGGCCCCGGTGATGCAGACCCTCGCCAGTCTGGGAAGAGAGGGCGTGGCATCGATTTTGGAAAACGGCGACGATAAATTGGAAAACTTCACCGATATTGTACCTGTGGGAAATACCCATGAATACCCCTGGCGCGTGCTGACCAAGCTCTTCATGGCTTTTCCGGACGGCAATTACGTATGCTCCGGGACCCTGATTCAGCCGTCTTATGCCATTACCGCAGGCCATTGCGTCAATAACGGTGATGGAGGTGCCTGGGCCGGCCAGATCGTGGTGGTCCCGGGGTACCGGGACGGGTGGGCGCCCTATGGAACGGCCACTTCCACGGGCTTGCTCTCTTTTTCAGGATGGGTCGATCAAGGGGATTTCAACTGGGACATCGGCGTGGTGCGCCTGGATCGGGCCATCGGTTCCGCCACCGGATGGCACGGATTCGGATACACAACGGACAGAAACTGGTATCTCACCACTGTTTTGAACAATGGGGGATATCCGGCAGAAAGCGCCTACGGGTTTAACGGACAAACCCTCTTTTATCGTTACGGGTACAATGACGGCTTCTTCAGCGATCTGCCCAAGCAGGCCTACTTTTTAAAAGCCAGCTGGGGCGGACACAGCGGCAGCAGTGAATATGTGTATTACCCCAGCAGCGGTGCAAGATACGTTTATGCCATCCTTTCCATCAGCGATCGCAGCACCATTACCGGATGCGCCACCATGGACGGTAATCAATTCAACGCCATCAGGAACTGGACCGGGGCGTCGGCGCCGGCTGCCGCGGATTTGACGCCCCTTTATGTCTTTGCCAAATCCATCGGGGCTTCCGACGGCCGGCAGATGGAGATGACGTATCTGGTCCACAACGCCTCATCGGCCGCCTGGAGCGGCACGGTGACCGCCGGTGTCTATCTTTCGGACAACGAGAACATCTCTCGCGCGGACACGCGGATCCAGAAGCATACCTTCCAGGCGTCTTTTTCGCCATTATCTTCGGTGGAGGTCCGGGTGCCCCTGGTGAGCATTCCTGAAAGCACGCCCTCCGGAACCTACTACCTGGGCGTGATCCTCGATATGGACGACGCCAACCCGGCCAACAACGACTCGGACGGCCAGGACGCCGGAAAGATTGCACTCCCCAATTAGCGCCGCTCCTGAAACACAAAATCAAGAAGCGCCGGTCCCAGCGACCGGCGCTTCCCTTTTAAACGGATAGGATCAGGGTCCTTTTTTGACGCTTCTTTTCATCAGGCCACGGCGGGGCGCGCCTTCATCTTGCGCCAGCCTTCCTTTATGAAACGTTTCTCCCGACTGATGCCCCACTCCCGCATGGCCTGGAGATAGGCCCGGACATCGGTCTTGGCAAGCCGTTGGAGTTGATCCCGCTCCCGGTCCCGGGTCCGGGCATCGTCGGGGGTGATCCCCACCCAGGTGGCGAATCCTTCATCAAAGACCCATTCGGCGGTGATGCGATCCGGAACGGTCCCCATGATGAGCGCTTTTTCGGAAACGGTTTCCATGTCAAGTTCCAGGATCCAGCCGTTGTCCCAGACCCGGCAGGGATCCGGAATATCGATTCCCCGGCTGCATTCGGGGCAAAACACCCGGGAAACGCACCGTTCGTCGAGGACATTTTTCCCGAAAAAGATCTCCGCCGTATTTTTTTCACAAACACACCGCTTTCGATAGCTCTGACACATAAACGACCTCCTCGGATGAGACATTTTGAACTTTTAAAACCCTTTTATCACAAGTGAAAAGAAACGGTCCTTGATCTAAGTCAAAAGCCCCCCGATCTTTATGAGAAATCCGGTCAAAGGCCGGGGCGAACCGTATAGCCCTGCTTTTCGAGAAGATGCAGGGTCCCCTTTTTCCCGGGAAGGTGGAGCGCACCGATGGCGATAAAGATATTTCCCTGCTTCAGATGGGGCCGCAACCGCCGGACCATCCGGATGTTTCGGGCCTCATTGAGGCGCCGCATGAACCGGTTGGCCAGAGCCCGGTCTTCGGCCTTGATGAAGCCCTGGGAAAGGGCCATAAGCCCGGCGAGGTCTCCGGCGAGATACGCTTGGATCATGGATTCGTACACCTCCGGCAAAGTATCCAAATGATCCAGCGTCTGCCTGAGGATCTCCACCTGATCCTGCATGGGCAGCGATTCCAGGGCGGTGACCTGTTCCTTTACGGTTTCAAGCCCGAATACTTTTTTTTTGCTTTGAAGCGCCCTGCGATAAAGCTTCATGTCCAGGAAGTTTCCGGTCTTGGGCCTGGGCGCGATGAGGGTGGCCATGACCGCCCACGGTTTCATCCGCCTCAGGGCCATCTCGGGCACGCCGCGGTCTTTCATGGCCGAAGCCGCCCTTTTGAAAAGCGCCTTTCCCAGAATCGTTTCCAGGTCCGTGCCGTCCATGGCAATCATGGAGGCGGCGGCTTTGAACAGGGCGGTTTCGTCCAGGACAAGCTCCAGGACCAGGGCATCGGAGGCTTCGAAGGCCGCCTCCATGATTGCCATGGACGGCACGGACC
>JALVQN010000213.1:0-836 GCA_027025555.1 Desulfobacterales bacterium
CAGCCCCTGGCCCCTTCGGGGTTCACGTGTCCGACCACGGGACTCACGGCCGAACCCCTGGTGGATTCCCAAATCCGGGACATCCTCCAAGGATTTCGGGCGGCGGCGGAAAAAGCGGTCCTTGCCCGTTTCGACATGATCGAAATCCAGGCCGGCCACGGGTATCTCATCTCCCAATTTGCCAATGCCAAAATCAACAAACGGGTCTGTAAATATGGCCAGAATCGCCTCCTTTTTCTCCAGGAAGTCCTTTCAGCCGTAAAAAGCGGGGCGCCGGGACTCCATGTTCTTCTGCGCATCTCCGCAAACGAGATGTCGCCTGAATTCGGGATGGATCGAAAAGACCTGAAAGGTATCCTCCAGACGGCCCAAGACTTCGGAATCACCGCCATCCATGTGGGAATGGGCTCGGCATGCTTCAGTCCGCCGTGGTACTTCCACCATGCCAGCCTCCCCGGAAAACCGCAGATGGAGGCCGTGGCCTGGGTGCGGGATCAAACTTCGCTCCCCCTGATCCTGGCAGGACGCATGGGACGCGAAGAACGGATTCAACACGTCCTTGACGCGCACCTGGCGGATGCCATTGCCCTGGGCCGTCCCTTGATCGCGGATCCGGACCTGATCGAAAAGTGGAAAAGGAAAAAGGCAGAAGACATCCGATACTGCGGCTACTGTCTCCAGGGCTGTCTCCATCGGGTCAAAAGCGGCAACCCCATCGGATGCAACATCAACCCGGAGGTGGGGTTTCCGGAACTTGAAAAGACGCCAAAACCCATGAAGGTCCTGGTAGCCGGCGGCGGGACGCGACTCAGCGACGACAAACACTGAAAGCCACA
>JALVQN010000213.1:846-8635 GCA_027025555.1 Desulfobacterales bacterium
AAGGGGCTGGTGGTCGGCGGCGGGCCGGCGGGCATGAGCGCCGCCCTTTATTTGTCCCGGCGGGGACATGCGGTCACCCTGGTTGAAAAAGAAGACCAATTGGGCGGACAATTCAATCTCGCCTGGCAGGCCCCGGGAAAGGAACAGATGCGAGCGGGCTTAACCAGCCTTGAAAACAATGTAAAGAAAATGGTGGACTCAATCGTTCTGGGCCGGCCCGTGGACCTGGAAATGGTCCGGGAAACGGGCCCGGCGCTTCTCGTCTGGGCCACCGGCGCTGTTCAGAATATTCCCGCCATCGAGGGCATCCAGAGCCAGCACACCATGACGGCCATCGAATACTTCAAGGGGATCAAAGCCGTGAAAGGCCCCCGGGTCCTGGTGATCGGAGCCGGCAGGGCCGGCCTCGAAATCGCCGAAAGACTCGGCAAGGAGGGCTTTGAGGTGGTGGCCACCAAGCGGACGGATCCCATCGGGAGCATGATGGAGGTGATCACCAAGAAATTGACCCTCATGCGGATCGAACAGATGCCCCGGGTCACCCTCATGCCCCATACCACGGTGAAAGCGTTCGACAAAGACGGCGTCCTTTTCGAAAAGGACGGAGAGTCCCTGAAGGTGCCCGCCTTTCACACCGTTATCCTGGCCACAGGCATGGTGTCGTCTCCCGGGCCGGACGAAGCAATCCAAAAGGCCGTTTCCCATGTGGAAGTGATCGGGGACGCCTCCCAAGTGATGGATATTTACGCTGCCGTTTTCGCCGGTTATCAGACGGCACTGAAATACTAGGAGCCGGTCATGGAAAACGTCTCTTTCAAGGATATCGCCATTTGAAAACTTTCCAAGACATACCGGTGGCGCCGTCGTGCTGGACGGGATTGGATACATGGAGCAGTATATGACGGATCATCCCGAAGCATTTCTCGAATACTGTGACTGGATGGGAATTCCCATGACGCCCTACTCAGTTTCCCTAGACCGCTTCAAGGCGCTTCTGGCGGAACAGGCCCGCCGTCTTCACGACAGTGCTTCCTGACGCTCCAGGCAAGGCGGCGGGATGCGACTTTGCGGCGAAAAACACTCAAATCCACAAAAGGAGGGACACCATGTATGCACTCATCTATGACGAACACAACCTGGAAGATCCCCGGAAAAAGGTGATTTCCACCCACAACACCCGGAAGCAGGCTGAAAAGGCCTTGGAAAAGCGGAAGGCGGAGTTGGGAAAAACCGTGGAGGAATGCAACACACGCATCGTCTGGACCACAAAGGCCATCGGCCCGGACGGCATCCTTTATGAAGGGGAATTCGAGACCTGGGCGCCCGGAGAACCGGTTCCCTATGGAGAACTTCACAGCGACACGGACTAGACGCCGCCTTAAAAAAAGGGGCAGGCGACAGCCCTCACTGCCCCTTTTTTTGAAGCGGAATGTCCCATTTCTTCATATACTTCCAAATGGCTGTCCGGCTCAATCCGGTCCGCCGGCCCACTTCCGCTTTGTTCCAATCGCACGCATCGAGAAGTTCAAGAAGTGCCTTTTTGGACAGGCGTTTCCGTCCATGAGGGAATCCGCCCTCCCTTCCGGAGCCTTGCGCAAAGGCCACCCCGCCTTCCACCCGGCGGATTTCAACGGGAAGATGGAGGGGTTCAATAGGGTCCTGATTGCAAAGGACAAAGGCGTGCTCGATGGCATTTTCCAGTTCCCGAACATTTCCCGGCCAATCATAATCGAGAAACATCTGCATGGCCGCCTGGGACAAACTCTGGAGGGTCTTGCCGGTCTTTTGGTTGAACAGACGAATAAAATGGCTGACCAAAAGGGGAATGTCTTCTTTTCGATTCCGCAGGGGCGGCAGTAGAATCGGAAACACCTTCAAGCGGTAATAGAGATCGTCCCGGAAATGGCCTTCACGGACCCTCTCGTATAAATCCTGGTGCGTGGCGGCGAGGATGCGGATATCCACCTTTCGCTTTTTCGATTCCCCCACGCGCTCGATTTCCCGCTCCTGGAGCACCCGGAGCAGCTTGACCTGGATGAAAGGGCTCAACTCTCCGATCTCGTCGAGGAAAATGGAGCCCCCTTCGGCTTCCTCGAAGCGACCGATGCGATCCCGAATGGCGCCGGTATAGGCCCCTTTCACATGGCCGAAAAGCTCGCTTTCCAGGAGCGTCTCGGAAAGCGCGCTGCAATTGACGGTCACCAGGGGGAATTCCTTTCGGTGACTGTTGTAATGAATGGCGCCGGCCACCAGTTCTTTGCCCGTTCCGCTTTCTCCCTGGATCAGGACGGTGGCGTCGCTGGCGGCGGCTGCCCGGATGGCTGAAAAAACCTTCTGCATGGCATGGCTTTTCCCGATGATATTGTCCAGACGGTGGATCTCTCCCAGCTTGAGGAACGCCTCCTCGGCCTGCTGCCTGGCCCTGGTGAGTTCGGTAAGATCGGTGACGGTCTCCACCACGCCGATGATGCGCTCGTTCTCGTCTCTGACCACGCTGGCATTCTTGATGACGGGCACATCATATCCCTCCTTATGTTGGAGCGCGCACTCCTTGCTCTCCGCTCTGCCCTCCACGATGATCTTACAGTTTTCGATGCCCGCCGGGCACGCCTTTCCAAAACAGCGGCTAAACTGGAGGAGACGGCACGTCTTCCCCAGGGCCTCGGCCGCCTTATATCCGCTGATCCGTTCCATGGATCGATTCCATGAGGTGATCCGGCCCTTGACATCCATGGTAAAGACGCCTTCGGTCATGGAGTTGATGATCTGATCGATGAATCGAAAGTGCCAGAGACTGTGTGTTTTTTCCCCCATCGCGGGTACCTCTGAATGGAAATGGCGCTTTTTGTTAACGTTACCTGTCGTTACCTTTTTACATCTTTTTCTCCCCTGCCTGTCAAGAAGTATTTTATTTCAAGAAATATCAGTAAGTTAATCATTATCTGGGGTTTGGCACACGACTTGCTTTTTCCTAGAAGAAAGACCTTAAAAAGAACGTCCGTAACGATCCCCCATGAAAGAAGCCTTTGACAAATCCCTCGGCAAGCTCCGCGTCACCGCCGAAGAAGCCATGCGGGGTCTGGGGGCCGGGAATTTCGGGGGATAAGCGTTTGAAGCCACGGCGCGTCAAGCGGCACGCTTCGGGGCCCCGCTTGACCCGCCCGCTGAACCGATGCCGATGGAAAACGATATGACCCGGTTTGAACCGTCTCCGGATGAAACGTTCCTGAAACGCCTCCAAACAGGCACGATCCTGGTGGACTTCACGGCCCCCTGGTGTGATCCCTGCAAGTCCCAGGAAGGCGTCCTGGAAAAGATCGAGGCCATTTATCAAGGCCGCGTCCTGGTGCAAAGGGTCAACATCGACGAACATCCCGGGGTGGCCCTCACCCTGGGTGTCCAGAGCATCCCGACCCTGATCCTCTTTCAACAGGGTCATGAACTGCATCGATTCATCGGGCTCCAGCCCATCGAAACCCTGTTAAATTCCATCGAACCGATCTTAGACGACTGATCCAGGAGAAACCATGGGCCGATGCGTTTGTCATCCCGAAATTGAAACGAATTTCGTTTGCCAGAAACACCATAAATTTTTGTGCGAAGGGTGTCTGACCTGTCCCGACCCGGATATCTATTGCAAATTCCGCCCCTCTTGCCCCATCTGGTTCATGGAAAAGCACAAAGAAGCATGGGGAAAAGACAGAAGCGACAGCAAAGAAATGCCTCAATATCAGGTGCAATTCCAGGGGGAAGGCAAGAGTGTCACCGTGCCTGAAGGAACCTCTTTGTTGGAGGCGGCCCGAAAAGCCGATGTGTATCTCAATGCGTCCTGTAACGGCGAAGGGGCCTGCGGAAAGTGCAAGCTCATCCGGGTATCCGGAGAAGTCCAAAGCGATCCGACGCCTTTGCTGTCGAGTCCGGAAAAGGAAAAGGGCTACCTTTTGGCCTGCCAAAGCCGTGTCTTGGGGGATCTCACGGTTCGGATCCCGGAAGAATCTCTCGAGCGCAAACTCAAAGTCGCCGGCATGGGCCGAAAGGCCACGGAAAGGCTCAAGGGACGGGTGAAAAAAATCGAGCCCATGCTCCAGGAGCGATCCCTCGCGCTTCCCCCGCCGAGTCTGGAGGACGCTGTCAGCGACTTGGACCGCCTCAACAGGGCCCTCAAAAAGCTGGGGTTCGACGTCTTGAAAATGAACGTGGGCATCCAGGTCGTCAGACGACTCCCGGAAGTGTTGCGAAAAGAAAACTGGAAGGTGGATGTGTCCATCATCCGGCGGAAATGTTCCAATGAAATCCTCGACGTGCGTCCCGGAAACCCTGGAAAATCCCCATTGGGCCTGGCCATTGACGTGGGAACCACTTCCGTTGTGGTGTACCTTGTGGACATGGCCGACGGCACCATCATCGCCGCCACATCGGGACACAACCGCCAGGCCGCCTGCGGGGACGATGTCATCAACCGGATCATATGCGCCGAAAAAGACGGCGTCAAAAAGCTTTCCCGGATGGTCCTGGCCACCATCAACAGCCTGATCGGGGAGGCCCTGGCCGGCGCCGACCGCAAGGCGCATGCCATCAAAAACGTGGTCCTTTCCGGCAATACCACCATGACCCATCTGCTGTTGCAGATCGATCCCAAGTTCATCCGCCGGGAACCGTACATTCCCACCGTGAGCGAGTTTCCGATTTTAAAAGCCGGCGAGATCGGCCTGAAGGCCCACCCCATTGCCGCCACCTTCATCATGCCGGGACCGGCAAGCTATGTGGGCGGTGACATCGTGTCCGGGCTGCTCTACGCCGGTTTTCACCGGGAAGATCCCTTGACCCTTTTCATCGATGTGGGAACCAACGGGGAAATCGTCCTGGGGAATCGACAGTGGCTGATGACCGCCTCCTGCAGTGCCGGGCCCGCTTTCGAAGGCGGCGGCGTCCGCTGGGGAATGCGTGCCGAAGAAGGCGCCATCGAGAAAGTGGTCCTCGATCCCGAGACCCTTGCGCCGCGCTACAGCACTGTGGACGACGCGCCCCCCCGCGGTATCTGCGGATCGGGCATGATCGATCTGATGGCCGAACTGGTCCAACACGGTGTTGTGGACCGGGGCGGTCGATTCAACAAGGATCTGAAGTCGCCGCGTATCCGAAAGGTGGACGACGAGACCGCCTATGTCCTGGCCTTTGCCGATGAAACGCCCATGGGACAAGACATCCTTTTTACCGAGTCCGATCTGAAAAACCTCATTTACAGCAAAGGCGCGGTATATGCCGGATTTGAAACGCTTCTCAACGAGATCGGGCTCGACTTTTCAGCCGTGGATCGGATCTTCATCACCGGGGGGTTCGGCCAGTATCTGAACATCGAAAAGGCCGTTGAAATCGGATTGCTCCCGGACATGGACCGGAGCAAATTTCACTACCTTGGAAACAGCTCCATTGCAGGGGCCTATCTGGCCCTTTTGTCCGACACCCATCGTCGTGAAGCGCTGGAGATCTGCAATCGGATGACGTATGTCGATTTTTCAACAAACAATCGATACATGGATGCGTTCACGTCGGCGCTTTTTTTGCCGCATACGAATCTCAAGGCGTTTCCTTCGGTTGCGGCAAAAGGCGCCCATGGATCGCACGAGACCTTTTAAGAAAGGTCGCGGCGGCATGGCTTTTGGGCAAAAGCGTCACCTTACGAACAAAAGGAAAAGGAGGTTTATCATGCAACGAAAGTGTGGATCGAAAAAACAAGGACTTTGGTTGCTCGTGGCCCTCGTGCTCCTGGCATTCGGGACCGCACAGGCGGCTTACGCCGAAACCCTGGAGGACCTGAAAGAACAGATCAAAGTGTTGCAGAAAAAGATCGAAGCCCTGGAAAAGCAGCAGGATGCGGCACAAAAGGAACGACAGGAAATCAAATCGAATGCCGTGACCAAGGGGAAAGGCAGCGGAAAGTTCAACGTCTACCTCCCCTGGGCGGACACAAAAGTGCTTCTCGGCGGATTTGCCAAGTTGGATATGGTGGCCAGCGACGTCAGCGCCGGCGACAACAGTGACGCCGACCTCTATTTCTATCCCCGGGCCATCCCCCTGGAATCGGCGGATGCATCGGCTGTCACCCGGTTTGGCGCCAAACAGAGCCGCCTCTATCTGAAGACCGAGACTCCGACGCGCTATGGAAAGTTCAAAACCCATATTGAAGGCGATTTTTACGGCCAGGGAGGCAATCAGGTGGTCAGCAATTCTTCCTCCTATCGCCTCCGGCATGCCTATGGAGAACTCGGCAACCTGCTGGCCGGGCAGACGTGGACCACGTTCATGCATATCCCCGCCCTTCCGGAAACCCTCGATTTCGGGGGCGCCGCCGGCGAAATTTTCGTCCGACAGGCCCAGATCCGGTGGACGCAGCCTTTTGAATGGGGAGGCATTTTGTTCGCCCTTGAAAATGCCGAGACATGGCTGAACACCAGCGACGGAAACGGAGCCCTCACCGCGGCGGACGACGACAGTATTCCGGATATGATCGTGCGTCTCCATTATCGAAAATCCTTCGGAGATTTCTCCCTGGCCGCTTTGGGCCGGAATCTCCAGGTGGACAACGAGCTGGGCGACGCCTCCACCTTTGGAGGCGCTGTCAGTCTCTCCGGAAAAGTACCCGCCTTCGGAAAAGACGACGTCCGTTTCCTGTTCAACTACGGCAATGCCCTGGGACGTTACATGTACACCAATTTCGCCGATGCCGCCCTGGATACACAGCACAACGAAATCGACGCCGTCACCCAGTGGGGTGGGTATGTGGCCTATCGGCATTTCTGGTTGGACAACCTCAGGTCCAGTTTGGTCTATTCCTACGGCGAAGCCGACAACGATGTGGCACTGGTGGGGGACCAGGTCAACAAAAAATTTCAATCCGCCCACGTGAACCTCATCTGGAGCCCGGTGTCTTCCGTCAATATCGGAGGGGAGTATATCTGGGGCTATCGGGAGATTGAAAGCGGAGAAGACGGCGACCTGAACCGGTTCCTGTTCAGCGTAAAATATGCGTTTTGATTCAGCGCAGCCTGTTGCATTATTGAAGCATCCCCGCGGCTGGTTCAAGGGGATGCTTCACTCTTTGGGGAAAGGACCCCTTATAGATCGAAAAAACGCGCCGCATTTCGGGACGTGATGCCCGCCGCCTTCCCCACTTCCGTCTTCTTCAGATCGGACAAAGCGGAAAGGGTCTCCACCACGTGGGCCGGTTGCGCTTCAACGCCTTGATATTTCACGGGAGAATCCGTCTCCACGAGGATTTGTTCCAGGGGGCTTGCGGCCATGGCGCGCCGGTGCGCCTCGCTGTATCGAAGGGCCGGGGTGGCGGAGACGAAGTAGCCGGCATCAAGAATTTCCTCAAGCACATCCAAGGGCCCGCTGTACCAGTGGAAAACCGCCCTGTGAACCCCGGCTTCCTTTGCGGCGCTTAAAGCGTCCTTCCAGGCGCCCCGGGCATGCACCAGGGCGGGCTTGTCATGCCTTTTGCTCAGATCCAGGAGGCGAAAAAAGACATCCCTTTGAATCTTCCGGGTATCGGGATCTTTCCGGGCCTCCTTCAGCCGGAAATCCAGCCCGATCTCCCCCACGGCCACGATTTCTTTGATATGCTCCTTAATGAAGTCAAGGGTCGCTTCAATGTCCGCGTGCAAAAGTCGCCACGGGTGCAACCCCAATGCCGGATAGACCGTTATCCCGCGGCGGTGGCCGGCCAGGGTCAGGGTCTTTTGGTTGGAGTCCAGGTCCATGCCCACGGCTACCACACCCGCCACAC
>JALVQN010000214.1 GCA_027025555.1 Desulfobacterales bacterium
TCATGAGCGGGAAAGGGGGGGTGGGGAAGACCTCTGTCTCCGTCAATCTCGCCGTGGCCCTTTCCAAAAAGAAATATCAGGTGGGCCTCATCGATGTGGATTTGCATGGCCCCGATGTGTTGCGGATGCTGGGACTTAAGGGCTTGTTGGGGGTGAGTGCCGATCGAAAGCTCATTCCCATGAGTTACAACAGCCACTTAAGGGCCGTCTCCGTGGAGTCCTTCATCCAGAACACAGACGATGCCATCATCTGGCGGGGGCCCTTGAAACATTCGGCCATCCAGCAGTTCATTGGGGAAGTGGATTGGGGGCCCCTCGATTTTCTGATTATCGACTCCCCTCCGGGCACCGGCGATGAACCCCTCACCGTCGCCCAGATCGTACCGGGCGCCAAGGCCATCATCGTGACCACACCCCAGGAAATCGCCCTGGCGGATGTCCGTAAATCCATCAATTTCTGCAAGACGGTGAAGATGGAGATCTTCGGGATCATCGAAAACATGAGCGCTTTCAACTGTCCCCATTGCGGCAAACCCATCGCCCTCTTCGGATCCGGCGGCGGTGAAAAAGTCTCCTGTGACATGGGGTTGACCCTTTTGGGGAAGATTCCCTTTGACCCGGGCATGGTGGCCTGTGGAGACGCCGGCACGTGCTATCAGGAACATCACGACGCCTCCGCCGTATCCAAGGCCTTTGCAGACATTGCGGACAAGATGGCGGCGCGGGTCTAGGGCAGATCCGTGGATTTTAAAATTACAACCCTGGTGGAAAACACCGTTCCCATGGGCAGGGGGCTTGTGGGAGAACACGGCCTTTCCTTTTTCATCGAAGCCGGAAAAAGGAAGGTCCTTTTCGACACGGGACAGGGACTTGCCCTTCCGGTCAATGCCAAGGCCCTGGGCATCGACCTGGCCTCGGTGGAGGCCGTGGTCCTCAGCCACGGTCACTACGACCACACCGGCGGCCTGAAGGCCCTCCTTTCGGTGAACCGCCGCTTTACGCTTTTTGCCCATCCCGACGCCTTTGCCCATAAATTCTCCAGAAGAGACAACCGGGTGCACCCCATCGGGCTTTCCATGGGCCAAAAAGACCTGGAAGCAACGGGGATTCGGGTGGTCCTGAGCACGGCGCCCATGGAGGTCGTCCCGGGAATCACCACCACCGGTGAGATCCCCATGGAAACCGCCTATGAACGCATCGATACCGCCTTGTTCACGGGGAAATGCGAAGCGCTTCAACCCGATCCCCTGAAGGACGACCTTTCCCTGATCCTGCATGCCCGAAACGGCCATGGGGTTCTTCTGGGGTGCGCCCACCGAGGCGTGGTCAACATCTTGACCCAGGTGGAGAAGATCAACGGAAAAAAGAGACTCCTGGCTTTGGCCGGGGGGCTTCATCTGACAGGGGCCTCCGGGGCACGGGTAAATCGAATCATGGAGGCCCTGGAACGGTTTTCTCCGGAAATCCTGGCGCCGGGTCATTGCACGGGCTTTCCCGCTGTATTCAGGCTGTGGGCCGCCTTTGAGGAAAACTTCCGCCTCAATCAGGTGGGGAATGTAATCAGAATTTAACCGGCCGTTGTGACATTCCGGTTCTTTTGTTCCAAGGTTCCGGGAACAAGCTGATTTTCCAAAAATACCGGCACCGACATCACCGGGTACAGTCGCAATACGGATGGCTGGCCATCGGGGCTCCCCCGGCAGGGAATTTTTTCTTTACTGTCAACCGTCTATCCCAAAAAGACTTTTGTCTTTGTTTTGAATGAAAACCATGTTTTCTTTTTCGACCGGCGCAGGGGCATCATCCCCGGGCCGGATCCGCAGCGTCCAGGACCCCGGCAATCGTATCGGAAAGCTTTTTAAAGAGGATCGGCTTCATTAAAACGCCCTTGATCCCGATGGATTTTGCTTTTTCCTGGATCGATGCCTCGCTGAATCCGGTACACAAGATGATGGGGATGTCCCGGCGCACTTTCAACATCTCTGCAGCCAGCCGATCGCCGGTCATATGCGGCATGGTCATGTCCGTGAGGACCATATCGAAGGCGAAGGGGTCGGCCCGAAAGGCCTCCAGGGCCTCAGCGCCGCCCGTTTTCATGGTGACATGGTATCCCAGCCGTTCAAGCATCTGGCGTTCCACATCCGCCACCATCTCTTCGTCATCCACCAGGAGGATCCGTTCGTCGCCCTTGCGTAGGCCGGCGTCGGTTTCATGCTTTTTTTCCACGTGGGTCGATTCCATGACAGGCAGGTAAACCTTAAACTCGGATCCTTCCCCCACCCGGCTCGACACGGCGATGTGGCCTCCGTGGCGTTGCACGATGCCGTGGGTTACCGAGAGCCCCAAGCCGGTGCCTTTGTCTTTGTCCTTGGTGGTGAAATACGGATCGAAAAGGCGTTGCAAAATCTCGTGGTCCATCCCCACACCGGTGTCGGCAACGGTGAGGCAGAGATAATCGCCGGGCACTTGGGCGGCGTCTTGAAGGTCCTGCAAAGACAGGGAGGTTCTTTTCAGGGTGACCGACAGGGTGCCGCCCGTCGTCTCCATGGCATGGAAGGCATTGGTGCACAGGTTCATCACGACCTGGTGCATCTGGGTGGGTTCGGCAAAGATCAGCGCGTCGTTGTTGGAGATGTTTTGGACGATTTCGATGGTGCTCGGCAAGGACGCCTTGATCAGTTTCAGAACCTCATGAATGATGGAGTGGAGTTTCACCGGTTTGCGTTCATAGCCCGAATATTTCATAAAAAAGGAGGCAAAATCTCCTTAAATGTGATATAATTCAATTAGTTAGAAAGAATTTCACAGGAGATTTTGCCATGACAGTTTGTAACACAAA
>JALVQN010000215.1 GCA_027025555.1 Desulfobacterales bacterium
TTCCCAGAATCGTTTCCAGGTCCGTGCCGTCCATGGCAATCATGGAGGCGGCGGCTTTGAACAGGGCGGTTTCGTCCAGGACAAGCTCCAGGACCAGGGCATCGGAGGCTTCGAAGGCCGCCTCCACGGCGGGCGGCAGGGTCAACACCCGTGGGTCTTCCACATGGAGGGTTCCCAGAATGAAACTGGGGGAAAGCCCCGGTTTTTCGATTTTCCAGAATACGGCGTTGGATCCCGGGACCGGCCCGGCAGGGGATTCGGATCCGGGAAGCAGGGCGGGCCGGGGGGCGGGAGCGGGCGTGTCGGAGAAGTGGCGGATGCCGGATTCATCCGTCCATTGGTAAATGGGGCCGGACCAGGCCCCTGGAACAAGGAGCCCGTTGATTGCAACAAGAAGAATCAGGAGCCGTTTCATACAACCTGACGGTATGCAGCTCTTGGATGCCGAATCCTACCGCTGTCCGTGGAACCCTTGACTTGGGAGAGGGTGTGCACCTTCAGTGCATCCGTTTCGAGCCTTCGGACTCCAGTTGGAGGCAGGCCAGGGAAAGCTCGGGGGTCAACGGCTCCACGCGCACCACGGTGGCCTTTCCGAGTCGGAGGGTTTTGTTGGATCGGCTCTGGATAGCGGCCCAAAGCCGTGTGCCCACCTGGAGCGCGCGCTCTTTTTCCGTGATGAAGGCGATGCCCGAGGTGGAGTAATCCACGAGCCACCCGGTGCCGGAATCATTGCCCGGGCCCGTCCAGCAAACAACGTCTTTACCGGGTTTCCGGGGGGCGCTTCGGCGTTCCGGATGAGAGCCCGGTTTGTCCTTAAAAGAGCGGAAGAAAAGGGCTTTTGCTTCGGAAAAGGCCGCTTCATCGTTGAGGTCGGCACTGTCCCGGCTCCAGCTTAAGGCATCGAGGCCGCCTTCATTCGCCAGGGCCAGGACGATGCCCGTGGCCGAGGCCGTGCCCAGCACTTTTTCGGCATCCACGGCATCCGGGAGGGATTGAAACCAACGCTGATAGAGTTCCCGGGCGATCTGCCTGAAGGACATCTCCTCCACGGGCCAACCCAGCCGTTTCAGTATGTTTGAAAGCGTCCGCATCCTTTCCTTCAAAGACAGAAAGAATGATGGAAACAAGAAAATCCGATACAGATTTCTTAGCAACGGCCCGGTAGAGGGTCAAGCCCAAACCTTGAAGGAACAAGGTACAACGGTTGAAATCGGAAGGAAAAAAGGCTACATTACCGGTCTTCCCGTTGCAACCGGAAGGAGAAGCACTTGAAAAAGAAAGGGATCGTCGGGGGGGTTGCGCTGTTGCTGGTGGGGGTCGGCGCCCTGGTGTATTGGGGACAATACCGGCGTCGCTCCGAAGCGCTCTACTATTCGGGGACCATCGATGTCATCATGTCGGACCTCGCCTTCCAGGTCAGCGGCCGGGTCTTGGAAGTGTTGGTGGACGAGGGCCACGCGGTCCGGGCGCGGCAAAAATTGGCGGTCCTGGATCCGGCCCTCTTCTTGGCGCAAAAAGAGAAGGCCGGGGCCGATTTGCACCGGGCCGAAGCCGATCTGGAACGCCTCCGGGCGCGCCTTGCAATGGACCGCCGAGTCCTTCCCGCCCAGGTGGAACGGGCCCGGGCCGCGGTCTCCGCTCTTGCGGCCGATCTCAGGGCACTCGAGGCCGGATACCGGTCTCAGGAGGTGGAAAAGGCCCGGCTCGGCGTCGATGCGGCCGAGGCGGCATTGGACGTGGCGCGGAAGGAAAAGAAACGTTACGAGGCGCTCCTTTTAAAAAAGGCCGTGTCCCAATCGGCGAAAGACGCGGTGACTCTCAGGTTTGAAAGCGCACAGAAAGCCTATTTACGGGCCCGGGAATCGTTGAAGCTGGCCGAGGAAGGGTACCGACGCGAGAAGATCGAGGCCGCAAGATCCCGGCTGGCCGAAGGAAAGGCGGCGCTCAAGGTGGCCCGGAGCAACCTGGCAAGACTCGCCGTCCTCGAAAAGGAGGTGAAAGCGGCCCGATCCCGGCTGGAAGCGGCAAAGAGCGCCCTGAAACTGGCCGGGATTCAACTGGGCTATACGGAACTCCATGCCCCTTTCGACGGGATTGTCTTGAGCCGGAACATGGAACCCGGAGAGGTGGTGACGCCCGGGCAAGAAGTCCTTTCCGTCGGCGACCTCTTCCATGTGGAGTTGAAGGTCTTCGTGGATGAGACTGAAATCGGGAAGGTCCGGCCGGGTCAGAAAGTGGACGTGAAGGTGGATACCTTTCCGGACAAAACCTATGTGGGGACCGTCACCCATATTTCCCCCCAGGCCGAATTCACCCCCAAAATCATCCAGACCCAAAAGGAACGGGTGAAACTCGTCTATCGCGTGAAAATCGCCATTCCCAACCCCGACCTTGAACTCAAGCCCGGGATGCCCGCCGATGCCTGGTTCCGGTGAATGTTCACACGGCCGTGCCCAAGACCGGAAAGCCATGGTTGTCGCCCGGGATGTGACCAAGGTCTACGGAGGCGTCACCGCGGTTTCCGGGGCCACCTTCACGGTGGATGAGGGACGCCTGGTGGGCATGATCGGCTCGGACGGGGCGGGGAAGACCACCCTCCTTCGCATGATCGCCACCATGATCCCGCCCACCTCGGGGCGTATTGAAGTGGCGGGCCTGGACGTGGTGACCCGGCGCAATGCCGTGAAACGGATCATCGGCTACATGCCCCAGCGGTTCGGCCTGTATCCGGATCTCACCGTGAATGAGAACCTGGACTTTTTCATGGACATCTACGGGATCACCGGCGCCGAGCGCAGGCGGCGGCGGGAAAAATAT
>JALVQN010000216.1 GCA_027025555.1 Desulfobacterales bacterium
GGCGAGAAGCCAAGATGGAAATCCTCGATTACATTACCTACTACAATGCGATCCGTCTGCATTCCACCCTGGGATACAGAAGCCCCATGGATTATGAAAAAGAACAGTTACTGAAAGTGGCTTAAAATTTTTATCCGTTTTTAGTTGACCATTACATCAGTCGCTGAATCCGTTTGCGATTGACCGAATACCCCTGACGGTTCAGCCATGCCGTCATGCGTCGGCTCCCGTAAAAGGGTGTCTCCAGAAACTGTCGATCGATTAAATCATCAACTCAAGGCTGAAAGGACGGCTCGTAAAAACTCGCGTCCCCTAAGCTCCTATTTTAAGGAGGTTCTGCATACCCCCTTGTCGGAACCACCCCGCACCTTTTGTTTCTTACAGGATTGCTTTCTTTATCCGGGCTGCAGGCCGGCCCTGGACGAGCTAGCCCCTCTCTGCCCTACTGCATTCACTTGCCTTGCGTCTCCTTTTTCCATTTCTTCCAAATCCCTCTGTCCAGGAAATGCTTCAGCTGGTCCCACGGAGGCGGATAAAAAAAACACTGCAGCTCATCGGCGCCCATGTCCGGCGCACCGCCGATTACGCGATGGTCGCCGTCATAATCCGTTTGGGGAAGACCTGGCGCCTGCGTGGTTGCTGCGTTCTTGCACGGAGAAAAGCACGTGATATGATAATCGCTGCCCCCGGTAAACAGCGGATCGCCAGCGATGTTGCCGCCCTGATGGGTCCAATTGCCCTCGATCACGGCATAATCGTTGTTGAACCCGTTGAAGACTCCCGTGCAGCCCAGAGTGATATCGGCCCCATTGGTTGCAGAATTGCCCCAGAGGATGTTGTTATAAACATCGATGACCGTAGAGGAATCCACCCCTTGCACGTTTAGCCCGCCGCCATGGTGGCCGGCCAGATTGTCGGCAAACGTATTATTGGTCACCAGGATGTGCCCTGCCTTCGCCGGCGTTGACATGGCGACATAGGCACCACCGGAGTTCATGTCGGAAATATTTTCAATCACCATATTGTTGGTAAGCAGGATCGTTCCGGCGCCGCAGGAACTGGAAGAACAGGAGACGGTGTTGGCGTACAAACCGCCACCGTTGACCGTCGCTTTGTTGCCCCTAACCGTATTTACCATCAGGCGAATATCGCCCGCCTTTCCGGAGGAGGACGCGTATGTTTGCACTGCGAGCCCGCCGCCGAAAGCGGCCGTATTGTCTTCGACGACATTACGTTCCAGCACGACAGGTGCCCCCGGGCCTTTTTCGCATTGCGATTCGATCCACGCACCGCCGCCGAGTGGGCCGTAAAAATTGTCGTCATTTGTTTCGCCGCCTTGTCCCTGGGCTTTATTGCCGGTGATGGTATTTTCTTTCAAGACAACGGCCTCCGATACGTCTTGAAATCGATACGCTGTTGATTTAATGGCAACGCCCGCCCCAGATTGCCCGTGGACAAGTTCATTGTCCGCTATCGCGTTGCCGATAAGCCAAACCACGGCGGCCGGACGTGTGTCGGGGGCCGAAGAAGCGATTATGTGCACACCGCCGCCGTTGCTGTCTGCCGTGTTGGCCCGGATGGTATTTCCAACCAAGAAAATTTGTGACGGTTTTTTTCCAGAAGAGCCTTCGGCGCGCACCTGGAGAAACGCCCCGCCGCCCCCCCAGGAATTGACTCCTTGTGCAAAAGAGATGTTACCTCTCAACAAGTTATTCAACAAATAGACGTGGCATCTAATCCCATTTTTTCCTATTGCGCCCACAAACAAGCCGCCGCCGTGCTTTTGGCTTTGGTTGTTTTCAATTACGTTGTTCATTAGAAAGATGACCGGTGATGTATCGCCATGCGGCCGGCAGTTAATGTAAACACCACCGCCTTCATTGCTGTGTCTACCATTTCGAACGGTAAGGTTCATTATCCTGATGCCGCCAAAAGAATTCAACAACAACGTGCAGCCGCCATGATTGCCGTCTAAGACGGTGGCCGCCGGATCGGTGCTTTGTTCGCCTGCCTCCGTGTAGCCGCCGATGATGGAAAGGCCGTTGCCTGTGCCTGCATCGTAGCTGCTCTGTTGGTATTTGAAATGGCCGACGTACATCCCCTGATCCAATTTGATGACGTCGTTTTCGCCGTTTGATCCTGCCGCATCCAGCGCGTGCTGGAACTCCTGGGCGTTTGTCACCTGGAAGACCGCCCCCCAGGAATCCACGGCAAATATCAAGCAACACATCACCAGCCAAACAAACAGGAATTTCTTCATGACAAGCCTCCTTTGTTGTTTATTGCATGCGGGCTTTTCTTGGGCGCCAGCACGATACCTGCGCCCATCAGGCCTTGGGCAAGGCATGATTGTCGTGCCCCCGCGGTGTAAGCGGAAGGGTCAGGGCCAATGGACGAAAAAGCAGCATGACGGGGAATAAGTGTTGCAGGAGCCTTCTCTTGGCACGGAGCCGGTGGTCAGCAAAGGACATGGCGAGTTCAGGCACCTCTTTTCCCTCTTGTGCCAGGACTATAGCCAGTACGCGGGTGACATCGTAGAGTAATTCGGAATCGTACGGCGCCTGGATATTGGATTCCACCACTGTGCAGTCAACCCTGGCCTTGTAACCCTTTTCGATTCCCTGACGAGATATGATCAAAAATTGTGTATGAAGGATTAGGTGGTGGGCCACGTCCTGTCAAGTGGAGTATGGATGACGTTCCATTCTCATGTTCCTATCGCCTCTGCCTGCTTTCGGGTAGCAGGCGACGGCGAGAGGGGCGGCGACTGCGGCTCCGGATCGGTCTTATGGG
>JALVQN010000217.1 GCA_027025555.1 Desulfobacterales bacterium
AAAGGTCAAAACACGGCTCCGGCCACCTGAACGCAACCCCAAAACCGGAACGAACGGCTCATCCCCTCATGTCCCAAACATGAATCGCTCAGATTAGGAATGCAAAAAACGTGCAATTCTACCGCTGTCGATTTGTCTGCAATCAGGCCTATAAAGGGGGTGCCATTGCTTTTATGGCCGGAGGCTCCGAACCGTCCCTGTTAGAGACTGAAGAATGCCTCCTGGATGAAAATACCGCGCACCAGGCGGGCGGAGGAATATACTGCACGGGCTCAATGGGAAACCTCATCCTCCAAAGAACCACCGTGTCGGGTAACAGAGCTTCGACTGTGGGAGGCGGCATTTTTTCGAGTGACTTTTCCTCTGTGTCTCTCCACACTTCCACCTTCTACCACAATCACGCCTCCGCGGGTGCGGAAATAAGGGCCCTCGATACGTCTGTGGCTTTGAATTACGTCACCCTGGTCGCTGCCGACCCTTTGAATGCATCCAATCCTTCTCTTTTTTTTGGAGGATCCTGGAGCTCCCTTCATCTGTATGACACCATCCTTTGGGGAAATTGCCAGGATGTGGTGCTGTCTGGCACCTCTAAAAAGAACATGGGAGATCCATTGCGTACCTGCGGCCTGGGAAATTTTGATATCCTTGTGGATACGGATCCCTTGCTGCGGCCCCTGGCTAACTACGGCGGACCCACGCCGACGGCCCCTCCGGCGTATGGCAGCGTGGCCATCGACCCGCCTTGGAATCTGACCAATTGCCCCTGGCCGGACCAGAGAGGCGTGGACCGGCCCCAGGACGGCAACGGGGACGGGGTGGCCAAATGTGACATCGGCGCGGTGGAGGTGCGCCCCCTGGACCTCAGGCCCTGGTGGCTGAGCCATCACGCAAAGATAGAGCTCATCAACTTTTCTGAAAGCGCCTGCGACCATTTCAAAAACGGTGTGATCACCCAGATCCACGTGGAATTGTATGTCCTGGATGAAAGCCGGGACACGCCCTGGTTCTGGGATGAATTCGACTTCGACGGTCCCATCGGGCCCGGGGAATCGGACACGTTTTCCTTTGATTGGCCCATGCATAAGGAAGAGCCCGGCGCGAATGCCCGGCTGTTTTGGACCCTGACACTGACCCTTGAGGTCCCGGGGGAGACCGCCACAGAGGCCGTCAGGGGCTATCGTCCCACGCCCCCACCCACGCCCCAGAATCCTCAACGCTTTACCCTGTGGGCCTTTGATACGGACACCCCCCGGTTCCGGGAACAGCCGCCTCAGGTACCGGTGGACGTGGATGAAAACCATCGCCGGGCAACATTTTTTCTCTTCGGACCCGGGTGCCCGGAGTCGCCGGTGGGCAGGGCCTGTTTCCATGTGAGATAAAAGGGGCCTTCGGGTGGATATAAGAAGCCCGCCCCCGCCACCGAGGATCAGGAAACGCCCTGCTTAAAAAGAAAAGAGGTAAGGTGTAAATGGAAACTTATCTCTGGATGCCGGGAATCGGACTGGCGGCCCTGATCGCCACCTGGCGCTGGTGGTTTCTGGAGTTGATGGTTCCAAAGACCCTGGGGCGATGGCTCCTCGCCACCTGTTATCTTGTCCCGGTGGGGGCCCTTTTTTTCCTGGGCATTGGCGTGGACCTGAAAAAAACACCCTCTCCGGCAGGCGTGGCCTTCATTGCGGCCTTTTTGCTCGGCGTGTGGTTTCTGACGGGACTGCCCATGGCCATGTTCAAGCCCTTTGGCGCCATCGAAAGCCGAAAGGTGCGGCGGGCCTATGCAAAAAGGCACGGCCTTTCTTTTGAGGAAAGGCGAATCGACACCCACCTGCTTCCCGGTGTCACAGGTCTTTTCAGCCGCCGGCTGCGCAACGTGCTTGCGGTTGCCGGCAACGCCTATATCGCCACGACGCTGCGATCCGTCACGGACCGGGACCGGGAGACGACCCTTTGCCGGGGCTTCGACTTCATCGCCGTGCAGGGGCTGCCCCTTAAAGGCCTGGGGATCGTCGTCCATGAACGGCGCGAGTACCCGCCGGAAAAAGGGGAGATTCAATGGAGATTCAAGGGGGAAGTCTTCCGCATGCCCTTGGCTGAAGCCCTTGGGGTGATGAAAACCGGCGGCCGAAGCGTTCGCGGCGGCAACCAGGGTCCCCGGGAGGTCGTCGATGCCGTTCTGGAGACCGCAGCCGGCGGATCCATGGCAATCTTGTCCCTTTTGAAGCGCTTGTACCTTTTCAACGGACGCATCACCCTGGAGCTGGAGTACCTCGACACGGAACAGAAGCTTTCCCAAGGGGTTCGCTGCGCCAAGAGGCTCGCCGCTTGGCATCCGCCGCCATCCCTTTTCGGCGAAGATTCTTAAAGGCCGCGGCGCACGGCGGCAGACAAGCTGTCGGGTTTGCGGATTATTCGACGCTGGCCCTTTCGATGCGCACATACCAGCGCCGCTTTTCCTTTTTACTTTTCACCCGAACGGGGGTGGGGACGGTGATGAAATCCCCGGCCTTGATCTTTTGGGAGACTTTGAACCGGAGTTTGTCTTTAAAGTTTCTGGACAAAACGAGGGAAAGGTTGGAAACCGTCACCGTGGTGGCATTTTTGATGAACACGTGAAGGCGTCCGCCGCGTTCCTTCAGGTAGCACGTGAGATACCGGCCCGGGTGCCGGGGCAGGTCCAGGCGGTGGAGCATCCGCATGGCGGCCTTTCCGGATTCGGACCGGGCGTTGGCCGCTTTTCTAAAAAGCGCCACGGCCTTTTTTTTGTCTCCTTCGCGCAAGGCGATTTGTCCCAGGAAAAAATGGGCGTCGGAGGTGGGATACAGGTCGATGCTTTTGTTGAAGTCCCGACGGGCCAGGGCGTAATGCCCCATGGCGGCGTGGAGCCGCCCCCGTTCCAGGGGATGCCGGAAAAAGGTGGGATCCCTCCGGATGGCCTCGTTGAAGGCGGCCAGGGCGGCCCTTCGATCTCCCCCGAGGGAAAGGGCCGATCCCAAAAGGCCGTAAAAGAGCGCTTCTTCCGGTTCTATGGCAAGGGCCCTGCGGGCCAGGGCGCGGGCTTTATGGGCCTTGCCTTTTTTCAAGGCCGCAAGCCCCTTGTCGTACATGGCGTAAGCGGCCTTGGTTTTCAACAGTTTTGCGATTTTTTCCCGATAGCGCCGGACCCCGCGCTCCCGGCGGCCGCCGGCGAGCTTGGCCGCTGTTTCCCTGTTTTTTTCAAGACGCTCGGCAGTGGGGGGGTGGGTGGAGAGCAGCCCCTCGAGCCAGCTTTTCTTTTTCTTTTTGGCCATCTCCAGGAACTTTTCCTGGAGGCTCACGGCGGCTTCAGGATCGTATCCGGCCCGGTTCAGGTATAAGATGGAATAATAATCGGCTTCCAACTCGTCTTCCCGGGAATAGGCCTGCTTGATCAGTGTTGTCCCCACCACCGCGGATCCCACGGCCAGCACCGAGAAATCACTCCCGCCGGCGGCGATGGCGGCTGCGGTGACCAGGCCTTGAAACACCAGGTTTCTTTGGGCGCTCTTGGCGCCGTGGCGTGCGGCGGCGTGGACGATTTCATGGGCCAGCACGGCGGCCAGCTCGGCTTCACTGTCCAATTCCACGAGCAATCCCCGGGTGATGGCGATCTTGCCGCCGGGAAGGGCCCAGGCATTGGGTGTGGAGTTGTTCAGGATCACAAATTCATAGGCAAGCACCCGATCGCTGATGCGGGCGATCCGGTTTCCCACCTGCCGGACGTAGCGGCTCAAGTCCGGATCCAGGAGATAATCGCCGCCGGACATCTGACGGGAAGGCCGGTATTGCTTTTCCCCGATATCCTTTTCCATGGATTCGGACAAAAGCACCAGTTCCTTTTTGTGCGTGACCGGGTTGGCGGCGCATCCGTAAAGGCCCAGCAGCGCCAAAAGCAGGGCAATCAGACGGATGGGTTTTGTTTGCATGGATCGGTCGAGGGCTTTTACGGGACGATTCAGTCCCCCATCTTGGCCATATAGTCGTCGTAAAGGGTTTCCAGGGTGAGCTTGTGTTTGGCCTCTTCCTGGCAGAGGATCTTGAAGACCTTCTTGGCGGCCTCGGTTTCCGCCTGCCCGAGGAGGTCGTTGTACAGGGCCAATGCCTTTTCCTCCCGCTTCATGGCCAGCATGAGGATTTCATGGTAGCCCATGTCCTCGTGGTATTCGGTGTCCACCACATAATTGCTTCGTTTGATATCCGGAATCCATTTGAACCGATAGGACTCCACCATGGAGTCGGCCTGGCCGGTCTTGATTTTGGTCAAAAGCTCCACGTGCTTTTTTTCCTGCTCCACGAAATCGGCAAACATCTCCCTGGAACCGGGCAGGGACTCTTTTTGGGAAAGATCGCGGTAAAAGGCAACGGCTTCTTTCTCCCTTTCAATGGCAAAATCGAGGATTTCTTCCACACTGTTAAACTTCATGGGCTTTTCCTTTCTTTCGTATGGGATGATCGGCATGAGCCATTGATTCTCTGTAAAAAGTATCGTTTCAGATGTCAAGATTTGTCCATGAAAAACGCTTGACACGAAATGAAAATTTATGTCAAGGTACCCTCTTCGCCTTTTTGCGGCAACCCCAAATCCGCCGACCAAGGAGTGTGTGATGACAGTGCCCGTTCACGAATACGACCCCCAAGAGGCCCGCTCCCTCATCGAGGAGGTGAGTGAACGTTCCGGGCAGAACCTCTTGGCATGCTATCAGTGCCGCAGATGCGCCGCCGGATGCCCCGTGGCCGAAGAGACCGAATATGTGACCCCGGACCGGCTGATCCGGAGGATCGCCCTGGGGGACCGGGAAGGGGCCCTGACGAACGAACTGGTATGGCGCTGTGTTTCCTGTTACACCTGCGGCACCCGGTGCCCCAACGACATCCAGACGGCCCGGATCACCGAAACGTTGAAGAAAATGGCCAAGGAAGCCCATCTGGAACCCTTGAGGCCCAGGATCGCCGCCTTTCACAGCGCCTTCATGGCATCCGGCGTCCGGTGGGGCCGGGTGAACGAGATGGAATTCATGGGGATCTATGAGACGAAAACCGCGTTGGAGTCTCTCAAACGCATGGATCTCAAGGCCGTTGCCGAGGAACTGAAGGCCCAGGTCGATTTCGGCCTGGCCATGTTCAAGCATAAACGGATGCACATGGGTCTCCAGATGGCCAAGGGGCGCAAGGAGATCCACCGCCTGAAAAAGAAGGCGGAGCAAAGAAGAGGGAAATAATGGATATCGCCTATTATCCCGGTTGTTCCCTGAAAGCCTCTTCCGCCCTGTACGATGTGCAAAGCCGGCGGGTTTTCGAGGCACTGGGAGTTCATTTGAAGGAGATTGAGGACTGGAACTGCTGCGGCGCCACTTCCGCGGGCAAGGTGGACGATTTCCTGGCCGTGGCCATGCCGGCGCGCAACCTCGGCATCGCCGAGGCCACGGGATTGAGCGAAATGGTCATTCCCTGTTCGGCGTGTTATTCCAGGACCCTGGTGGCCCAGGCCCAGTTGGAAAAGGATGCGGACTTGAAGGAGGCCGTCAATGAAGCGCTTGCCGCGAAGGTGACAGGCGGCATCAAGGTTTCTTCCATTTTGGAGGTCCTCCTTGCCGTGGTGGCCTCGGGGGATATGAAGCAAAAGATCCAAAAGGACAAGAAGATCCTCAAGGCCCTGAAGCCCGCCTGTTATTACGGCTGCCTGCAGACCCGATTTCCTTGCGCGGTGCCGGTGCCCGACGACGTGGAGAATCCCCAGGGCATGGAAAAGGTGCTCCGGGCCATCGGGATCCAGGCCATGGACTGGAGCTACAAAACGGATTGCTGCGGCGCTTCCTCGGCGGTGACGGATGAAGAGGCTGCCGACGCCCTCATGGCCCGGATCGTGAAAGACGCCGTGGCCCGGGGCGCCCACTGCCTGGTGGTCACATGCCCCATGTGCCAGTTGAACCTGGATGCCCAGCAGGATCGGTTCGGCCCCAAATACGGCATCCAAAAGCGGCTCCCGGTCTTTTTCATCACCGAAATTTTGGGCCTGGCCATGGGGATGAGCGTGGAGGAACTTCAAATCGACCGCCACCTGACGGACGGCACCCAGTTATTAAAGGAGTTGGAATGGATATGAGCCCAGATACCCCCGACCAGACGACAAAGCGCGGATCGGTGTTGATCGTGGGCGGCGGCATCGGCGGGATGCAGGCCGGCCTCGATCTGGCGGACAGCGGCTTCAAGGTCCACATGGTCCAGAGGGACTCTTCCATCGGCGGGACCATGGTCATGCTGGACAAAACCTTCCCCACCGGGGACTGTTCCATGTGCATGATCTCCCCCAAGATGGTGGATTTGGGCCGGCACATGAACGTGGACATTCATACCCTGGCCACGGTGACCGGGGTGGAAGGGGTGCCCGGGGACTTCACGGTGAAGATCCGGCAGGAAGCCCGGTATGTGGATCCGGAACTGTGCACCGGGTGCGGCATCTGTGAAGAGAAATGCCCCAAGAAGGTCACCAGTGAATACGAGCAGGGATTGACGGTGCGAAAAGCCATCTTTTCCCTATTTCCCCAGGCCCTGCCCAACACCCGGGTGATCGACCGGGACAACTGCATCTATTTTAAAAAGGGCAAATGCCGGGCCTGTGAAAAGTTCTGTCCCTCCAAGGCCATCCGATTCGAGGATACCCCGAAGGAATTCGAGATTCGGGTGGGCGCCATCATCCTGGGTCCTGGCCTGGACCGGTACAACCCCCGGGTACGCCAGGAGTTGGGTTTTGAAAGGTGGCCCAATGTGGTGACCTCCATCCAGTTCGAACGGATCCTGTCGGCTTCCGGGCCTTACAAGGGGGAGGTGAAGCGACCCGGTGACGGAAAGCATCCCAAACGGGTGGCCTGGATCCAGTGTGTGGGATCCAGGGACTCTCACAACGCCAACCCCTGGTGCTCTTCTGTCTGCTGCATGTATGCCACCAAGCAGGCCATCATTGCCAAGGAACACGACAGCCGGATCGAGCCCACCATTTTCTATATGGAGATGCGGGCCTTCGGCAAAGACTTTGACAAGTATGTGAGCCGGGCCAAGGAGGAATTCGGGGTCACCTACCGCCGGGCCATGGTCTCGGCGGTGCGCGAGGAGCCCGGCACCGGAAACCTCCTGTTGCGCTATGCCCGGGAGGACGGCATCCTGAAGGACGAGTCCTTCGATCTGGTGGTTTTGTCCATCGGGTTCCAGCCCCATGCCGATGCCCGCGACTTTGCCGAGATCTTCGGCATCGAACCGAATGCTTACGGCTTTGCCAAAACCACCCAGTTCAATCCGGTGGAAACCTCCAGGCCCGGTGTTTATGTCACCGGGATCTACCAGGGGCCCAAGGACATCCCGGAGACCGTCATGCAGGGGAGCGCCGTGGCCGGACGGGCCATGGCCCTGCTGGGGGAGGCCCGGGGCACCGAGGTTGCCGAGAAAACACTCCCGCCGGAAAAAGACGTCAAAGACGAGGAACCGCGCATCGGACTCTTTGTATGCCACTGCGGCATCAATATCTCCCAAACCGTGGATGTCAAGAAGGTGGCCCAGGAAGGGGCCTCGCTGCCCAACGTGGTCCATTCCGAGGATTTGCTCTATGCCTGCGCCCAGGACAGCCAGGAGAAGATCAAGACCCTCGTCAAGGAAAAGAACCTGAACCGGGTGGTGGTGGCTTCCTGCACCCCCCGCACCCATGAACCCCTCTTCCAGGAGACCATCCGGGATGCCGGGCTCAACAAGTACCTCTTCGAGCTGGCCGACATCCGGGAGCAGTGCTCCTGGTGTCACATGGGGCAGCGGGAGGTGGCCACGGAAAAGGCCATGGATATCGTCAAGATGAATGTGGCAAAAGCCAAGCGATTGGAGCCGGTGGCCTCCGGCTCGGTGGGCGTCACGCCGGCGGCCCTGATCATCGGCGGCGGGATCGCCGGGATGGTCACGGCCCTGTCCCTGGCGGATCAGGGGTATCACGCCCATATCGTCGAAAAGGAAGCCCGGCTGGGCGGGCTTTTGAAGGACCTCCATCGCACGCTGGACCAAAGCGATGTCCAAGCCTATTTGAAAGAAACCGTTGCCAAGGTCGACGCCCATCCCCACGTGACGGCCCATACAGGCACCCAAGTCCAAAAGACCGATGGATTTGTGGGCAATTTCAAGACCCTCCTGACCAACGGCGAAACCCTCGAGCACGGCGCCATCGTGATCGCCACCGGTGGCGTGGAATATGAGCCCAGCGAATATCTTTTCGGCCAAAACGACAGGGTGATGACCCAACGGACGCTTGAAAAGCGCCTGGCCGCGGGCGGCCCCGGAATCGGGGGGCGGTATGTCATGATCCAGTGCGTGGGATCCCGGGAAGAACCTTACAATTACTGTTCCAGGGTCTGCTGCCAGGATGCCATCAAAAACGCCATCGCCATCAAGGAAAAGGCGCCGGAGGCCCAGGTCACCATCTTGTACCGGGATATCCGTACCTACGGGCTTCGGGAAGACTACTACAAGAAAGCCCGCGACCTGGGGGTCCTCTTCGTCCTTTACAAGGAGGACCGGAAACCGGTGGTGGAAGAAACCGGTGACGGACTCAGGGTGAGGGCCTTTGACTATCTGCTGGGAAAGGAGATCGCCTTCAGGGCCGACCATGTGGTGCTTTCGACGGGCTTGAGGCCCCATCCCACCGCGGCCAAGGTTGGAGAAATGTATAAATTGACACGGAATCCGGAAGGGTACTTCCTGGAGGCCCATGTCAAGCTGAGGCCGGTGGATTTTCCCAGTGAGGGCATTTTTGTCACCGGCCTGGCACACGCCCCCAAGAATCTCGATGAAACCATCAGCCAGGCCCTGGCGGCGGCAGGCCGCGCGGGGGTGCTCTTGTCCCATGAACGGCTGGCGGTTTCCGGGATCATTTCCAAGCATGACCGTGATCTTTGCATGTCCTGTCTCACCTGTTTCCGGGTCTGTCCCTTCGGCTCCCCGTTCATCGATGAAGACGGCAAGGTCAGTCATAACGAGGTAAAATGCGTGGGTTGCGGGATCTGTGCATCCGTCTGCCCCATGAAGGCATTTCAGGTCAACAACTTCAGGGACGACCAGATCGTGGCGATGATCGACGCCCTGACCGAAAGCGCGTCCTAAGGAGGAACCACGGATGGGAAATCAAGCAGAAGCGGCCGCCCTGGACGAGGCCCCGAAAATAGAAAAAGAGGCCGACATTCCGGAAGGGTGGGAACCCAATATCATTGCTTTTGCATGCCATTATTGCGCCTTTGCCGCCGCCGACCTGGCCGGCGTCATGCGGCTGTCTTACCCTCCCAACGTGAAGGTGATCCGTCTTCCCTGCACGGGAAAGCTGGACGAATACTATGTTCTGAGGGCCTTTGTCCGGGGGGTGGACGGCGTGTTCGTGGCGGGCTGACTGGAAGGTCAGTGCCATTTCCTGGAAGGAAATCTCAACGCCAAGAAGAAAGTCGCCCGTCTCAAGCATCTTTTGGCCGAAGTGGGCATCGACCCCCGGAGGGTGGAGATGTTCAATCTTTCCGCCGCCATGGGTCCCCGATGGGCCGAGATCTGTACCACCTTCACCCAGACCATAAAGGAGCTGGGGCCCTCCCCGGTAGGGTTGGCCGGTCGCAGGCCCAAAGAAGGATAACGGAGGAGCTATGATCGTTGCAAAGAGAAAACCCATCGAAGAAATCAAAGAGATGGTCAAAGGGTATCAGAAGGTCCTGAATGTGGGGTGCGGCACATGCGTGTCCGTCTGCCTGGTGGGAGGCGAAAAGGAGGTCAACATCCTCAATGCCGAACTCGAAATGGCTCGGAAGATGGAAGACAACCCCATTGAGATGGGCGCTGCCAGCGTGGAACGCCAGTGCGACCGGGAATTTTTGGCCGAACTGGACGACAAGGTGGGGGAATACGAGGCCCTCATGTCCATGGCCTGCGGGGTGGGCATCCAGTTTCTGGCGGAGCGCTTTCCGGACAAGCCGGTGCTGCCGGCGGTGGATACCACGGGACTGGCCGTGAACCAGGATGTGGGATGGTACGAAGAACGGTGCCGCTCCTGCGGCAGTTGCGTTTTGGGATGGACCGGGGGCATCTGCCCGGTGACCCTGTGCGCCAAGGGGCTTTATAACGGCCCCTGCGGCGGGACCAACAACGGAAGCTGTGAGATCGATCCCGAGCAGCCGTGCGCCTGGTTCAAGATTTACGAGCGGCTGGCCGGGCAGGGACGCTTGGACTTGATCAAGGAATTTCATCCGGCCAACGCGTGGCAGGATCAGGTCCCGCGGACCCTGATTCAACCGGGATACGAAAAGGCGGAGGCGACCGGTCAAAAGACCTAAGAGGCGGAATCCATGGGGTGCCGAGGCATGAAGGGTCGCATCGTTGAAACGAAACTTTTCGGGGAAAGGCGAAAATGAAATCAGGAAGCAACTTGGAAAAGGTTCTGAAGAAAGGACATTTTGCATTTACCGGCGAGTTGGGTCCCCCCAGGGGCGCCAACGCCGAAGAAGTTCGGAAAAAGGCCGCCTTTTTGAAGGGGAACGTGGACTCGGTCAATATTACGGACAACCAGACCGCCATGGTCCGCATGTCCAGCTGGGCTTCCTGCCTCCTGTTGATCCAGGAAGGCCTCGAACCCAATTACCAGATGGTGTGCCGGGACCGGAACCGTCTGGCCATGCAATCCGATATCCTGGGCGCCTACGCCCTGGGGATTCGCAACATCCTTTGTCTTTCCGGCGACCATTGCAAGTTCGGGGATCATCCCCAGGCCAAGGGGGTCTTCGATATCGATTCCATGCAACTGATCGCCATGGTCAAGAAGATGCGTGACGAAGGGCAGTTCCTCAGCGGTGGCGAACTGGATGAAGCCCCCAAGATGTTCATCGGTGCGGCGGCCAATCCCTTTGCCGATCCCTTTGAGTGGCGGGTGTACCGGCTGGCCAAAAAAGTCTCGGCGGGTGTGGATTTCATCCAGACCCAGTGTATTTACAACATGGAAAAATTCAGACAATACATGAAACAGGCCAATGACATGGGGCTCACGGAGAAGGTCTTCATCCTGGCGGGCGTCACCCCCATGAAAAGCGTGGGCATGGCCAAGTACATGAAAAATAAAGTCCCGGGGATGGATGTCCCGGACGAGATCATCAAACGTCTCCAGGGCGTGGAAAAGAAGAAGCAGGCCGAAGAGGGGATCAAGATCGCCGTGGAGCAGATCGAGGAATTCAAGGAGATGAAAGGGGTCGCCGGCGTGCATCTCATGGCCATCGAATGGGAGCACAAGGTCCCCCAGATTGCCGAGATGGCCAAAGTCCTTCCCCGCCCCAAGCTGGAGTGACAAGGATGCGGCCGCGGCAAACCCGGGCCCTTTCCGGGCGCGGCCGATGCCCTGGATGTTGACGGCCTGATTCCCGGTGGGGGATCGGGCCGTTTTTTTTGCCCTTTACAACCCTTCCCGTTCAACCCCTTTTTCCCCTCAGCGCATTATTTCCTTGACAGGCGCCTCGCGATATGAAACAAATCCTTCATAAATTTATTTTATGAAATAAATTCCTCATATTCCAATGAATACCCACGACATCTTCCAACAGATTTCGGCGAACTATGAAAGGCTTCCGCCCAGTCAAAAAAAGGTTGCCGAATATATCTTCCATCACCTGAATCAAGCCATCCTGCTCAATGCCAACCAGGTGGCCCTCAAGGCCAAGGTTTCTGAGGCCACGGTCATCCGCTTTTTCAATGGCCTCGGCTTCTCCGGGTTTGCGGAGTTTAAGCGGGTCCTCGGCCGGAAGATCATGGCCGATCATTCCACTTCCTCCCGGTTGATCGAATCGGCCAAGACCCTGGAGGGCCGCGATTCCCTTTTTTCAGACATTTTGCTGGAAGACATTGAAAAGATCAAAGCACTGGCGTCTCGGATTCCGGATAAGACCTTCAACACGGCGGTGGAGAAACTCTGCTCGGCCAGGAGGCTCTACGTCCTGGGATTGCGATCCAGCCATGCCCTGGCCTTTTACCTGGCCTTCGACCTTCGCTTTTTCCTGGATTCCGTTCGGTTGATCCAGCCGGGGGTGGGGGATATCCCCGAGCAACTGCGGGACATGGGCCCCCCCGATGTCCTGGTCGTCATCAGTTTCAAAAGACACACCCGAACCACGGTGGAGCTTACCGAAAGGATAAAACCGAAAGGGCCCTTCATCATTGCCATCACCAACAGCGCGCTTTCTCCCACCGCCCAGTTGAGCGATATGGCGCTGATCGCCGAAACAAAGATACCGGCCCATTTCGAATCCTATACGGCCCCCATGAGCCTGATCAATGCGCTTATCACGGCCATTGCCCTGCGGAAAAAGGACCAGGCCATCCCCGTGCTGAAGCGCCTGGAAGAGGAATTTTCAAGATTCAACACCTTCGTCAAACAGGGCCCGGACGCGTTTGACCGAGCGCCCTTGAAACAGGGGGATTTCTTGCAGGAGGAAAAATGACCTTCGAATGTATTGTCTATGAAAAGGAAGACGGTGTTGCCACCATCAAGTTGAACCGACCCCGGGTCCTCAATGCCATGAACCGGCAGCTGTGGCTCGACTTCCAGGAAGCCCTGGCCGATGCAAAGAGGGACGCGGCCGTCAAGGTCGTGATCGTCACGGGGGAGGGACGGGCGTTTTCCACCGGTGCCGACTTGAAGGATTCAAAGGGGCGGAGCCTGCGCGATTACCGGGCCTACCTGGAGGCGTTGCAGGAAACCTCCCGGACCATCATCCGCTTCGAAAAACCCACCATTGCGGCCATCAACGGCTATGCCCTGGGGTCGGGGTATGAACTGGCCCTGGCCTGCGACATCCGCATTGCGGCTGAAGAAGCCAAGATCGGCTCTCCCGAAGCCAAGGTGACGTCCTCGGTGACCGGCGGCGCCATGCGCCTGGTCCAGGATTTAATCGGACCGGGAAAGGCCCGGGAACTCCTCTTCACCGCAGAGTACATCGATGGCCGGGAGGCTGAACGAATCGGGCTGGTCAACAAGGCCGTGCCCCTGGACCGGCTCATGGAGGAGGCGCGAACCATGGCGGCGAAAATCGCCCGAAACTCGGCCTTTTCCATTAAACTGATCAAAAAAGGCCTCCTGATGGCCAAAGACAATGTGAGCATGGAGGCACTCATGGATTTTGAGGTGGAAGCCTGTCTGGCCTGTGTGTCCACCCAGGAGCGGGAGAAATCCTTGGAGGCCTTTGCGGAAAGGAAGCGATAGGAGGAAGCATGTCCCTTGAAAGGGTGTTGAATGCCGGGTCGGTGGCCATTGTGGGGGCCTCGAAAAACGAAACCAAGCGGGGGTATCAGGCCATTCGTACCCTGCTTTCGGAAAACTACGCCGGGAAAATCTTCCCCGTCAATCCCAAGGAAAAAAGCATCTTGGGGTTGATGTGCTATCCAAAAGTGTCGGAGATTCCAGACCCGGTGGATCTGGCCCTGATCACCACACCGGCAAAGACGCTGCCGGCCATTTTGGAAGATTGCGGGGCCAAAGGGGTGAAGGGGGCCGTGATCATCGCCGGCGGCTTCCAAGAGCTGGGAAAGGAGGGTAAAAAACTCCAGGACACGGTGGTGGCAACGGCGAAAAAGTATGCCATCCGGCTCATCGGCCCCAACACTTCCGGGATGATGAACCTGAAAATAAACCTGAATCTCGTGGGCATGCGGGACGTGCCCAAGGGGGATATCGCCCTGCTGACCCAGAGCGGCAACATGGCCCTGACCATGATCACCGAGGCGAAGAACAACAGCAAGAGGGGATTTTCCTACTACGTGGGCGTGGGGAACGAAGCGGACATCCATTTCCACGAGTATCTGGCCCATTTCCGGGCGGATCCCGACACACGCGCCGTATTGATGTACGTGGAGGGCATGCGGGACGGCCGCGCCTTTTTGGCCGAAGCCCGGCGAACCACGCGGGAAAAACCCATCGTCCTGTTGAAAAGCGGGCGGTCCGACACGGGCCGGCGTTCGGCAGGCTCCCACACCGGGGCCCTGGCCGGAATGCCGGAAGTGGCGAAAGGGGCCTATACCCGGGCGGGGGTCATCGTTTTGGAACACAGCGACGAGCTGTTTCCCGTGACCGAAACCGTATCGAGCCTGCCGCCCATCACCAACAATGCCGTGGCGATTTTAGCCGATGGGGGCGGGCATGCCACCATCGCTTCCGATTTGTTGACGGATATGGGCATAAAGATTCCCATTCTCCACGACCAAACCCAAAAGAAGTTGAGAGAGATCCTGCCCTTTGCCGCCTCCGTGCCGAACCCCGTGGACGTGGCCGGGGGCGGCGACGCCGATCCTTCCATCTTTGCCGAATGCGCCAGGATCATCCTGGAAGATCCGGCTGTTGGAGGACTCTTGATGGTGGGGCTTTTCGGAGGCTACGGGATCCGGTTCGCCGAAAGCCTGGCGGCCATCGAAGAAGCGGCCGCCCGCAACATGGGACAACTGGTGCAAGCGGTCAAAAAGCCCATGGTGGTGCACAGCCTTTTCAATTCGGCCAAGCCTCCCGCCCTCGACATCCTCAAGTCCCGGGGGATCACGGTCTACGATTCCCTCGATATTGCTTGTAAAAGCATCAGCGCCCTGGCGCAATACGGGGCCTACTTGAATTCGCCCCCCCAAGAAGGAGGGCTCGTGTTTCAGTGGGGGGCCAAAGCCACACCTGAGGGGAAAAAGATCCTGGAGACCGCCCGGGCCCAGGGCCGATGGGCGCTTTTGGAACACGAGGCCATGGCGTTGTTGGGCGCCCACGGGTTGCCCGTTTTTCCGGCCCCGCCCTCCCAATCCGCCGAAGAAGCCGTGGCAGCGGCGGAGAAAATAGACGGCCCGGTGGTCATGAAGATTGTTTCTCCGGACATCCTGCACAAGAGCGACGCCGGAGGGGTTCGATTGAATTTGTCCACGGCCGGGGAAATCCGGCAGGCCTTTGAAGAAATCCGCGCCAATGCAAAAAAGTTTAATCCAAAGGCCGAAATCCGTGGCATAAGCGTGGCGCCCATGGCCGAGCCGGGCGTCGAGATCATTGTGGGGACCAAGGACGACGATCAGTTCGGACCCATCATCATGTTCGGGCTGGGGGGGGTCCTGGTGGAGATCTTCAAGGATGTCACCTTCCGGGTTTTGCCGCTGACCCCCCTGGGGGCCCAGGGGATGATACGCGAGTTCAAGGCAAGGGCCATCCTGGATGGCGTACGCGGCAATCCGCCGGTGGACAAGGAAGCCATTAAGGCCTTGTTGCTGAAGGTCTCCGAAGTCATCGAATCGTATCCGGAAATCGCAGAAATGGATCTCAACCCGGTCATGGTCTATGAAAAGGGATTGCACATCGTGGATGCCCGGATCCTACTGCAGGAAGCGTCTTGATAAAAAGGGTTGCCCCGTAAGCTGGGATTTGATAAAAATCTTGGGCCTGTATCCTTGTGATTACTAAAAGGTTTCGCGGTACATCAACAGAAAGGAGGTGTTCATTTCCCGCCGTTTTTTTCCACCGGAATTTTTTTCCAACCCCATCCCTCATGGAAAGGAGGTCACATGAAAAAAGGATTTGTTTTATCCATTGCGCTGGTTTTCGGTTTGGGAATCCTCATGGGTGCCGGGCCGGCGCCGGTCAAGGCGGAACAGAAGTTCGTCACCATCGGAACCGGGGGGGTAACCGGTGTCTACTACCCCACAGGCGGTGCCATTTGTCGATTGGTCAATAAAACCCGGAAGGTCCACGGCATCCGTTGCTCCGTGGAGAGCACCGGAGGGTCCATTTACAACCTGAACGCCATTGCCGCCGGAGAACTGGACATGGGTGTGGCCCAGTCCGACTGGCAGTACCACGCCTATCACGGCACCAGCAAGTTCAAAGACAAGGGGCCCAACAAGGACCTGAGATCGGTCTTTTCCATTCACCCCGAGCCGTTCACCGTTGTGGCGCGAAAAGATTCGGGCATCAAAAAGTTCCAGGACCTCAAGGGCAAACGGGTCAACATCGGCAACCCGGGGTCCGGACAGCGGGGCACCATGGAAGTGGTCATGAAAGCCTTTGGATGGACCAAAGCCGATTTCAAACTCGCCTCGGAGCTCAAATCCGCCGAGCAGTCCAAGGCCCTTTGCGACAACAAGATCGATGCCATGGTCTTCACCGTGGGGCATCCCAGCGGATCCATCAAAGAGGCCACCACGTCGTGCGACTCCGTGATCGTTGAAGTCTCCGGCCCGGAAATCGACGCACTGGTCAAGAAGCATCCCTACTACCGATACGCGGTGATTCCCGGCGGGATGTACCGGGGGACGGATCATGACGTGAAGACCTTCGGCGTGGGCGCCACTTTCGTGACTTCCGCAAAAGTTCCTGAAGAGATCATTTACTATGTGGTCAAGGCGGTCTTTGACAACTTCGATGAGTTCAAGAAGCTGCATCCGGCCTTCAAGGTTCTGAAAAAAGAAGAAATGATCAAAGACGGCCTTTCTGCACCGCTGCACAGGGGCGCCGTCAAATACTACAAAGAAGCCGGGTTGATGTAAGAAAAAAGGATACCGGGGGTGCGCCGGCGCCATCGAGCGCACTCCCGGATCCCGTTTTTTGACGCTTCCCGGCAAAAAAAGAGGCGTTTGATCCGTTTCAATCCTACGCTCTGCCTTACGCCTCTCCGCTTTGCTGAAAAGGACGCATCCGCTCAAGGCAAAATAGCTTTTTCCCCGGAAAGGAGTTGCGCCCGCGATGACGGGTTGGAAGGGAGGCCTTTTGGGGATGAAACGGATCGTTAGACCAGACCCTGCAACATGCGAGCATAGGACCCCTGGCATCATTATCATCAAAGGATCAATGCCATGACCGAATCGAAAAGCAGCCTGAAATCCGAAGAAGAACTCCAGGAGATGATCGCCGAGACGGAGTCGGGCGCCCGAAACCCCACGGGTGCGATTTCAAAAAACGTGCTCTTTTTTGTACCGTTGGCCTGGACCCTCTTTCAGCTCTGGTACGCCTCCCCCTTGCCTTTTGTCTTTAATTTCGCCGTATTCAACTCCACCGAGGCCCGGGCGATCCATCTTGCGTTTGCCATCTTCCTGGCTTTTACCGCCTACCCCACGTTCAAATCCTCCCCTCGAAGCTACATCCCTTTCCAGGACTGGGCCGTGGCCCTCATCGGCGCCTTTTGTTCCGCCTATCTTTTGATTTTTTACGAGGCCCTCTCCGCGCGTCCCGGAAACCCGACCCCCCTTGACTTAATTGTTGCGGTTGTGGGCCTGCTCGTGCTCCTGGAGGCCACGCGCCGCGCCCTGGGACCCCCCCTGATGGTGGTGGCCGGCGTCTTTATCATTTACACCTTTGCCGGGCCTTACATGCCGGATGTCATCGCCCACAAGGGCGCCAGCCTCAACAAGGGAATGTCTCATTACTGGCTGTCCACCGAGGGGGTCTTCGGTGTGGCCCTGGGGGTTTCCACGGAGATGGTTTTCATGTTCGTCCTCTTCGGGGCGTTGCTGGAGGCCGCCGGTGCCGGCAACTACTTTATCCGGGTTGCTTTTGCGGGTCTCGGTCATCTGCGCGGCGGCCCGGCAAAGGCCGCCGTGGTCTCCTCCGGATTGACCGGGCTTGTTTCCGGGTCTTCCATCGCCAACGTGGTCACCACGGGCACCTTCACCATCCCGCTCATGAAGAAAGTGGGGTTTCCGCCTGAAAAAGCGGGTGCCGTGGAGGTGGCCTGCTCCACCAACGGCCAGTTGATGCCGCCCGTGATGGGGGCGGCGGCCTTTTTGATGGTGGAGTACGTGGGGATCTCCTACATCGAGGTGATCAAGCACGCTTTTCTGCCGGCTGTCATTTCCTACGTGGCCCTGGTGTACATCGTCCACCTGGAGGCGCTGAAGATGGGGCTTGAGGGTATGGAGAAGCGGCACACCAAGCCGCTGCCCAAAAGGCTCCTCGGGTTCGTCATGACCTTTCTTTTTTTGATCATCATGGGCGGGGCCACCTATTACGGCATCGGCTGGATCAAGACCGTGGCCGGCGGGGCCGCCATATACATTGTGAGCGTCCTGCTGGTGGCCGCTTACTTGCTCCTTCTTGCCTTTGCCTGCAGGGTGCCGGAGCTGGATACCAGCCATGAAATCAAGGAGCTCCCGGAAATGGGGCCCACCGCCCAGTCCGGATATTATTTCCTGCTGCCCGTGGTCGTCTTGATGTGGTGCTTGACGGTGGAGCGCCTTTCGCCCTCCCTTTCCGCTTTTTGGGCCACGGTCCTGCTGATTTTCATCGTCATTACCCAGAGGCCCCTGAAGGGGTTTTTCCGCAAGGCCAAAGGGGAGATGTATTCGGTGAGACGGGGCTTTGAAGACCTGATCTCAGGCATGGTGGCCGGTGCCAGGAACATGATCGGCATCGGCGTGGCCACTTCCGCCGCCGGCATCGTGGTGGGCACCGTGACGCTCACCGGCATCGGTCTGGTGATGACCGAATTCGTGGAGTTCATCTCGGGCGGGAACCTGGTGTTGATTCTCCTTTTTACCGCCGTCATCAGCCTGATTTTGGGCATGGGCCTGCCCACCACGGCCAATTACATCGTGGTCTCCACCCTCATGGCCCCCGTCATCGTCAGTCTGGGCGCCAAAGCCGGTCTGATCGTGCCCCTGATCGCGGTCCACCTCTTTGTCTTTTTCTTCGGCATCCTGGCCGACGACACCCCACCGGTGGGCTTGGCGGCCTTTGCCGCGGCCGGAATCTCCGGAGGGGATCCCATCAAGACGGGCATCCAGGGGTTCGGCTACGACATTCGAACCGCGATCTTGCCGTTTATCTTCATTTTCAACAACGAACTGCTGCTCATCGGCGTGGGCACCTGGTATCACCTCCTCCTGGTGATCGCTTCCGCCGTGGTGGCCATGATGTTGTTCGGTGCGGCCACACAGGGGTATTTCTTGACGAAGAACCGGATCTGGGAGACCGCTGCCCTGTTGCTTGTGGCCTTCACCCTCTTGCGGCCCGGGTTTTGGTGGGACATGATTTACCCCCCCTTGCAGGAGGAGCCGGCGGCGAAGCTGGAAGAAATGGTGGCGGCCATGGAGCCCGGTTCCCAGTTGATCATCGAGGTCAAAGGGGAGGACATGAAAGGCAAGAAGTACACCAAGGCCGTGATGTTGAAGGTGGGCAGTGAAAAGACCGGGGCGGAAAGGCTGGCCGCCATCGGGATTGAGACGCGCCGTGAAAACGGGAAGATCCTGGTGGACAACGTGGTCTTTTCCAGCCCGGCGGAGAAAGCCGGCATCGACTTTGATCAGGAGATCCTCAATATCAAAGTACCGAGCCAGCGACCGCCGAAGCAGTTGATGTTCATTCCGGCCGCCCTTCTCGGGGCCCTGGTCTGGTATGTCCAGCGCAACAGGCGCCAACGCCTGAAGACGGCGCCGGCTGCTTGACACTTCCAATACAGATATCGGCAAAACGGATCAAACGGATGAAAGGGATTTCCACGAGGCCCTCAGGAGCATCTCATGTTTAAAAAGATTCTTGTGCCCGTTGACATTGACTACCCGAAAACAGCAGCAGCCGTGTATCAAAAGGCCGCTGCCCTGGCTCAGATGAGCAATGCCGAAATCAGACTCCTCAGCGTGATGCCGGATTTCGGCATGCCCATTGTGGCGTCTTTTATTACGGAAGAAGTTCGGAAAGAGGCCCTGAAGCGATGCGAAACCTCCCTTCGGGCATTCATCAAAGACACGTGTGACCCATCCGTTTCTTATACCATCAGGACGGGAAAAAATTGGGAGCAGATCCTCAAAGCGGCCGATCGGTGGGGCGCGGACCTGATCGTGGTCTATCATAATCGACAGCGCGAGGTGAACGAGGTCTTCAGTCGTTCCTGCGCCCAGAGGGTGACCGATCATGCCTCATGTTCTGTTTTGAGGTTGCGCAATATCGAAGCCTGAACTTCAGCGCCCCGCCAGGAAAGGGGTGCAAGCGGAAGGACGGTGCCGCCCGCCCGCCTTTCAAAGGGATGGAAAGAGCGTGCGATGTTTTCAACGAAAAGGCTTTCTAAATTGAAGGAGGAAACCATGTCTGCCCGGATACAGGGAGGAAGCATCCGTTTTTTCCGGTTTTTCCGCATGCTATGCCTGGCCGTGCTCGTGCTTTTGGGCGTGGCGTCCACCGGTGCAAGTGCCCTGGAGATCCTTTTTGGAACCGGCAAAAGCGGCACGTTTTCGCATTTTGTGGGGCGGGGCGTTTCCAGGATCATCAATCAGCAATCCCGGGATTTGGTCTGCAAAGTGGTACCTGCCTCGGATGCCGTTTACGCCCTGACCAACCTCCGCAGCGGATCATTGGATATTGCGCTCATCGATTCGCGCATGCTCTATGATGCGTTTCATCAAGGGGGCGCTTTCCGGTTTATGGATATCGGCTACAAAAACCTGAGAAGCCTTCTTCCTTTGTATGAAATGCCGTGGGCTCTGGTTGTGCGAAAGGATGCAAAGATCGAGTCGTTGCGCGATTTGAAGGGGAAACGGATCAACATGGGGGCCCCGGCGTCACCGGAACGGATGGCCATGGAGGCCCTTTTTGAAGCGAAAAGCTGGACCCGGAAGGATTTTGGCCTCGTCGTGGAACTCCCTCCTTCCCAAGCCCAGGACACCCTGGCGTTCTGTCAGGGTGCGGTTCAGGCGATGGGGCTTCTCCAGGTCCATCCCAATGCATCCGTCAAAAAGCTGTTGCAGCGTTGCGATGCCGCTCTCATCGGGATCCCCCCCCAAGACATTGAAAAGGTGGTGACCCGGCATCCGGCTTTTTCACAAATGGAGATTGCCGGAAATACCTATCCTTTCCAGGCGGAAAGGATTCAAACCTTCGGAACACGGGGCATCCTGGTGACCTCTGAAGACCTGGATGAAGACGTCGTTTACCAAATCCTGAAGATCCTTTCCGGCAACGCGAAACGCCTGCAAGGGGTGCATCCCGCCCTTTCTCCGGCATCCCCCCAGGACATCCGGCAAAATTCCCTGGGCATCCCTTTCCATCCGGGGGTGGCCAAATACCTCTCGGAGCATTGAATCGGAAAGATCCATGGAAAAAGCACAGAAACGGATCCTCGACCTGGAAGGAGTGAACGCCCTCAACGCGAAAGGCTGTCCGGCCTGCGGCAAGAAATTTTCCCTGGGGGATACCGTGGTGCTGGCCTGCGGCGCATGGGAAGGTCCCCCCCGATATATCCACGAAAGTGAAGCGGTCTATGACCCCAAAAGCCGCACTTACGTGGAGCGGCGCTGTTATGAGGCCTCCTTAACGTGAGGGGCTGTTTTGGGATGTTTCCCACACCCCTTCGATGACGGTTTGGCATTGGGGACACCGGCCGGCATCAAGAACGTTTCTTTCGACCCTGAAACCCCATCGGTCGATCAGCAGCATCTTGCAGGTCGGGCAAAAAGTCTTTTCACCGTCTTGGCCCGGGACATTGCCCAGATAAACGTATTTCAACCCCGCCTCCTGGCCGATACGGCGGGCGGTCGTGAGACTTTGGATCGGGGTGACGGGCCGGTCCGTCAACCGGTACGTGGGATGAAACCGGCTGACGTGCCACGGCGTTTCCGGGCCCAGGGAGTCGACTAGAAAAGCGGTCAAGTCCTTTAATTGGCCGGGATCGTCGTTGAGCCCCGGGATCAACAGGGTGGTCACTTCCACAAAGATTCCCAGGGATTTCATGTGGACCAGGGACGCTTTCACCGGTTCCAGCCTGGCGCCGCATTGCTTTTTGTAGAAACCATCACGGAACGCCTTGAGATCCACGTTGGCTGCATCCAGATAGGGATGGATTTTGTCCAGTGCGTCCCGGGTCATGTATCCGTTGGTCACAAAGACGTTTTTCAGGCCCCTGGCATGGGCGCGGCGGGCCGTGTCAAGGGCGAATTCGAAGTAAACGGTGGGTTCCGTATACGTATAAGAGATGCTGGCACAGTGGTGGCGCAGGGCGGCTTCCACAACGGCCTCGGGCGTGGCATCCTCCCCCAGGATCCGGCCGTCCCCCTTTGCGGGCAGTTGGGAGATGTCCGCATTCTGGCAGAAATCACACCGGAAGTTGCAGCCGACGGTGGCGATGGAATAAGAAAGACTTTGGGGTAGAAAATGAAAAAGCGGTTTTTTTTCTATGGGATCCACGTGCCGGGCAATCAGCTTGCCGTAAACCAGGGTCTCCAGCACACCGGATCGGTTTTCCCGGACGGCGCAGATTCCACGGCGCCCTTCCGGGATGAGGCAGCGATGGCTGCAAAGAAGGCATCGCACCGATGCCGGGTCTTTCGCTTTTTCGTATAAAATCGCTTCCATGGCTCATCCTGCCAGCGGTGTAACGGAATGCTTGGGCCCGTATTCCAGAGGCAGGAGGCGGGTTGTGAAACGGGGCGTCAGGCTCACGGCAACGGCTGCAAATGCGCCGAAGGGACATCGCTGCATGACCCGGGAGGCCTCAATTTTCCCGGTGATCCGACTCCCCAAGACCGGAAAGCGGCATGCCGTCCGCCAGGAAACAGGGACTTCCCCCAGCAGGGAAAAGGTCATCCGCTTGATTTCCCACACGCTGAAAAAACGGGCCCGGTTGTAGATGCTGGGGCTGAACATGCCTTTGATACGCCGTTTTACCCCCTTAAGGGCGTAACGATTCAAAATCCCCAGGATCACACGGTCCTTGGCCACCCGAAACGCTTCTTCAAGGGCCTTTTGGGGATGATCCACAAATTCCAAGGTGGTGATCAGCGAGGCGTAATGGAAGGCATTGTCCTCAAAGGGAAGATCTTCGGCGATGCCCCGATGGAGATCCACCCGGTTTCCCAGCCTGTTGCGGGCCGCATCCAGCATGTAGGGCGAGGGATCGAGGCCCGTGACAAGGAGCTTTGCCTTTAAGAAGGCCGACAGGTGGAATCCGATACCGCAGCCGATGTCAAGGAGTCTTTCCCCGGAAAAGGGCCGGAGTAAATCAAGGAGAAGCTGCGTTTGGTGCTCCAGCGTGGCCCGATTTTTTGGATCTGAAAGCCAATCCTCATACGCCCGCGTATCCTTGAAGTCAAAGACATACCCCATATTTCATGTTTAAGGAAAAGAGCCGCTTTTTTCAATAAGAAAAAGGCAGTTTCCCGTGCCGGAGGAAACCGGTCGGTTCCAGCCCTGCGGTTTTTAATTGACAAGCAAAGGGGCTGATCCGCTAAGATGCACCACCGGTTTCAAGAACCGACCCGGCGATCTTTCCCGCTGCAGGGAGAAGGGATCGCCGGCCCGACCCATTTTCGGCAATGGCGGGGCGCCCATGCACATGCCGAAGCGGCCTTGAAGGAAGAAGCGGTTTTTCATGAAAAAAGGAAGAGGATCCGGCCCTGGAAAGGGGTGCCAGAGGCGGCATCGCGCCTGTTTTAAGAAGCCCCCGTTTTCAGGGATCCCCCTTTTTCCCGGCGTCTTTTTATTTTGCCTTTCCCATTTTCTGGGGATGCAGGGGTGCGCGCCCGTGGCCCGCCGGGCCGTTCTCAAGCTCAGGGACCCCGACCCTGAAGTCCGGATGGCCGCAGCCCAGACCTTGGGAAAAACCCGGGATCCCCGGTGGATGGCCGCCCTGAAGGCATTGTTGACGGATCCGGATCCGGAGGTGGTTCAAAGCGGGATCGCGGCCCTGGAAAAAATCGGGGATCCGCAAGCCGTGGGATCCTTGATTTCCCTGTTGAATCATAGGGATCCCGGTGTACGGTATTTGGCGGAAAAGGCCCTTCTGGGATTCGGACCCGAGGCGGTTTCCCCCCTGATCGCTTCTCTCGCCCATCCCGATGTCCACATTCAAGAAGCCTCTGCCCGGATCCTCGGAAAAATCAAGGACCCTTCGGCGGTCTTTCCCTTGATTGCGGCCTTTCAGGCGCCTTTTGCGGATCGGGTCCGGATCGCCGCAGCCGTTGCCCTGGGGGACTTGGGAGACGCGCGGGCTGTGGCGCCCCTCATGGAGGCCCTTTATGAAAAAACGTCTCCGGCGTTGCATGAGGTTCCCCGCGCCCTGGCGAAACTCGGCGCTTGCGCTGTTTCCCCCCTGATTCAGGCCCTGGGGGACGCCGATGGTCAGGTGTCCCGAATGGCCATGGCCGCATTGGGAGAAATCGGAGATGCGCGTGCCATCCCACCGTTGATCGGGCGGCTCAAAAGTGATGCCCCTTTCATGAGCCGCGCAGCCGCCGATGCCCTTGTGGAAATCGGAGAAGCCTCGGTGTTGCCCCTTATGTCCGTGGCCTCGGAAAAAGGAAAGGCGCGACAGAGAGCCCTTGATACCCTGATCCGAATCGGCGCAGACGGCGTGGCCCCTTTGCTTGAAGGACTCCAGTCCGATCCTGCCCGGTACGAAGCCGTGGCGCTGGCGGTTTTGCCTGAAATAGGGACGCCGGCGGCCGAGGCTGTGGCAGCCCTTTGGAAAGCGCCGGATTCTTCTGGAAACGATTTATGGGGGAGGCTCCTTTTGGCCATGGGCCCGCCGGCCGTGCCGTTTTTGGTGGAAGCCTTAAAGGGCCGGGACCTGCACCTTGCCCTCCAAGGCGCCAGGATCCTCGGGAAGATGGGCGATGAAAGGGGGGTTGCGCCCTTGATGGAGGCCCTGGCATCCGACGAGCCGGTCCTGCAGGCCGTTTCCGCCAAGGCCCTGGCGGATATGGGCGAGCCCGCCGTTTCCGCCTTGGTTTCCGTCCTGGCCGACCCGGAGTTTTCAGCCCAGGGCATGGTCCGGGCCGTTTTAAAAGAAATGGGTGCCCCTGCGGCGGAGCCCTTGATCCGGGTGCTGAACAGCGATGATGCCTTGTTGGTGAAAAGGGCGGCGGCGATTCTGGTGGAAATGGAATCGGCGGCCGTGCCGGCCTTGATCCGGCACCTGTCGGATCCCGACCTTGCCGTGCAGCGCCACTGCGCCGAGATCCTTGTTGAAATCGGAGCGCCCGCCGTGTCTTATGTGACCGAGATCGTGGACAGGGCGGATCCGGGGCGCCTCTGGCTTGCGGTGAAAATTCTCGGAGAAATGGGCGACCCCAGGGCGGTGGAGGCTTTGACGGCCGTAAGTGACCATCCGGACCCGAAGGTCCGATACTTTGTCGTGGAGGCTCTGGGAAGGCTCAGAGATCCGGCGGCGATTCCCGTCTTGGTGGCTGCCCTGAAAGATCCGAGAATGAAATTTCATGCAGCAGCGGCGCTTGCCGGACTGGGGTGGCGACCAAAGACTCCCTCTGAAAGGCTCTATTTTACATCGGCCTCAAAAGACGGCGGGATCTCCGCCTCCCAAAAAGCGGCGTTCCGGGCCCGGTTATGGTCTGATCTGGAAAAAAAGCCTTTTCCCGAAAAGGCCTGTGCCTTTCATGCACTTTTGAATCTTTTCGGGGAACCGGTCGCTTCTGAATTGGCCCGATTCTTGGAAAGGCAAGGCTCTTTGAAAATGGCAAGGCTTTTCATCGAATCAGGCCTCGGCCCCCTTGTGGAATCGGGCCTTGATTGGCTCGCACGCAACATCCCCCAAGCCTTTTATGACGATCCCGAGGCCTGGTTGAGGCCCCTTGCCCCTTGATGCGGGATTAGACCTTCTTGAACCGGGCGACGATCTGCTCGCCGATCTTTTCCGCCGACCTTCCAAAGAGTTCTTCCAGGGCCACACCGTCCAGATAGGCGTCTTCCCAGGTCAGGCTGTTTTCCTGGACAATATTTTTGATTCGCTCATATTTGCCGCCCAGGGCCTTGATCTTGTCCGGCAGCGGTACCGCCTTTTTGAAAGAGACATCCAAAAGAAGGAGGTATTCCATGAAGTTCGGGCGATCCCCGGTCCCGGAAATGATGGGAATGATCAGGATGTTGCGATTGTCTTTCCGCCCCTTGCCGATGTAGACATTGCCTTCCCGGACGATGATGTGCTTGGTCCCTTTGAGGGTGCGGTCTTTTTCCACCCGGGAAGGAATCGCCGTGGAAGTGCCTTTTTTGCTGATCAACTCGATGGTGGTGCCATCCGTGGGCTCGCCCAAGATGTTCAGCCCGTGAACGCGGTACAGGGTCGAGCCCTTGATTTGTTCAATGACCGCGTGCAGATTTTTCAATACCAGAACGTTTCTGTTGGTGATCTGAGAGATGTTGAAGCCTTGGGAGAAGAGAGCCTCGAAGAGGATGCCCTCCACCTTTTCGGGGATCCGGCTGGTCCCCACGGTCACGGTTTTGGCTTGATGCTTGATGGCATCCACGGGCCGGGCCATCTGATTGATGGACTCGCCGAGGTGATGGAACAAGGCGCGCAGCATGTTGGAGGGCGTGCCCTTGACCCCGAAGTCGAGTTCAAAGTCTGTCACCGGGAGCCTTCCGGAGAGGTATTTCAGTAAAAGGGGAAGGTCCGAGGCGGTATCGAACCCGATGATGCTGGGAAGACGGTGCTGGGCTTTCTTCTTGCGGAAGGTTTGGTAAAAAGAAGCAATCTTTTCCCTGAAACCCTTCTCCAGGACCAGTTCGTAGACGTCGAGCCCCTTTGCCAGGTGCGTGTCGATGGTCTCTTGGAGTGTCTTTCGGAAGTCAAAAAAGAATCGGGAGCCTTCGTGGATGGCCAAGGCAGCGTAATAGCCCCAGATGTGTCCCACCAGGGTGTTCAACAGGGGGGAAAGGTGCTGTCCCACTGTGGGCACGTGGAAGACATCAGCGGCGTACGGGCCGAACCGATGATCCCCTTCGTCGGCGATCACGATGGGCGTCGCCTTGTGGGCATGGAAGATGGCCGTGTCCTTGACGATGTCGCCGATGACCGTGCTTTTGGTGCCGGCGGCGCATACGATGATCAGGGGCTCGGAAGAAAGGTCGATGTGTTTTTTATCTTCCACGTAGTCTGAGGAGATGGTCTTGTAGCACAATTCGCTCAATTTGATCCGGATCTCGTCCGCGGCGATCTTGTTGGGGCCGCTTCCCACCGCGGCCCAATAGGTTTTGGAAGGGGCCAGGCGCCTGGCCGAAGCAGCGATTTTGTCCTGCATTGAAAGAATGGCTTCCATGTGCTCCGGGAGCTGGAGCAGGGCCTGGATTTCCCTGGAAACAAAGGCCGCATCCCGCCGCTTTTTCAATACCGCGATATGCAACCCCAAGAGGGCCCCGGCCACGATCTGGGAATAGAAGGCCTTGGTGGAGGCCACGGACATCTCAATGTCCCGGCCGCTGCTGGTGTAAAGGACGCCGTCCGTCTTGAAGGTGATATCCGAATCCCTTCGGTTCACAATGGCCAGGGTGTGGGCGCCCCTTTCCCGGACCATATCCACGGTCCTGTTGGTATCGGTGGTGGTCCCGGATTGGGTGATGGCCACCACCAGGGTATCGGCCATGTCGGTCTTTCCGGCGTCTTCTTCAAGGCCGAAGCCGCTCAACTCGGAGGCCTTCAGCGCGCTGACCTGGAACCCGGAGCCGTTTAAGTAGAAATTCAGGATTTCGGCGCAGGCGCAGGCGGCGACCCCGGCCGTGCCCTGGCCGATGAAAAAGATCCGCCGGATTCGGTCCTCGATGAAGGCCTGGTGCAAGGAGGGGGGGAAGGCCTTTTCTTCCAATCTTACGCCGTAACGCCGGTGATCCCCGCCTTCTTTTTGGTACCATCGATTCCGGAGGGTGTATTTCACCGATCGCGGGGATTCGGAGATTTCCTTTAAAAAGTAATGGGGAAAGCCCTGGCGGTCGATGTCCCGTGACGTGATGGCGGTGGTTTTGATGTCGCTTTCCTGGAGGGCCACGGGAGAACCGTCATAGCCCATGGCTTCAATGCCGGAAAGCCCGCCGTTTCCGGACTGGTGGAGGATGAAGATCTGCCCCTGGGGTTTCCCGTTTTTCCCGGATTGTCCGTTTTCACCTTCTATTTTGACATAATGGGGGGTTTCCTCCACGAATCCGTACACCTCGGAGGTGGGAATATAGTGATCCGGCGCGATTCCCACGAAGAGGGCCTGTCCGCTTCCTTTCTGGGCCAGGAAGAGCTTTCCCGGCGCCAGATCCGTGTGCATGGCGATGGCGTGGGACCCTTCAAAGTCGTTGACGGCCCTTCGGAACGCTTCTGGGACGTCGAATCCCTCCTTGAGGTACTTTTCAATCTGAAGCGGGATGATTTTGGTGTCCGTGGTGACGTCGGGATGGATGCGGATACCCCTTTCGTCGAATCGCTGTTTCAACTCCAGGTAATTGTCGATGTCCCCGTTTAAGCAGACGTGAATGATGCCCGATGGCCTCTGGCGCCGGGCATCGCGGCAATCATTGTCCACGGGATGACAGTTGGCCTCCGTGATCGCCCCCACGGAAGCCCAACGGGTGTGGGACAGGATGCTGTAGTGTCGGACAAGGCCATGGATCAGGGTAAAGAGGATGGGATCGTTTCGGATTTCATCCCTCAAAAAGCGCACGTTGTCTCCCAGGCTCCCGATTTCAGAGGCGATCTTGTAGGTCAATGTCACACAGAAAAGGGGCGTGTGGGTTTCATCCAGGGTTTCACGGCAATCGATGCACCCGTTTGCCAGGTATTCTTTTTCCTGACGCTTTAAAAACGCCTCTTTCAATCCCCGGGCATCCAGGGTTTTCGAGAAATCCGAAAAGACCGGTTTTTCGAGAAGGATCATGATGGAGATGCCCGCGGAATCCCGGCCCCGGACTTCGAGTCGGTCGATGCTGTTGAGCACGGCATTGATCTTCTTAGCCACGAGGATGGCATGAAAGGGGCACTCCTTTTCTTTGTTGTTTAACAGGGTCTTCACCTTGGCCACGTTTTCGCCCACCTCTGAAAGCAGAGACCAGGAGACATCTTTCAAAGCTTCAATCGTCTCCACGGCATATTCCACGGCCGCGGGTTTCAAAGTGCCCATATTCCCGGCGAGCCAGGCGTCTTCGGATGCCGCAAAGTCGGCGATCTTGCGGCCAAGGGCCGTCACCTGCCGGTGCAGCCGGGGGTCCCTGAGGATGGAACAAAAAGGCGCGTCTTGTTTCAGGGTTCCGACTGCCTTGGTCAGTTGCTTCCGCAGGTTCTCGGCATCACGGCGCGGGGCCGCCTTTTGAACCTGGGTGGAAAGCGGATGGGACCGGATGCGGGCAAAGAGATTTTCCATGGCCTTGATATCCGGGTCGCTTTCGGCTTTCCTTTTGGGGACAAAGGACACGATGCCCGAAATGCCGCAACACAGGCGGTTTGGATCCACGGGAAAAAAGACAAGGGCATTGCCGGGCACCCGGGACACGTTTTTTGCGAAAAAGATGCGTATCTCAAAAGAGCCTTCAAGCCACCCGGCCAGGCAACGCATCACGGTCCGTGCCTTTTTTTCAAAAAAATGCAAAATCTTCATTGTTGAATTCACATGCGCAAATAGAGGTCTTTGATCCGATCCCGGGTCATGATCCTTTTCCAGTCTTTTCCCAGGGCATTTTCCCAAAGTGGATCCAGCGTCAAGGAGACATCCACCATCTTTTCCAGCTTTTCATCCTCGATTCCCGCGACTTGACCCTTTGGCAGGGCAATCCCGTTTGTGTCCATCATTTGCCTGAATTGGCGGACCCCTTCGGGATAGAATTCTTCCAGCTGATTGAAAACGATGGAGTTGCCGATGCCGTGATGGATGCCCAGGATGAAAGAAAGGCCGTAGGAAAGGGCATGGCACACCCCCACCTGGGAATAGACGATGCTCATCCCCCCGAAGTAAGAGGCCATCATCAGCTTTTCATCGGCGTCGGAGGCGGCCTGTAAAAAGACTTCCAGACACAGGTCCAGGGCCTTTTCGCCGAAGGCCCTGCTGAACGCATTCAGGTACGTTCCGGACAGGGACTCCACGCAATGGATGAAACAATCCATGCCCGTGTAAAACCGCTGGTCCGCGGGCGCCGATGCCGTCAGGTCCGGGTCGAGGAGAATCTGGTCGAATACGGTGTGGTCCGAGTTGATGCCCAGTTTCCTCTCCGGCCCGATCAGGACGGTTGTCCGGGACACTTCGGCGCCGGTTCCCGAAAGGGTGGGGACGCCCACATGATAGACGGCAGGCCTTTGAATGAGGTCCCAGCCTTGATAATCGGATGCCGAACCCGGGTTGGTCAGCATCAATGAGACCGCTTTCGCCAGGTCCATGGTGCTTCCCCCCCCGATGCCGACCACGGCGGTGGGAAGCCTTTTTGAAAACCGTCGCACCCTTGCGGTCAAATCGTCCACGTGGGCGGTGGTGGGTTCTTCATCCACGTTGACCCAGAGCATAAGGTCCGTTTCTTTTTGGGGGATCCGGCGCGCCAAAGGAGTGTCCTTGAAGACATCATCCACCAAAAAGGCCATGAATGCCCCGTTTTCCCTGCGTGCCTCCTGGAGGACATCCTCCAACCGATTGAAGCTCCCCCGGCCGAAGGCGATCCGGGGCACGGTTTTAAAGTTGCGAAACATGCGTTTTTATTCCTTTCCTTCTCGATTCGAGCTGAGATGCAGCATCCTTTTCAAATTCTCTTCCCGGTGCCGGGCGGAATCTCCTTGGAGCAAGACGTGTGGGCTTAAACCTGGGAAAAGACTTCGGCCATCAGATCCATTCTCTTTTTAAGATCGTCATCCGACCAGGAGAGTTTGATCAGCATGGATATGGTCCGGCCCATGATGCGGTCCGATTGGGGGAGGCGGAGCCCTTGGTAGTCCGGACGGGGGGCCGACAGCATGATGGGGAGTCTTGCCGGGGATCGGAGCCCCTTGAGGTGATCCCACTGACGGTGGTAATGCCAATTGTTGTCATACCAATAAAAGCAGCTGTCCACGCCTTTTCTGCTCAGTGCCGCGGCGGTTGTTCGGGCGCTGGTTTCATCCGGAAGAAAAAAGGAGAAGAAGGTGGCTGAATCACCGGCCTCGTCCGGGATCCGCCTGGGGGTGATTTTGGGAAAGGCCCGAAGCATGTCCATGAGCTTGCCCTTGTGGGCACGCTGGGTCTTTAGAAAGGCATCCAGCTTTCTCAACTGGGCCAGACCCACGGCGGCGTTGAGCTCACTGATACGAAAGTTGGTTCCCATGATCGGATGCCCCTCGAGGCCCCGGTCGCCGCCCCTATGATCGTGGCCGTGGTCGGCATACCTTGCCGCGGTCAGATACCGGTTTTCATCGTCGCAGACCACGGCGCCGCCTTCACCGCAGGTGAGGGTTTTCACCGGATCGAAGGAGAAACACCCCATGTGACCGAAGGTCCCCAGGGCCTTGCCATGAAATGTGGCGCCCATGGCCTGGCAAGCGTCTTCGATGAGAATCACCTCATGTTCCCGACACAGGGCTGCGATCTCGTCGATTCGGGCCATGGCCCCACACATGTGGACCACGAGAACCGCCTTGGTGCGGGGGGAAAGGACGTGCTTCAGGGCATCCGGATCCATGCAGAGGGTTTCATCAATTTCGGTAAAAACCGGGATCGCCCCTGCAAGCAGGACCGCCTCGATGGTGGCCACGAAGGTAAAAGGCGGGACGATGACCTCATCCCCTGCACCGATGCCGCAAGCCGCCAGGGCAATGCTGAGGGCGGCGGTACCGCTGGAACACAGATGGCAATATTGAACCCCCAAACGGGCGGAGAGCGCCTTCTCGAACTCGAGGGCTTTCCAGCGCCCCTTTCTGGCTGCATCGAATCCGTATCGAAACAAGACACCGGTCTCAAGAACCTCCTGGACTTCTTTTCGTTCTGCATCGTCGAATCGTTCAAATCCGGGCATGTCCAATCTCCTTGCAATCTTCCATGAAGGATCCGGGGGATCCCCGTCTCCGGGCTTCAGGAGCGCCGTTTTTCTCCCCCGGCCACCGATTTTCCCTCGAAGTAGGCCTTAAAGTACGCCTTGATGGCCAGCCGGGCATAGGACCCGGCCCTTGGTCCGAGTTTTTCACCGTGAACCACCAAAACGGAAACGGCCACATTCTTGATGCCTTTTTTTTCTTTGGCAAATCCAATGAACCAGTCATATTTGGAGGTGTGCTCCCGGTTGGAGATGGAGCCGGTTTTCCCCCCGATGATCAGTTTTGAGAGCACTTTGTCGCGTCGGTATCCCCTGAAAGCTCTCCGCAAGGTGCCGGAGCGGACCGTGGCCTGCATGAGATCCGAAAGTACGGAAACCGTCCTTGGAGAAAGCACCCGGCGGATGGGAAAGGCGCGCCTGCGGTACACCTTTTCATGGGATTCGTTGGTGATGGCGTCGATGAAGATCGGTGCCATGAACCGCCCGCCGTTGGCGATAACCGAGGCAATGAGAGCCCCATGGAGGGGGGACAGGGTCGTCTCTCGGTTGAAACCGCTGGCGATCTCCGCCAGATGATACGGTTTATCGGAGACAAAAAGGCGGCTTCGGGAGCGGCCCAGCACGCATTGAATGCCTTCACCGAACCCGAATGCCCGGGCGTACTTTTCGATCTGGGACATGCTCAGATAGTGGACCCCCAACTTTCCGAATACGGGATTGATGGACTGGGCGAATGAATCCCGAAGGGTGATGCGGCGCGTGTATTTGTTCCTTTTGTTTTTCAGCTGGGACTTGTACAGGGTATGCTTCCGGCCGTTGTAGTAAAGGGGTGTTGACGGTGTAAATCCGTGTTTTTCCACCACCGCAGAGACGGTAACGATTTTAAAGAGGCTCGCCGCCGGAAAGTCCCTCAGCCAAAGCGGGATATCCCCGCCGGGGTGCCCATCGTATCCCGCCAGGGCCAGGACGCGGCCGGTGAAAGGATCCATGAGGACGACGGCGATCTGCTTGGAATACCTCCGGTCCAATTGGGCGTTCAAATACGCTTGCAGGGAAGCATCCAGCGTGGTTTTCACGAAATAGCGCTTCCCGTCTTTGTAAATGGGCCATTCGACTTTCGTTTCTTGGAGAAAAAGCGAAGGGTCCACCAACGCCGTCCATGGGTTTTGGATGTCCGTCGGTTCCGCTCCTTGACTTTTCGGGGAGGGACTCGGGCTTGGAGGGTCAAAGGCCGTCGGCATGGGCCGGGGAGGATTTGCCGGAAAACTCCAGGACCCATCGCGCCCCACGGAAAATCCGTAAATGGAGGCGATCAGGATCAAAAGGGGCAGCGCGATGCAAAAGACTCTCCGGGACCATGTTTTGCGGGTTTTCTTCCGTTTTAACACCGCCTGATATTCCTGCCAGGTGCGTCGGGGCGCCTGCGATAAAAAGCGTTTTTCTTCAGAAGAATCGGGCTTCATGGATTTGAGTATCCGTTTTTGATGACCAGAAGGCCATGGTCGATGATCCACTTCAGGTTACGGAGGTTCCGGGTTTTACAGGTTGATCCACGGTGAGCACCACGGGCTTTCCGCCGTCCACGGCGGCAAGCAGCATCCCTTGGGAAAGGACCCCCATGATTTTGGCCGGTTTCAAATTGGCTGCCAGGACGATCTGTTTCCCGGTAAGGTCTTGCGGTCGGTAATGTTGGGCGATGCCCGCCACAACGGTCCGTTTTTCTCCCATGTCCACCTCCAGTGCCAGCACCTTTTTGGCGCCGGGAATGGCTTCGGCCTTCAAAATGGTGGCGATGCGAAGGTCCAGTTTCTGGAGGATTTCCAGATCGATTTCGGGCTTGACGGGCTTCAAGGCTTCCCCATGAGGGGCGGCTTCGGCGCTTTCCGCCCGGGTTTTCTTCCATTCGATTCTCGGAAAAAGGGAGATCACCTTGGGAAGCGGGGTCCCGGGCCGGATCCTGCTGAAGGACCCCAGCCCATCCAGTTCAAAAAAGCGTTCACGGGGGTCCAGTCCCAGATGCTTCTGCATGGTTCGGGCCGTGTCGGGCATGACCGGATAGATCAGGGCCGAGACGATGGCGAGCCCTTCCATGAGGTTGGAGAGGACGGCGGCAAGGAGATCGCGCTGGGAGGGCTCCTTTGCCAGCATCCATGGGGCCGTGACATCGATATATTTGTTCATCTGGTTGATGAATTCCCACACCGACTCCAGGGCCTTCCGGAAGGCAAAGGATGCCATGGCTTGTTCGAATTCAGAGATCGTTTCCCGGGCCGCTTTTTCAAGGTGGAATCCGGCTTTGTCCCTGGCCCCAGGAGCGGTTTCCGGGACGCGTCCCTTGAAGTATTTGTGGGTCATGGTGAGCGTTCTCGAAAAGAGGTTGCCCAGGTCGTTGGCCAGATCGGAATTGATGCGCGCCACCAGGGCTTCTTCGGAAAAGCTGGCATCGAGTCCGAAGACCATTTCGCGCATCAAAAAGTAGCGGCAGGCATCCAGGCCGTAAGACTGGATGAGCACCAGGGGATCCACCACGTTCTTCAGGCTTTTGGACATTTTACTCTTGTCCACGTTCCAGTATCCATGGACATTGAGATGCTGATAGACCGGAATCCCGGCCGCCTTGAGCATGGTGGGCCAATAGATGCCGTGCGGCTTCAGGATATCCTTGGCAACGATGTGCTGGGCATGGGGCCAGAATTTCAAGAAGCGTTCGCCGGTTGGATATCCCAGGGCGGAGACATAGTTTAAAAGGGCATCGAACCACACATAGGTCACGAACCGGTCGTCAAAGGGCAGGGGGATGCCCCATTCCAACCGGGACTTGGGACGGGAGATGCAGAGATCTTCCAGGGGGTCTTTCAGGAACGCCAAGACCTCGTTCCGGTACCGGGACGGCCGGATAAAATCGGGGTGGGATTGAACATGGTCGATGAGCCATTCCTGGTACTTGCTCATTTTGAAAAAATAGTTGGCTTCCTTGATCCTTTCGGGTTCTGTTTCATGATCGGGGCATTTCCCGTCTTCCAGTTCGTGTTCGGTATAAAAGCGTTCACACCCGAAACAGTAGAGCCCCTCGTATTCACTGAAGTAAATATCCCCGCGGTCGTAGATCTTTTGAAGGACATGCTTCACCACGGCCATGTGCCGGGGTTCCGTGGTCCGGATGAAATCGTTGTTGCGGACGTTGAGTCTGGGCAAAAGATCCCTGAAAAGGCCGCTGATCCTGTCCACATAGGTCCTGGGATTTTCTCCTTCTGCCTTGGCGGCCTGGACGACTTTGTCGCCGTGTTCATCCGTTCCGGTGAGCAGAAAGGTCTCTTGCCGCTTCATCTGATGGAACCGGCATAAGACGTCTGCCACAAGGCTGGTATAGGCATGTCCCAGATGGGGCCGGGCATTCACATAATAGATGGGCGTGGTGATGTAAAAGGGGTTGCGTGTCAATTTGTCTTTTCCTTTGTGGGGGGTTCCTGAATTTCGTCTTTTTGGATTTCGACTTCCTGGCCGTCCTCCAGGCGGATGAGCAGGCGGTCGCAAATCACGTTGTGGCGCAGGACTTTTCCCTTACCGCGATGGGTCTTCACCATCCGACCGGGGGGCGGGAAGGTTTTTTTTAATTCCAGATAGGTGTCGTTCTCATAGGTCAGGCAACACATCAATCGGCCGCATTGCCCTGAGATCTTGGTGGGGTTCAAGGAGAGCCCCTGTTCTTTGGCCATCCGAATGGAAATCGGTTCGAACTTTTCGATGAAGGTAGAGCAGCACAGGGGCCTTCCGCAACGACCGATCCCGCCGCACATCTTGGCCTGGTTGCGTATGCCGACCTGCCGCATTTCCACCCGGATGCCCAGTTCTTTCACCAGCATTTTCACCAGCTGGCGAAAATCGACACGGCCTTCGGCAGTAAAGAAAAAGGTCAGTTTATTGCCGTCAAAAGTACTCTCCACAGAAAACAGGTGCATTGAAAGACCCAGCTTCCGGATACATTCCAGGCAAAAGGCATGGGCCCGTTTTTCCATTTCCCGGTTTCGCTCCACCTGACGGAAATCGTTTTCCACGGCCAACCGGTAGACCTTCTTCAGGGGCCTCTCCAAGGTCTTCTCATCACAAAGGAAAGGGGCCACCACCACGGTTCCCAACTCGAACCCCTGTTCCGTTTCCACGATCACGGCATCGCCCTTTTTCAGGACGAAGGCGCCGCAATCGAAGTGATAGATTTTTCCGGCGGGCTTAAACCGGATTCCGACGACTTTTTTCATGATAGGCTTTTCGAAGACAAATCATCATGGTTTCCAATGCCAGGCGGGGGTTCACATGGGCCTCAAGATCCCGTTGAGCCTTCTGAATCACCTCCATTTGGGTTAACAGGGTATCCAGTGAGAGGTGCCGGGAAACCTGCTGCATGTCCTGGAGCAGATCCCTGTTGAAGACGGCGTTGGATCCCTTCTTCAGTACCACAAGATCCCGGAGGTAGGCCTGAAGAATCTCCAGGATCTCAAAGAGGTGTTCCTTTTCGGCCGCCAGGCGTTCGGCAAAGCGCAGACACCAAAGCAGTGAACCGGAGGCCAACGTTTCCGGGGAATCCAGACCGGAGGCGGAAATGAGGCGCTTTCTTTGATTCAACCAGCTTGCATCTTCAGATGCCAGACCTGCCATGGCCACGGCCTTGGGCAGGCTGCCGTGGGCCATCCGGGCCAGGACGGCCGCCTCGTCCTTTGAGAAGCCGCAGGTCTTTTGTAAAGTGGTGCGGATGCGGCTTTCAGGAAGGGGATGAAAGAAGATGACATGGCAACGGGACACGATGGTGGGGAGCAGGTCCGATCGCTGGGAGGCCGTGAGGATCCAGACGGTCCGGGAGGGGGGTTCCTCAAGTACTTTCAGGAGGCAATTGGCCGCTTCCTGGGTCATCCGGGGGGCATCCACAATCACGGCCATCCGCCTTTTTGCCTCAAAGGGTCGCAGGGACAGTTGATGGCAGAGACTCCGGATGCGATCGATCTTGATGACCGAACGAGCGGATTCCACCACATGGATGTCCGGATGATTTCCGGTGAGAATTTTTCGGCAGGGCAGGCACCGGCCGCAGGGGACGGTGCCGAAGAGGGCCTCCCTTGGGACCGTGTTCCCTTCCCTTGGGGCGCTTTTGCAGTTACAGGCCATGGCAAAGGCCCGCGCCGCCTCTTTTTTCCCCACGCCTTCCATGCCGGTAAAGAGAAGGGCATGGGGGAGACGGCCGGTTTCAAGGAAAGCGCCGAGCAGGCGCCGTGCATGCGTCTGGTCTTTTACGATGTCGAGACCCGTTTCCAAAGAAGGCGTCACAGGACTCCCTTTTCCAGGATTTGGTTTCTAAAGCTTGAAGGTCACTTTAAATAAAAAAGACTCCTAAGACAAGAGTTACCCGCCGAAATGGGGGATCTTCTCCACATCGTCTTCTTCCACATCCACGGCGGCATATTGCCCCAGGGCCTCAATGTTGACGACAACGCGGCCCTGGCGCCGATATCGCACGAAAACCCCCGTCACGCCTGTGAAAGGCCCCCGCACCACCATCACCCGGTCCCCTTTTTTAAAACGGTTCCCTGTGGAGACAGGTTGGTCGGTGTTGACCATGATTTGCAAAGAGGTCACGGTTTCCTCCGGAACCGGGACCGGCCCGAGTTTGTTGCCGATGAGCCGTACCGCGCCCACGGTCTTGACGATCTCCAGGTGCTCGTAAGGGTTCAAATCGGTCTTTACAAAGACATAGCCTGGAAACAGGGGGACACGAATGACGCGTCTTCGATCCCGACGCCTGCTTTGGACCTGAATTTTGGGGAGAAAGACTTCCAGGGATTTTTTGGACAGGCCCTCCCGCACCACGTTTTCAAAACGGCTCTTGGTATGGAGCACATACCATTTCCGGACGAGCACATCGCTTTTCATGTAAGGGCATGCTCCTTTGGGTGCAGCCATGCGTAAAGGACCTGCATGATCATGTGGGCGGTAATAAAATGGAGATCCTCCACTTTTTGCATGTCCTCCATGCGGACCACCAGGGGCACGTGTACCATCCGGGCCAGCTTTCCTCCGGAAAAACCGCACAATCCGGCTGTTTTCCCGCCGTTCTCATTGGCAAAGGAGACGGCCTTCAGCACGTTTTCGGAATTTCCACTCGCCGAGATGCCGATGACCACGTCCCCTTTGATGAAAAAGTTCTTCATCTGTTCCACAAAGATGCTGGCATAGGACAGGTCGTTGGCGTAGGCCAGGAGGCTGGGGAGGTTGTCGTTGAGACAGATGACCTTGAACTTCTTGTCCCGGTCCAGGCAGCATCCTTTGTTGATATCACAGGCCAGGTGAGAGGCCGTTGCCCCGCTTCCGCCGTTTCCCATGACGAAAATACGGCGCCCTTCATCATAGGCATAGAAGAAAAGCTGCACCAATTTATCGAATTGGTCCTTGTCAAAGCCGGCGATGGCCTTGGAAAGGTCGGTCAGGTAGCGGCTGGCGAATGTCTTGGAATCGATCATATGGACCTCGTTTCAGGTTTTCATCTCTCGAATGACATGCATCTGTTTCATCTGCTGCTGCGCAAGGGTTAAGGCGTCTGCCTGCACCTTTTTTCGGGTGATGTACGCCCAGTAAGCCTCAATGCTGTCTTTCACGGTGCGCCGGGGCGACCACCCCAGGGCTTGAAGCCGGGAGGTGTCCGAAACGATGTGCCGGGTGTCCCCGAAACGGTAACACCCCGGAATCCGGGGTTCGATGTCCTTGTTCAGGGTTTTCTGCATTTCACGGTAAAAGTCGAGGACGGTCCAGGGAACCCCCCCTCCCACGTTGAAAACACACCCGTTGGCCGCATCGCTTTCCAGAACCAGGAGGTTGGCCTCCACCACGTCCTGGATATTGATAAAATCCCGGACCTGCTGGCCGTCTTCAAAGATCACCGGGCCGGTGTCAAAGAGCAGGGAGAGGGCGAAGATCCGCATGGCCCCGGAATAGGCGTTGAAGAAGGATTGGCGCTCTCCCTGGACGATGGAATAGCGCAGGACCACGGTGGGGATGCCGTACCGGTTTCCCAGGTTCAAGGCGATCTGCTCCTGGGAATGCTTGGACAGGGCATAGGGATTGCAGGGATGGACCACGGATTCATCGGAGGGGACCCATTGAAGGATCCTGTGGCAGACCGGGCATCGATGGTCCCATGCGCCCTTTAGAAGCTGGGCTTCCGGCCGGATGGCGGGATAGATGAAATGATCTCCGCCCGGGAAGCAGTCGGGACAGTAGTGGCGGCCTTCCCCCATGACCGCCTGGCTTGCCGCCACGATGATCTTTTTGATCTTGCCGGTCATCTGCTTTTCGACAAGGACTTCATAAAGAAGCGCCGTGGATACGGCGTTGACATGGAAGAAGGTTGAAAAGTCGGTCATGTAGTCCTGGTAGGCGGCAAAGTGGTAGACCACATCCATGCCTTTGAGAGCTTCCTCCCAGGTCCCTTTTTCCCGGACATCGGCCTGCATCCATTGGGCCTTGACATTGAAGTGGTCCGGTCGCCCATGGGGATGCACCCTCTTGGAGAGGTTGTCCAAAACCCGTACCCGATGTCCTTGTCGGATGAGGGCATCCACGGTATGAGAGCCGATGAAACCGGCGCCGCCAGTGACCAGGATCCGATACCCCATGCTTACTGTTCTCCCGGAGTGTGTGGTGCCGCCCGTTGAAACAGGGCTTGATCCGCACCCGTTTTCATTTGCTCGAATAGGAACGGTCGTCGAAGATGACCTTGGATCCGCTTTCTTCCAGCATGAATGGAAGCTCCCTGTAGGGTCTCATGGCTTCCATGATTTGTTCCTGCCTTTCCCTGGATGCGATCAACAGAAGAAAACCGCCGCCGCCGGCCCCGGCAATCTTTGTCCCCAGCGCCCCGGCTTTCTTGGCCGTTTGGATCATTTTTTCGATGGAATCGTTGGTAATGGCTTCGGCCATCCGCTGTTTGAGGCGCCAATTTTCATCGAGGAGCCGCCCGCACTCCGTGATGTCCCCCGCGCACAGGGCTTCCCGGAAGGGATCCACAAGATCCGTCATTTGGATCATGGTTTCAAAGGCGGCTTTTTCAGAAACGTTTTTCTGCTGTGCGGCAAGGATCGTATCGGCCTTTCGGGTGATGCCGGTGTAGTAAAGAAGCAAAGACGCGGAAAATTTTCTTTTTGCGGCCGGATCCACGGAGATGGGGACCCGCGTGGTGGTGCCGTCTTCATGAAAAATGAACTGGTTGAGGCCGCCGTATGCGGCGGCATATTGATCCTGTTTGCCGATGGGTTTATTGAGAATGTCGATTTCGATCCGGCAGGCCGTTTCGGCCAGATGTTTTGCGGTGACAAGGATGTTCCGGTAGGCATAGAGGGCGTGCAACAGGGCGACGGTGATGGCGCTTGAACTCCCGAGCCCCGAACCGCTGGAGGGCACATCCGCCAAGGTGGTGATCTCGATGCCTTTTTCCACACCGGTGATCTTCATGGCCTCCCGCACCAGATCGTGTCGGATTTCAGAGACACGGTCCACGCACTCCTTTTTGGAGTAGTTGATATAAATCATGTCGTCGAAGCGTTCTTTGACGATGGCATAGACAAACTTATCGATGGCCGAGCAGATGACTCTGCCGGGCCGTGCGGCATAGAAAGCCTTCATGTCGGATCCGCCGCCGGTAAAGCTCAACCGAAGCGGTGTCTTGACGATCACCATATCTGCATCCTTGCGCTGTTTGGATGGGCCCGAGGGTTCATGGGGCTTCTTGTTTATCCTCCCCCAAGCTGCCCCCGAAACCCCCCAGACCGAAAAGATGGAGCATCACGGAATAGGTGCGATCTTCGAATTCGTCCATGTATCGAAAATCGATGGACCAGCACTGGGCCGTATAGATCACGCCGACGCCGCTTTTGATGTCCTCCTTGTCATAGAGGTTGCGCTCGTATTCCGTAAAGAGCAGCACTTGCGGCATCACGTGGACGGAAAGCCGGACGTAGATGGATTCCTTCCCGTCCGATTTTCCTTCGGCCGAATCCCGTTGATACCGGTATTCCGCAAAGAGCCTGTCTCCCCGGAAATCCCGCACCCTGCATTTGCCATTATACGACATCCAGTCGTCTTCGTAAACCGACCATTGGGCATTCGCTTCAAGGGAGAGGATTTCTTTCGGGCGGATTTCCAGGCGCCCCTTGATGTTGGAAAAGGGCTGTTTTTCTTCCTTGTCCTTGTCGGTGGCCTCATAGATGTCGTAGCTTTGACTGAGGGTGAAGCGCGCGAACTCCCGGTAGGTATACGGTGAGATTTCCCCGTTCGGGCTTTTCCCGGGGGACCTCGAAGTGAAGGTGTTTGTAATCGAGTAAGTGACTTGATTGATTCTTTTGATCCGGTCGACACCGTCAAAGTGTGGGAATTGATCCTGTTTTTTTTCGGGAAGATAGCGATAGCTTACCCTTGGAAGGATGCTGTGTTTGATTTTATCGACGCCCTTTATGCCGACTGTGTAAATGCGATAGAATTCCGTGTTGAGTTTCAGGCCCGTATCATAGAGATCCCTGAGATGGGTGCTGTCTCTTTCCTCATCGTTAGTTGCAAACTGGTCGATACTCCAGTAGGTTTCCCGGATCCCGAAAAAGGGTTCCAGATTCAGATAGTTTTTGAGTTTTATGGGAAGAAAAAGCTTTGGATAGAAATCCACACGGTGGCCCCGGAGTTCGTCTTTTCTATAGAACCGAACATACTCGGAAGAGAGGTCGTAATAAAGCGGGGTACCCAGAAACCGTCCCTTTGAAATGTCGTATTCCACAAAGGGAAGGCGATGCAGGGTTGTGTCCAAATCGTCCGGGTCGCTGTGCCTTTTGAAGATGACGTTGTCGTACCATCGGGCTTCGATGTTCAGGTTGCTTCGGTTCCAACTCCGATTCAGATTCAGGCGGTTCAACCGGGTGGTGTCCGTGTAGTCATCCACGCCTCTGCCGAAGACGTTTTCGAAATACCGGTCGGTCTCGTCGAACCCATTGTAGCCGCTTTTGAATTCCACCAGATAATCCTGATCCGAGACAATGTCCAGATCGAGTTTGGCGAAAAAGTCCCAGGGAAGTGCCTGGTCGTGTTTCATCCGGAACCAGTACCGGTCCCGGTTGGGCCTTAAATACCGGTCGTCCGGATATCCCCATCGGTCACTGGCGTCGTCGCGTCCGTCGTCCACCTGACGGTCTTTTAGAAAATCCCCCATGAGGGTCCCTTTAGAATCGGGACTCAAGACGAATCGGTATTCAAAACCGACCTTTTCCCCCCGTCGATCCATGTGGTCCAGGTAGAAGGTGGCATCCGAACTCTCGTTGATGGCCCAGAAATAGGGTTGTTCATACTGCGTTCCCCGCCGGTCCGAGACCCCCAGCCGGGGCGGAAGGAATCCGGACTGGCGCTTGGTCTTGGCGGGAAAGATGAAGTAGGGGGTATAAAGGACCGGGACCTTTTTCAGCCAGAGTGTGCTGTGGGAGGCCACGCCGTATCCATCCAGCGTGACGGAAACGTTGTGTGCCGTAATTTTCCAGGCCGGATTTTCCCCGTCACAGGTGGAGAGACTGGCGGATCGGATGCGGTAGGTCTTTTTCCCGGTCTTTTGGATTTTATCCCCCCGGATGTGGAAATGGCTTTGCTTTAGAAATACCTTGCCGTGATAGGCGGTTCCGGTTTCCTCCTTCAGGTTTACCCGGATACGATCGCCGGTGAGGATGTCCTCCCCGGCGGTCAAGACCGCGTGTCCGATGGCCACGGCCTGGCCGGTTTTATGGTTGAGCTGAACAAAATCGGCGGAAATCCGGGTATCCTCCTTGAAAATGACGACATTTCCGGCGGCCACGTAATGGTCTGCTTTTTGATCGTAAAAGAGGGAATCGGCGCTGATCTGCCAGAAAGATGCCGTGTCTGCAGCGCCGGATGGGAAGGCTTTTCCCAAAGGACTTGCGGCCTGGGCCAACCAGGCGTCGGCCGCCCCGAAACAGGCGAAAAGGGCGACGAAAAGAAAGGGCTTCGCTAGAATCCCCAACGACCCGGAAAGGCATCTGGAAAAAAAATGATGGAGGTCTTTTGCGGGCATAGGCAATCGCTTGGACGACTTTGGGCGGATCCAGGCGCTTCCCAAAATCTTACCGGAGGCCGCGGCGCATCGGTGGATAAGTTTCTTGAACACCCATAAGGTTTTATGTATAAATCCGACTCGTCGCCAAAAGTCAACATGAAGTTGATCGCACCTGTTCAGCCGCAAAGGCGCCTCTGTGGGGTGCTCAAGAGACACGCAGTGCGCTTTTGGGTAAGGACACAACAGACGGGACCCAAGTCCATGAATATCCTCTTGACCAATGACGACGGGATCCATGCACCGGGCATCCAGGCCCTTTATCGCCGTTTTGCGGTCCAGCATGCCGTGACCCTTGTTGCCCCGGACCGCCAGCGCAGTGCCGTGGGCCATTCCATCACGTTGCACAAGCCGATTCGATGTGATCGGGTGCCCCTTGACGGAGGCGGCCGGGGATACGCCGTAAGCGGTACCCCGGCCGACTGCGTCAAGCTGGCGGTCCACGAGCTCATGGAGGGCGTGCCGGACCTGGTCCTTTCCGGGATCAACCCCGGGGCAAATGTCGGTTTTAATGTGAACTATTCGGGAACGGTCTGTGCCGCCAAGGAGGCGGGGTATTACGGCATTCCCGCCATTGCGGTGTCCCACTTGGGGGCCGAAAGCCGGTTCCTTGAGGATGCCGCGGCATTTGTGGAGCGGGTGGCGGCGAGGATGTTCGGATCTCCCCTGCCCAAAGGATGCATTTTGAATCTCAATATCCCCGATGGCCCTTTTGAAAAAATTCCCGGGGTTCGGATCACCCGGCTGGAGACTTCCGTCTTTGAGGAGCGCTTCGAACGCCGGGTGGATCCCAGGAACCGGATCTATTACTGGCAAGGGTGTGAACGCCACCGGGCCTTCAGCGGACCGGACACGGACGCGGCGGTCCTGAACAGCGGTTTCATCTCCCTCACCCCCCTTCGATGGGATCATACGGAACTCCGGGTCCTGGAGGACATGAAGAGGTGGGCCTTGAACCCCCTGGGTGGCCATGGAAGATAAGCGCTTCATGAAGCACCGGTTTGCAGTGGACCTGAAGATCGGGGAGACCGTCGACGATGTCTTTTCGGTCTCCGAGAAGTCTTTGGGGAAGAAGAGGGACGGTGAGAGTTATCTCACCATGGTTCTGGGAGACCGATCCGGCAGCATCCGGGCCGTCATGTGGGAAGGTGCGGATCGCACCGCTTCTAAGATCCGGGACAGCGCATTCGTCCGGGTGAAGGGGTCGGTTTCGGAATATCAGGGACGACTCCAGGTGGTGGTGAAGGAGGCCATCCCTTTCCCGGAGAGCGAGATCGATCCGGAAGCCTTTCTTCCCAAGACCCCCCGGAACATTGAAAGGATGTTTGCGCGCCTGGTGGAGATCGCCGACACCTTTCAAGACACCCCTTTGAAACGGCTCTTGACGGCTTTTTTCAGCGATGCGGACCTGATGGCCAAATTCAAGAGGGCGCCTGCGGCAAAGCGGATGCATCACGCCTATGTGGGGGGACTCTTGGAACATACGCTTTCCATGACCCTTCTCGCTGCCGCCGTTGCCGGGCACTACAGCGGTATCGATCGCGATCTCCTCTTGGCAGGCGCCGTTTTACATGATATCGGTAAAACCGAAGAATTTGTCTATCACCATGTGATCGACTATTCCAGCCGGGGCCGCCTGTTGGGGCACATCGTCATCGGCATGGAGATGATCGAGGCGAAGATACAGACGGTCAAGGGCTTTCCGGAGGAACGGGCGGTTTTGTTGAAACATCTGGTGCTCAGCCATCATGGCAGCCGGGAATACGGGTCTCCGGAAGTCCCCAAAACCGTGGAGGCGGTGTTGCTTCATTACATCGATGAAATCGATTCCAAGGTAAACGGCATTCGGGACTTCATCGAAGCGGAGGCGCCTGGTGAGGAATGGACGTCCTTTCACAGAATCCTGGGGCGGCAATTTTACCGGAAAAAGAGCTGAAATGGAACAAAGGCCCGGCCCTCCCGGCATCCAGGCCGTCGTCTGAAACCGGTTTTCCCCTGACCCCCCCGACACCAAAGGCATCCGGCTAAAACATGTTCATTACCTTTGAAGGCATCGAAGGCTCCGGAAAAACAACCCAGATCGAGCGGGCGGCGGCCCATATCCGGGCCTCGGGTCGTCCATGTGTCGTGACACGGGAACCCGGCGGAACGGAAATCGGTTTAAAAATCCGGGAGATCTTGCTGGATCGCAAACACACCGGGCTGGATGCGGATGCGGAACTGATGCTCTATATGGCGGATCGCATCCAGCATGTCAAAACGGTCATCCTTCCGGCTTTGGATCGAAAAAAGATCGTTTTGTGCGACCGGTTCCTGGATGCCACCCTCGCCTATCAGGGATATGGGAGGGGGCTGGACATTTCTTTCATCCGGAAGCTGCACCGGACGACCGTCGGCGGTATTGAACCGGACCTGACGCTCCTTTTGGATTTGCCGGTGGAAAAAGGACTGGGCCGAGCTTGGGAAAGGATTAAAAAAGCGGAAAACGCCGGCGGGGAAAGCCGCTTTGAGGAAGAATCCCTGGTGTTCCATGAACGGGTCAGGAAGGGATACCTGGCGTTGGCCCGGGCCAACGTCGGCCGGATCCGGGTCATCGATGCGGCAAAGGATATGGAAACGATCCACCGGGAAGTGATTCAAATCGTATCTGCCGCGCTCGGGGTTGAGAAAAAGGTTCCGGCGCGGTTCTAGACGCTGTTTTACAACCCTTTGGAGACGGAAGTGTCGGAACCGGACCAAATCCCCGGGACCGGGTGAAGGAGTCGCAAACGGATGAATCGATCGATTCTGGATGCCATTGGCAACACGCCCCTTGTGGAGATTCGGAAGTTGAATCCCAATTCCAGGGTGAAGATTTTTGCAAAACTGGAATCCTTCAACCCCGGCGGCTCGGTGAAGGACCGACCCGCCCTTTACATGATCGAAGCCGGAGAACGCAGCGGCCTCCTGACGCCTGAAAAGACCGTGATTGAAGCCACCAGCGGCAATACGGGGATCGGTTTGGCCCTGGTATGTTCGGTGAAAGGGTACCGGCTCCTGTTGATCATGTCGGAGGCGGTGAGTGAGGAGCGGAGGAAGATCCTGAAGGCCCGGGGAGCAGAGATCCACTTGACGCCGGGCCACCTGGGCACGGACGGTGCCATAGAGGAGGCCTATCGATTGTCCCGGGAAAACCCGGGCCGGTATTTCATGCCGGATCAGTTCAACAATGAAGCCAACTGGCAGGCCCATTACCACAGTACCGCCCGGGAAATCTGGGAACAGACCCGCGGCCGGGTCACCGCTGTCGTGGCGACCCTCGGGACCTCCGGGACCCTCATGGGTGTATCGAGGCGGATGAAGCAATACAATCCAGCCGTCCGGATCATCGGCGTGGAACCCTACCTGGGACACAAAATCCAGGGGCTTAAAAACATGAAAGAGGCTTACCGGCCTGAAATCTTCGACAAGGGCCGTTTGGACATCAAGATCAACATCGAAGACGAGGAAGCCTTCGAAATGGCCCGCCGGCTGGCCAAGGAGGAGGGGATCTTTGCAGGCATGAGCAGCGGTGCGGCCATGGCCATCGCCTGCAAGGAAGCCGCGCTCATGAAAGAGGGGGTCATGGTGGTGATTCTCCCGGACGGCGGGGAACGGTACCTCAGCACCACGCTCTTTGCAGTGAAAGAGAAGGTGGACTTGAGGCTTTTCAACAGCATGACCCGGAGAAAAGAGACATTCAAGCCCCTGGTGCCCGGAACCGCCACGGTGTATACCTGCGGTCCCACCGCCCATGACCGAATGGAGGTCGGAGAATGCCGTCGGTTCGTTTTTTCCGACCTGCTCTGCCGGTATCTCCGATATCGAGGCTATGCGGTCCATCATGTGGTGAACATCACCGATTACGATGATAAGACATTGGCAGGATCGGAATCCGCCAATCTCTCCCTGTCCCAATTCACCGATAAGTATGTGAAATGGTTTCAAAAGGACCTGGAATCCCTGGGCGTCCAACCGGCCGACCGCATTCCCCGCACAAGCAGGAACCTCCAAGAGATGGTCCAGATCACCCGTGACCTCAAGAAGGCCGGCTATGCCTATGAGAAGTTAAAATCGGTCTATTTCGATATCTCCCGGATTCCCGATTACGGAAAGTTGTCCGGAATCGATCTCGATAAGATCAAGCTCGGGGCCACCGTGGATCTTGAAGACTATGAAAAGGAGAATCCCCGGGATTTCACCCTTCTGAAACGCTCGAAGCTTTCCGAACTCAAGCGCGGCATCTTCGTTAAAACCGAATGGGGCAACGTCCGGCCCTCTTGGCACCTTCAGTGTGCGGCCACGGCCATGAAATTCATGGGGGAGCGCTACGACATCCATGCCAGCTGCCGGGAGTTCATTTTCCCCCACCATGAAAACCATATCGCCATTGCCGTGGCGTTAAAAGGACACCCCATGGCCCACTACTGGATCCACTGTGAACAGGTCCTGTTGGATGGCAATCGAAAGGCAACAACAAAGGGGGGAATGCGCCTCGAGACGCTCTTCGAGGAGGGATTCTCGGGTCGTGAAATCCGGTACTGGCTCCTTTCCAACCACTACCGAAAGCCCCTGGTGTTTGTGCGAAAACGCCTGGAAGAAGCCAGGCGCGCCTTAAAGCGGATCGATGCGTGTATCCTTTCCCTTAAGCGCCTTCGGGGCGGAACGCCCAATCCTGAAACCGATCAGCTGGTTTATGATATCAAAAATGGATTCACCTCGGCCATGGATGAGGATCTGAATACCCCCGGCGCCTTGGCCTCCCTCTTTGATAAAATCCGGAAGATCAACATCGGCATCAAAGAAAAAAGCATCGATGCCACGGGCGCGGAAAAGATCCTGCGTACGTTTCAGGATATTGACGGTGTTTTGAACCTGTTTCGTTTCCCGGGGCCTACCCAGGACCCGGAAATCCTCGAGCTTATCCGGCAAAGGGAGGCGGCCCGACAGGCGAAAGACTGGGACACGGCGGACCGTATCCGGGACCGGCTTCGGTCCATGGGGGTTGAGGTGCGGGACACTCCAATCCGCTGAAAAACGGTTTGCCGCCCCCTGACACATGGCACAGGAACAAAGAAGAAAGAGGCGTTTTGGCATGGAAGCGATATATTTCCCCCATACCGTGATTCCGGAACCTGTTTTGGCCAACCTTGAACATTTGGTCGATTCGGTGGAGGTTCTTCAGCCGTGCCGCCGCGAGGTTCCTGAATTCATGGCCGCATACGCGGCAAAGGGATTTTTATCCATATATACAGTGATGGCGGACCATAAGGCGCGACTGGAAGCAGCCCTTCAGGGCTTTGAAGCCTTTGCACAGACGGCCGGACCCGGGGGCGATCTGGTGACCCGATTTGTTGCCCTGAGCAAGGGCTCCCCTGCCCCCGACGATGAAAGGGTGGCCTCCCAGATCGTCTCCGCCATGAAAAGAGGCCGTGCCGGAACAAGACGCCCGCCGGAAGATCCGGCCTTCGAAGCGGCCCTTTTCCTTTTCATGGCCCAAACCTACGACCTCCGCAACATGGAGGTTCAGAAGGATTTGAAGTCCGCTGGCGACACCCAAAAAAAGCTCTTTCAAAGCCTCACGGGGGAGGTCCCCATGGACGAGAAGACCGACTTTCCCGGCCATGACGCCCCGGACGATTACATGCCCAGGCAACGGCTCGCGGCCTGGTCCAATTTGTTCTTCAACAGGCGTGCCCTTCAAGGCATGGATAAAGGCCCTGTCTGGATGACGCACAGCCGGCCGGTGGTGGAACACCTCCTGGAAGAGGCGCCGTTTTCCGTGCAGACGGTGCATCTTGAGGCGACCCCGGGCGCCCCGGTTCCGGAAGGGAGACAGGATCCCTGGAAAGCCGCCTTCCAGGAAGCCCTGTCAAGGGCATGGGAAGATCCCGGCTTTTGCCTTGACGATCCCCTTGTGGAAGCGTCGATTCCCTTTGGAGGCCCCGCACCCTTTGCGGCCACCGTCCATGCCGTTCACCAGGCCCCTGCGGCCCTTTTTGGGCGCCGGCTCGACGGTTCCCTCATCCCCGAAGGCCAAGAGGCCTTGGACGGCAAAACATTGTTGGTTTGCTTGGATCCATAAGGTCCGGCGGCTTTGAAAGAAATCCAAAAAAAACGAATATAGGGCTTGACTCGGAGTGGGGATTGGTATAAGTGGCTTGCCTTAATCTGAAACCCACAGATCCCTTACCCGGGTCTTTAGGAATTTTAAGAAAGGAGGCGTTTTAAAATGGGATACGACGTGACTGTTGACCAGGATAAGTGTGAAGGCTGCGGCGAATGCGTGGAGGTCTGCCCGGTGGAAGTCTATGAACTGGTGGACGATAAATCGGTTCCGGTGAATGCCGAAGAGTGCCTGGGCTGTGAGAGCTGCGTGGAAGTCTGCGAGCCTGGTGCCATCACCGTCGAGGAGACATAACCCGTACGGTGTTCAATCCCCCTGGTCCTGGAGAGGGCCGGGGGGATAAAGCGTTCCGGATACCTCCGGATTTTCTCGGGGGATATCCCGTTTCCCCGTCCCGCCCCATTCCCCGCATGGATGGCCTGAAAGGGATGCCATGCCCCCTTTCCCTTTATCGCGTAAGCTGTTTTGGATGAAGCAGGGGTATGCCTTCATTTTTCAGACACGCTTTGGATATTCTGCGGTCTTGTACCGGGAAAGTCCCTTCGCCGTTTTCAGGACCTTCCTTCCACGGCAGACGCTTTCCGGTCTCATGGAGGCCCTGGACGCTTCCGGCGGCCCGTTTCGGGAGGGCGCCCATGCGCATGCACGCACGCTGTCCCGGTCCATCGTCGATTATTTCAAGGGCCTGATCCCTGAAATGGAGTGGCCGCCATGGTCCTGGTTGGATCTTGCCGGACTGACCCCGCTCCAGCGGTCTGTGCTCCGGGAAACCGCAAAGATACCCTATGGTAAACAAAGGAGCTACCGGGACATCGCCTGCGCCATCGGTCGGCCGAGGGCCTGCCGGTTCGTGGGATCCACCCTGGCCAAAAATCCCTTCCCGCTCCTGATTCCCTGTCACCGGGTCATCCGGAGTGACGGCACCCCGGGTCAATTCGGGGGCGGAACCCCCCTCAAACAGGCCCTCCTTGATCTGGAGGCAAGAAACCCGAGGTGTCGGGCTTGAAGTGGTCCCATCCCGAGGGGAAAACCGGCAAAATGCGGCCCGAAGCGTCGGTGATCTCCAGCTTTTTAGACGGTGTGATCCGCCCGATGGCAAAAAGGGGGCGATGAAAGGTTTTTTCGAAGGCGGCCAGGACGCGCTTTTCCGCTTCGGGCGGTACGGTCATTAAAAGGACATAGTCCTCGCCGCCGGAAAGCGCGTAATCCAGCGGGTCCCCGGAAAACCGCGCGCAGAAGCTTTTGAGTGCCGGAGAGACGGGGATTTTCGTTGCATCGAGAAGGGCCCCGACATTGCTTGATCTCAGGATATGACCCAGGTCTGAACTCAGGCCGTCGCTGACATCGATGGCGGCGTGAACGGCCCCCAGCGTTGCCAGAAACCGGCCTTCTTCTACATGGGGCCGCGGTTTCAGGTGGGCGTTGAGCAGTTTCTCGAGTGCCGGCGTATCGGGCGGGATGTCCTCCAGGATGAGATGCAGTCCGGCACGGCTGTCCCCCAGAAAGCCCGTGGAGAAAATCACATCACCGATTTGTGCGGTGTGGCGGAAAAGGATTTCCTCGGCCGGCATGGTGCCCAGGACCATGATGTTGAGGATGAGATCGGTTTTCGATGCCGTGGTATCCCCGCCCAGAATGTTGACCCGATGCCGGGCGGCAAGATGCTTCATCCCCGCGTAGAGCCCGTCCAGATAGTCGAGGGTGCAGTCTTCCGGAATTGCGATGCTGATAAAGGCTTCCCTGGGCTCTCCGCCCATGGCGGCGATGTCACTCAAGTTCACGGCCAGGGCCTTGTATCCCAGGTTGAATGCCGAGGTGGCCTTTTTCAGGAAATGGACCCGTTCCACCAGCAAGTCGGTGGTGACGAGGGTCGCCCTGTGGGGAGGGACATGGAAGACAGCCGCATCGTCTCCGATGCCTTTGAGGACCGCGTCCTTTCGCACAAGGCACCCTCTCCGGACCCGGTCGATCCATGCGAACTCACCGATGTCCTTCAGTTTCAACGCGCCCGGGCCTTCTGGATGAGAAGGGTCAGGTGACGGGCCGCCTCCATGGGATCCTTTGCACAGACGATGGCCGATACCACGGCCACGCCGTCGGCCCCGTTTCGGAGGACCGCTTCGACATTTTCAGCATTCACCCCGCCGATGGCCACCAGGGGGGTGGACACCCTTTTGCGGATTTCTCTGAGCCCTTCCAAGCCGAGGGGAGGCGCCGTGTCGGTTTTCGTGGGCGTCGAAAAGACGGGGCTGACGCTGATGTAATCCGCCCCTTGGGCCTCGGCTGCCATGGCATCCTCGATGGATTCCGCCGATATGCCGATGATCATGGAATTTCCAACGATGCGGCGGGCCTGGGGCAGCGGCATGTCCGTCTGTCCCAGGTGCAACCCGTCGGCATGCACCGCCATGGCCACATCCAACCGGTCGTTGATGATGAGAGGCACACGGGCTTGTTTCAGAAAGTCCCGTACGGAGAGGGCCTCGTCGAGGAATTTGCGGGTGGATCCTTTCTTTTCTCGAAGCTGAACGCAGGTGACCCCTCCCTTTACCGCGGCCTCCACGATCCGGCGGGTGCTTTTCCCCCTTGCAAGGCCCCTGTCCGTCACCAGATAGAGGGAATAGTCCACGCTTTTTTGGGTTCGGTTCATCGGGTTTCGGTGATGTTGCATCCGGATTCGAGTTGTTCGGGTGAAATCTCGTACAGGGCGTCCAAGAGCGCCACCATGAGACTCCCGGGTGCCTTGGCCTTCTCGGCGGCATATTCTCCGGCCAGGCCGAAATAGGCCAGGGCCGTCGCCGCCGCGCTGAAGGGATCCGGATCCACGGCCAAAAAAGCCCCGATGAGGGCCGTGGCGGCGCACCCGGTTCCTGTGACACGACCCATGAGAAAATGGCCGTTTGCGACTTGCGCGCGGCGCTGTCCGTCAGTGACCAGGTCCACGGATCCGGTGATGGCCAGGGTGGTGTTCCACTCACGGGCAAGGGATTCGGCTGTATCCGCCGCCGTCTCCACCGAGTGGACGGCGTCGACGCCCTTGGTTTTCGAGTCCGCGTTTTGCAGGGACAATATTTCAGAGGCGTTTCCGCGCAACACACGGATGGGGGTTTGGTCCAGGATCTGTTTGGCCGAGCGGGTGCGCAAGGCGGTGGCGCCCGCACCCACGGGATCCAGGATCACGGGAACATGCAGCGTGGCCGCCCGTCTTGACGCCCGGATCATGGAATCCACCCAGTCATCGGTCAGTGTGCCGATGTTCAGGACCAGCGCCCCGGCCGCGGCGACCATCTCTTCCACCTCGTTTGGCGCGTGGGCCATCACCGGCGAGGCCCCGGCGCATAAGAGGGCGTTGGCCGTGAAATTCATGACCACATAGTTGGTGATGTTATGGATCAGCGGTTTCTTTTCCCTCAGTTGTTGAAGGTTGACCGCGGCCTGTCGGGGGAGCAGTGTCATCATCGCCTCTCTTGTCAAATGGCCCTAAAGACTTCAAAGGGGCTGTTTTCCGGCAAAAACAGCCCCTTATGATTCCTGAACGCCTCCACCGAATCATTTCCCTACGCTGGAATTACCCAGATCAGGTTCAAAGGGTCCCTTCTCAGGCCTGTTTTGCCGCCCCTGGTGGATTTTCAGGCAGATTACCGGAAATAAAAGACTTTGTCAAGGCGGTTGAGGCGCGGACCCGGGGTACCGTTTATAGGGTATTTTTTTCGGGACCCTGGATAATCATTGTAAGAAAACGAAAGCTATGGTATTGTTTTGAAGTTATGAAACAATATGTTGTGGATGAACTCCGTCGGCAGGAACGGGAAAAGATCAAGAGCCATCTTGAACAACACTATGGCCGGGGGAGCGTTGAAGGGATTTACTGGATCCCCCTTGATCCCCATATATTCACCCCTGTTCAGTCCCGGCACCGGGCCTGTCAACCGTTTTATTTTGCCCTGGAAGTGCTCAAGGACCGGCTCGTGTGTGAACTGCTGATTCGCACCCGGCACCGGGTGCGCTGTGACTGCATGGGATATGCCACCGAAAACCAGCGAAACTGGTTGATCCGGCTCGTTGACGGATTCTTGGATGGGCTTGGAATCCGGGTTTAGCCGAGGGGAAAAAGGAGGACTGCGGTGTTGTGAAACGGGGTGGGGACATGATTCGAACCTTGGGGCTTTGTGCGGCCATTGTCCTTTTGACCGCGTTTTTGGGCATCATCGCCCTGACCGTGTCCCTGTTCGGGAGCCCGGAAAGGACCATTCACAGGATCGCCCAGATATGGGGCGCCCTGATTCTTTCAATGGGGCGGATCCGGGTTCAGGTGAAGGGACTTTCCCGTATTGATCCCAATCGAAGCTATATCTTCATGGCCAATCACCAGAGCAATTTCGACATCCCGGTGCTCCTTGCCCACCTCAAGGTTCAATTCCGGTGGCTGGCAAAGGCCGAGCTTTTCAAGATCCCCATTTTCGGCCGGGCCATGCGGAAAGCGGGTTACATCAGTATCGACCGGTCGGATCGCAAGAGTGCCTTTTTGAGCCTGAAAAAAGCGGCCGAAACCATCCGGCGCGGCACTTCAGTCCTCATTTTTCCCGAGGGGACCCGGAGTTTGGATGGGCGGATACGCCCTTTCAAGAAGGGCGGTTTCGTATTGGCCACAGAAGCCGGGGTCCCCGTCGTTCCGGTGGTTTTACGGGGGACGTGGTCCATTATGGCCAAGGACGGATGGACAATCCGGCCGGGGGATGTCACCCTCCAGGTGCTTCGCCCGGTCCCCACACGCGATTTTAACCGGAAGGCCAAAGATCTTTTGCTGAAAAAGATCCGGCATATCATGAAAAACGCCTTCGAATCGGATTTGGGGGGGAATGCAGCATGCTCAAACTGATTCCCCTGGGCGGCCTGGGAGAAATCGGCTTGAACATGATGGCCGTCCAGTACAACGAGACCCTTTTCGTCATCGATGCGGGTCTCATGTTTCCCGAAGAGTACATGCTCGGAGTCGATTTCGTGATTCCCGACATGAGCTATCTGAAAAAGGCGGGACCTAAGGTCTCCGGCATCGTCCTCACCCATGCCCATGAGGATCATATCGGCGCCCTTCCTTATCTCCTGAGGGACATCAATGTCCCTGTTTTTGGCACGGCCTTTACATTGGGCATCGCAAGGCATAAGCTCGAGGAGTATGGAATCCTGCCTTCCAGCAAGCTGCATGAAGTCTCTCCTGGAGAGCATCTCAAGATCGGAAAGCTCGAGCTCGAGTTTATCCGGGTGGGGCATAGCGTGGTGGATGGCGTGGGTGTGGCGATTCGGACACCTTATGGTCTGATCGTGCACACGGGGGATTTCAAGATCAACCACGCGGCGAGCGGGGGAATGACCACCGATGTGAATCGTTTCGCACGGTGCGGGGAAGATGGGGTGTTGGCCCTTTTATCCGATTCCACCAACGTGGAAAAGGAAGGGTATACCGCATCCGCCGAAGAAATCGGCGAAGCCTTGTACCGGGCCACGGCCGGCCACAAGGGACGCGTGATCATCTCCCTTTTTGCCTCCAATATCGTCCGGATCGGAAAGATTGTCGACATCGCCAAATCCCAGGGGAGAAAGGTTGTTCTGGACGGAAAGAGCATCGAAACCAGTGTGAATATCGCAAAATCCTTGGGTCTGATGGATATTCCTGAAAAGCTGCAGATCGACATCAATCGGGTCGGCGACTTTCCAGATGAAGAGATTCTCATGATCACCACCGGGAGCCAGGGAGAGCCCATGTCTTCTCTGGCGCGCATGGCCACCAGAACCCATAAAAGGGTGAGCATCCGGAAGGGGGATTTGGTGATCCTTTCCTCCAAGTTCATTCCTGGAAATGAAAAGGCCATCGGCAAGATCATCAACAAGCTTTACCGGCTGGGCGCCGATGTCATTTACGAGAAAATTTCCGACATCCATGCCAGCGGTCATGCATTCAAAGAAGAGCTGAAGCTGATGATGACCCTCACCCGGCCCAAATATTTCGTTCCGATACACGGGGAGTACCGGCACCTTGTCTTGCATGCCCATTTGGCTGAAAAAATCGGGATACCCAAAGAGCGTATTCTCCTTGCGGAAAACGGGCAGGTCATAGAATTCGACCAAAAGGGAGGAAGAATTCGGGACCGGGTCTACACGGGGCGCATCCTGATAGACGGGAAGGGAATCGGCGATGTGGGGAGAAGTGTCCTCAAGGAGCGCCGCCTTTTGTCGGAAGACGGTCTGGTCGTCGTAAACATGGCCTTTGATGAGGAGACGGGGATTGTCACCTACGGTCCGGAAGTGGTTTCCCGGGGGTTCATTTTTGAAACGGAATCCGGGCATCTGCTGGAAGACGCCAAATGCGTCATTTTGGAAATCGTGGAGGAGGTGCCTCCTGAAACGCCGAATCGGATCGAGAAGATCCGCACGAAACTCCGGACCGCCCTCAGGCAGTACTTTTATTTTGCGATTCAGCGGCGTCCGGTGATCCTTCCGTTTATCGTTGAGGTATGATGGCCGGCCTGATAAAGGGACGGGAGATTCAGGGAAAAGAGAACGCTTGGAAGGTCCGGAAAAGCGGGAATCCACACTGCCCGCCCTTCATGGGATGATCGCGATGGAATCTGACGAGCGCCTATGAGCATGCGAAAAGAGATTGTCGGCATCATTCTGTTTTTTCTGGTGGTTTTGACCCTGGTCAGCCTCTTGTCGTACAGCCCGCTGGATCCCTCCATTCACACCGCTGCAAGCGGCAGAAAAGTCCATAACCTCTTTGGGCTCTTCGGGGCCCACTTGGCCGGATTCCTGGTGGGACTCTTCGGTGTCGGGGCCTTTTGGATTCCGGTGCTTTTACTCCTTTGTAGCATTCACTTTTTTGGAGATCACCCTAAAAGCGCCATTATAACGACCCTGGCGGGCGGTATTCTTCTCATCATTACGACCGGAAGCCTTCTGGCCTTCAAACACAAGACAGTCCGGATTCTGGGACAGGGATTTTCTTCAGGGGGCATGATCGGATTGCCCATAAAATCCTTCTTGACCGCCTATGCCAATACCGCGGGCGGGGTGATCACGCTGATGGTCCTGTGGGTCATCGGATTCGTCCTGGCCACCCGGTTTTCCCTGGTCGCCGCCTTCAAGCTCTTTTCGCGCGGCATGCGCGCTTTGATCCAGCGTGTGGCAGCCTTTATGATTAAATATAAGGAGCGGAAGGAAAAGGTCCGGAAGAGAAAAAGCCTGCCCCGGCAAGATCTTGGGAAAGCGTCCATCACCATCAAGGCCCCCAAACCAAAGCCCAGCCAAACGGTTCCCGTTCCCAAGCAGGCTGTTTTCGATTTCGTGATCAAGGATTCCGGTTTCCAAAAACCAGGCGGCGACCTGTTGATTGATCCCGACCACCGGCCTGTTCAGGTGGACGGTGAAAACCTGAAGATGCAGTCCAAGCTCTTGGAGAAGAAGCTGTCTGACTTCGGCGTGGACGGACGTGTCGTATCCGTGGCGCCCGGACCGGTCATCACCACCTTTGAATACGAACCCGCTCCCGGGGTGAAGATCAGCAAGATTGCAAGCCTTTCCGATGACCTCTCCCTGGCCCTGCGTGCCCTGAGCGTTCGGATTGTCGCACCGATCCCCGGAAAGTCGGTGATTGGCATCGAGATACCCAACGCTGTGCGAGAACTGGTCCGGTTCAAGGAAGTCATCACTTCAATCGCCTTTGAAAAGTCCAAATCCAAACTGAGCATCTGTCTCGGGAAGGATATCGTGGGGGAGCCGGTGGTGGCGGACCTGACCCAGATGCCCCACCTGCTCATTGCCGGCGCCACCGGTACCGGCAAAAGCGTGGCGCTGAACGGGATGATCTGCAGCATTCTTTACAAGGCATCTCCTGACGAGGCGAAACTGATTCTGATTGATCCGAAAAGGATCGAACTTTCCCTGTACAATGGCATTCCCCACCTCATCGCCCCCGTGGTGACCGATGTGAAGGAGGCCAACAACGCCCTCTTCTGGGCCGTCCGTGAAATGGAGCGGCGATACGTGCTCCTTTCTGAAAAAAAGACGAGGAACATCCGCCAATACAACCAGGCGATCAAAAAGGAAGCCAAACAGAAAAAGGAAGAGACTCCCGAGACGCTTCCGTACATCGTGGTGGTTATCGACGAACTTTCAGACCTCATGATGGTGTCCTCCCGGGATGTGGAGTTTGCCTTGATGCGCCTGGCCCAGATGGCCCGGGCCGCCGGGATCCATCTCATCATCGCCACCCAGCGGCCGTCGGTGGATGTGCTCACCGGGGTGATCAAGGCCAATTTTCCCGCGCGACTCACGTTTCAGGTCTCATCCAAGACGGACTCCCGTACCATCATTGACACCAATGGCGCCGAGTCCCTTTTGGGAAACGGAGACATGCTTTTTATGCCTCCGGGGACGGCCAGGCTCCAGCGCATCCACGGGGCCTATCTGGCCGAGGAGGAACTCGTCCGGATCGTGGAGTTTTTGAAAAAACAAAAGCCGCCCCAGTATTTGGAGGAGGTCACCCGGCCACCCAAGGAGGAACGGGAAGAGGGCGGCTCGGAAGAATACGATGCACGCTATGATGATGCGGTGGCCCTGGTCACAAAGATGGGTCAAGCCTCCATCTCCATGATCCAGCGCCACCTGCGCGTCGGATACAACCGTGCCGCCCGGATCATCGAGACCATGGAAAGAGAAGGCATCGTCGGGCCTTCCGACGGGGTGAAGCCCAGAGAGGTCCTCGTCCGGAGTTACGACACCGATGCATAGGCCCCCTTTTTCCCGCCCTTTCGTGGAGACCGAAAGGGGGAAAGGTCCCGTTTAAGCCCGTGGGAAATGGCATCACCATGAAAGACCTGCGCCGATTTGCCGAGGCCTTTGTGTCTGAAGAATCGGAGCAATCGGGAAGGCCGGCATGGTGGAACGCACCGCTTTTGGCCGCTGCTCCGTCGGATTCAAGATTTGACGCATTGCCCAAGATCGCGGCGGCCGATCATTTCCTGCCCCGGGATCTGCTGCCCACCGTGAAATCCGTGATCGTCTTTTTTATCCCGTTTAAAAAGGCCCTGGTCATGGAGAATGCAACCGGCGATCGCCCCTGCCGCAACTGGGGGGCGGCGTATGTGCAGACCAACAATCTCATCGAGCGTTTGAGCCGGGGCCTGGCGGATCTTTTATCTGAAAGTGGATTTGCATGCGCCCTGACGCCCGCCACCCATAACTTTGATGAAGTCCGGTTGATGGCCCGGTGGTCCCACAAACACCTGGCCCATCTGGTCAACCTGGGGCGATTCGGCACCCATCATATGATGATTACGCCGTCCGGTTGCGCCGGTCGCCTGGGAAGTCTTGTCAGCGAAATGGACTTGGGGGATCACCCGTTGATTGAAACCGATCAAGCGTGTCTGTCCAAAGCCGGCCATGAATGTGGCCGGTGCATCCAGGCTTGCCCGGTGGCGGCGTTACAACCAAAGGCCTTTGACCGGAAGCGTTGCTGGAATCGGCTCAAGGACAACCGTCACACCCTTGTCTGTCTGGCCGATCTCCCGGAAACCACCCACGTCTGCGGCAAGTGCGCAGCCTCGATGCCCTGCAGCTTCATAAACCCCGTGGCGGAGATTTGATTGGGGGATGTTTTTTCCGAACCGTCTTGCGGGTTGTTTGTAAAACTTTTACAGGGGGTTCTTTTTTTGCTTGTATCTTATCCGCCTTTCCCGTAGTCTGAATCCCTTAAGGCGGGTGTTCAAACCGCTTCCGGTAACAGCGTACCGGAGGCGGAACATTTTTTTAAGGACCCTGAAGAGCGATTCTAAAAAGGAGTATCCATGACGTTGCCGGTACTTCAGTTCGGTGATTTGATCAGCCCCGTGCCGATTATTCAAGGCGGCATGGGGGTGGGTATCTCCATGTCGGGGTTGGCCTCCGCCGTGGCCAATGAAGGCGCCGTGGGGGTCATCTCTGCGGCCATGGCCGGTATTGACGAACCCGATATCCGGGAAAACCCCGTTGGAGCCAACTGTCGATCTGTCAAACGTGAAATTCGAGCCGCCCGTAAACTGACCCGGGGTGTCCTGGGGGTTAACATCATGGTGGCCCTTACCCATTACGCGGAATTGGTGCAAACAGCCATCAAAGAGGGCATCGACATCATATTTGCCGGTGCCGGCCTTCCGTTGGATCTTCCCAAATACCGGGCACCCAGCGGGAAGACAAAACTGGTTCCCATCATTTCCTCGGCCCGCGCCGCCATGGTGATCTGCAAGAAATGGATTTCGAAATTCAATTGCCTGCCTGATGGATTCGTGGTGGAAGGCCCCAAGGCGGGCGGGCACCTGGGGTTTAAGGCCGATCAGCTTGAAGATCCCAGATTTTCGTTGGAAAACCTCGTCAAAGAGGTCGTTTCCGCTGTAAAACCCTTTGAGATCAAATATAAAAGGCCCATTCCGGTGATTGCTGCAGGCGGCATATACACCGGTGAAGACATTCGGAGGTTCATCCAGCTGAAAGCGGCCGGGGTGCAAATGGGGACGCGTTTTGTGGCCACCCATGAATGTGATGCCGATCCGGCCTTCAAACAGGCCTTTGTCAAGGCGAAAAAAGAGGATCTGGTGGTGATTAAAAGCCCTGTGGGGATGCCTGGGAGGGCGCTGCGCAACAGTTTTATCGATTCGGTGAACGCTGGAACGAAGAAACCCTTCCGCTGCGTTTACCACTGCATCAAACCCTGTCGACCAGATCGCAGCCCTTACTGTATCGCAACGGCACTGGCGGCGGCAAAGAAAGGGTTGCTGAAAAAAGGATTTGCCTTTGCAGGCGTCAATGCCTATCGCATTGATAAGATTATTTCCGTAAAACAACTCATCGACTCTTTAAAAGCCGAATATACGGCGGCCTGCCGCCGACGGAACAAGACCCCTCGGGACCTGGCGACCCCGTTGGCGCCTCCGGTCCAGCATCCGGTTTGTTTTTAATTTCTCTGAAAAGCACCAACGGGAAAGGTTCAAGGGCGCTACACTTGCCCCTTAACCATTGTCTACTGTCTGACAAGCAGTTTAATCACTTGCTGATAGAAACTTGGTGGAAAAATATAGAAGCTGTTTTAACGCTTCCTTTTCAAATGTACGACGTGCCCGCCGTTTTGGTTTGAACCCCAAGCCGAGAGCGCATTCCCCGTTGCTTGCGGCGGGGGATCTTCAAGGATTGACAGCCCGGGCCTTGGAAATAAAAGTGCCGGGTGGATGATGAGCAACATAGAGAAATACAAACCTGCCGTCAGGAAGGAGATCCTCATATTGTTTGCAGGCCTTGTGTGGATCGGTGTCGGCGTCATGCTTTTAATGCTGGCCTTTTCATGGTTGTCGAGGACTTATTCTCCTGACGTTTTTTTGTTTTCAGGCATCGGGACGGTCTTCGCATTGCTGATTCACCACTTTGGGTTCTTGAGGATTGTCAACAGTAATTTGAAGAGAATCCTTTCGATGACGGGGAAGCGATGTTTGTTTTCCTTTTTCCCTTTCAAGAGTTATTTTCTCATTGGAATTATGGTGGCCATGGGCATGATGCTGAGGCATTCGGCGGTTCCCAAGCGCTATTTGGCCATATTGTACATCGCCATCGGACTGGCGCTCCTGTTATCGAGCATCCGATATATCAGATGCTTTGTGAAAACAGGGAGAGGCGGGCAAATGCAGGGTGACGGCCGCCGTCCCAGCGCCAATGGGCCTTAAGGACGGCGGTGTCCTAAACCACCTCTTTTCGGATCAACTCCTGGATTTCTTCTTCTTTAAAGGCGGGCTCCTTTAAAA
>JALVQN010000218.1 GCA_027025555.1 Desulfobacterales bacterium
CGTGGGAATCAAACGGATATCCCCGGGCCCCAGGACGACCGCCTCATCCACGGCGGCGAAGAGGTCCATCCCCGAGGCCCCCGGCGTCATATACCGGGGAAGGGGAACCTCCTCAGGGGCGCCGGGCCTCAATCTCTGAAATTTGACTGTCGGTCTCTCGTCCATGGTCCTTTCCCCGAATGGCGCCTGCAAGGCTCGAACGGATCCGAAGCATTACAGCGTCGACAGTTCCGAAAACTTCATGCCAGCGGGTATCGGGCCCAAGAGCGTGAGGGCCAACCGGTCGGCATCCAAGACTTCCCCGGCCAAATCCCGGATCTCTTCAGCCGAAACCGCTTCGATTTTCTGGATGACCTGCCTGAGGGGAATCTGCTTGTTGAAAAGAATCTCATTTTGGGCCAGCCGGACCATCTGATTGTCCACGCTCTCGGAGGTCAGGCAGAGGCTCCCTTTCAGAAACGCCTTGGCGTTTTTCAATTCCACCGCCTCCACCGGATCTGTCTTGAGCCGGCGCAATTGATCCAACATCACGGCAAGGACATCCTTGATCCGCTTTGCTTCACACGCGGCGTATATTCCGAACATCCCCACATCGGCATAGGCGGACACGAAAGAATAGACATTGTAGGCAAGACCTCTGCGCTCCCGGATTTCCTGGAAGAGGCGGGAGCTCATGTTCCCCCCCAGGAGGGTATTCAACAAAGAAAATGCGTACCGCTTCGGATGGGTCAGAGAAAGTCCCGGTGCGCCGAGACACAGGTGCGCCTGTTCCAATTTTTTCCTCACGATCCGGACCCGGCCGCGCCCGTTGGGCGGAATGCGCTTCGGGAAGCCGTCCCCAGGGCCGATGGCTTCAAAAGCCGGGCCCATGAGATCCACCACCCGGTCATGCCCGGTGTGTCCCGCTGCACAAATCAGGATCCGATCCGGCTGGTACAGTTTCCGGAAAAAGGCCCGAACAGCCTCGGCGGTAAACTGCATCAGGTTTTCCCGGGATCCCAGGACGGACCTTCCCAGGGGGCTGTCCCCCCAGAAGGTTTGAGCGGCCAGCACATGGATGAACTCCTCTGGATTGTCTTCCAGCATCCCGATCTCCTGGAAAATGACGGGCCGCTCCCGGTCCACCTCGGCAGGGTCAAAGACGGAGTTCAAGAAGATGTCCGAGAGGATTTCCGCCATGGTGGGCAGGTGCTCCGCCATCACCTTGGCATGGTAACAGGTGGTCTCCATGGAGGTGAAGGCATTGGTGTGTCCGCCGATGGCATCGAACTCCTTGGCGATCTGGTAGGCGGACCGCGTGGCGGTCCCCTTGAAGATCATGTGTTCGATGAAATGGGACAGGCCGTTTTCCTCGGGCGCCTCGTCCCGGGCACCGGCATTGAGCCATATCCCCATGGAAACGCTCTGGAAATGGGGAATCCTCTTGGTGACAATCCGGACGCCGTTTGAAAGGCGGGTTTTATTGATCACGGCTTTTTTGTCTGTTCAAGTCTGCGGTGGCTTCTTTGAGGCTCAAGCGGATCTTCCCGTCCGGGGCGATGTCAAGGACCTTCACCTTCACCTTATCCCCTTCTTTCACCACATCACTCACCTTTCGAACGCGCCGATCCGCCAGCTGGGAGATGTGGACCAGCCCGTCTGTTCCGGGGAGGATTTCCACGAACGCACCGAAATCCATGACTTTGACCACGGTCCCCTCATAAATGGCGCCCACCTCGGGCTCCGCCGCGATCTCCTTGACCCTCTGGAGCGCTGCTTCGCTGTCCTTGGCGGAAAATGCGGTGATCTTGACGATCCCGGAATCCTCCACTTCGATGCGGGTATTGGTGTCGGTTTGGATGGACCGGATGACCTTGCCGCCGGGGCCGATGATCTCCCGGATCTTGTCCGGGTTGATCTTTGTGGAGATCACCTTGGGCGCATACGGAGAGGTCTCTTTCCGCGGTTCCTTCAAGGCCTCCAGCATTTTATCGAGGATGAAAAGCCTTCCGATCCGGGCTTGTTCCAGGGCTTTTTCCAGGATGTCCTTTGAAAGTTCCCGGATCTTGATGTCCATCTGGAGCGCCGTGATGCCTTCCTGGGTGCCCGTGACCTTGAAATCCATGTCGCCCATGTGATCTTCGTCGCCGAGGATATCGGATAAAATGAGCACCTGGTCGCCCTCTTTCACAAGACCCATGGCAATGCCGGAAACCGGGGCCTTGATGGGCACCCCGCCGTCCATGAGCGCAAGGCTGGCGGAACAGACCGTCCCCATGGACGAAGAGCCGTTGGACTCCAAGACCTCCGAAACGATCCGGATGGTGTACTCGAAAAGCTCCTTCTCGGGCAGGACTTTCTCGATGGCCCGGGTGGAGAGTCCCCCGTGCCCGATGTCCCGCCTCGAAGGACCCATGAGGCGCTTGACTTCACCCACCGAATACGGGGGGAAATTGTAATGGAGCATGAACGGCCTGAACTCTTCACCGAGCAGCGTCTCCACGCGTTGTTCGTCCGGTCCGGACCCCAGGGTCAGAACACCGAGCACCTGGGTTTCCCCCCGGGTGAAGAGGGCGCTGCCATGGGGCCTCGGAAGGATCCCCACTTCACAGGAAATGGGCCGGATCTCATCGAACTTCCGGCCGTCGATGCGACGGCCTTCCCGAAGCATGAAGTCCCTGCAGATGCGTCGTTTAAGGTCGTCATAGATATCGGAAATTTCCGACTCCCGCTCGGCGTAGGCTTCCCCCAGATCTTCAAGGATCCGGCGCTTTACGGCGCGGAGGGCCTCGCTGCGCGGCTTCTTTTCGGGGATCAAGAGCGCCTCCCGGATACGATCGGCATGGGCCTTGGCAACCTCTTCGTACAGGGTTTCATCCATGGCAGGGGGGGTATAGGGCCTCTTGGGATTGCCCGCGGCCTCTTTCAGCCTCTCCTGGAGCTCGATGATGGGCTGCATCTGCCGATGCCCGAATTGAATCGCTTCGAGCATGTCCGCTTCGCTGACGATGTTGGCCCCGCCCTCCACCATGACCACACCGGTTTTCGAGCCGGCCACGATGATGTTCACATCGCTCCTTTCATAGTCCGGGATGAGGGGGTTGACCACCCACTCCCCATCCACCCGTCCGACACGCACACTGGCGATGGGGCCGTCGAAGGGAATATCGGATATCTCGAGGGCGGCGGAGGCGCCCACCATGGCCAACGTATCCGGATCGTTTTCCTGGTCCATGGACAACACGGTGGCGATGACCTGCGTCTCATAGTTGTATTTCCTGGGAAAGAGCGGGCGGATGGGCCGATCGATGAGACGGGCGGTGAGGGTCTCTTTTTCACTGGGACGCCCGATTTCCCGTCGGAAGTAGTTCCCGGGAATCCTCCCGGCCGCATAGATCTTTTCCTGATACTCCACCGAAAGGGGCAAGAAATCGGCCCCGATCCGCTGTTCGTCGGAAGAAACCACCGTCACCAGGACCATGGTCTCCCCGTATTGCACCATAACAGCCCCCGAAGCCTGCTTGGCGACCTTGCCCGTCTGCAAAGTCAACGTACGGCCGCCCACCTCTGCTTTAAATACCATTTCCATTCCAATCTCCAAAGTTTCTGTTTGGGCAGGAAAAGCCCGCCCTTTCCTTTTTGAACCGGATGTCCTTCAAAGACGGACTACCGTCTCAACCCTAGGGTCCGGATGATCTTCCGGTATCGCTGGACATCCTTGCGCTTCACATAATCCAGCAACCGGCGGCGTCTTCCCACCAACATCAAGAGGCCCCGCCGGGAGTGATGATCCTTCTTGTGGATCTTCAAATGCTCGGTGAGGTAGTTGATGCGGTGGGTCAAAAGCCCGATCTGGACTTCCGGAGAACCGGTATCCGAATCATGAAGCTTATACCGATCGATCAGTTCCTTTTTTTCGATTGCTGTAAATACCAATGTCCTTCCTCCATGATGAATTGAAATTGACGATCTCCTTGTTGATGAATGCAGGGGACGAATCCACAACCCTTTACGGGCTGAACACCCCGCCATATCCATAACGCCCTTTTCCGTTTCGTCGCAGCAAGGCCAGAAGCGCACCGTCTCCATCGATCACCTTGATCCAGGCGGAGGGCCCGCCTCCCGGAAGGGGGACACGGCCGGGGCCAAGGTCGTCATCGGTAACGGGCCTTCCATGCCGGAGCTTTTCGGCAACGGCATCCCCAACGGCCAATTCGGGCCAATCCTTCAGGGCCGCCGCCATGGGGATGAGCCTTTCCCCGAGGCCGTCAATGACACGCGGGTCAGAAAGCCGCTCAAAGGGCAGCGCCTCATCCACGTGGAATCCGCTGCTTTGAATCCGCCGCAGCCGGGAGAGGTGCCCTCCACAACCGAGGGCCCTGCCCACATCGACGCCCAACGTCCGGATGTAGGTCCCTGCCGAGCAAAACACCTCAAAACGGATCCATGGAAAATCGACCTTGAGAACCGTCAGCCGATGAATGGTGACGGTGCGAGGCGGTTTTTGGACGGGCTTTCCCTCCCGGGCCCATCGATACAGCGGCCTGCCCCGATGCTTCAAGGCGCTGTATGTCGGAGGGGTTTGTCGGATCCTGCCCACAAACCCTTGAAACACCGACCGGATGCACGCTTCGGAAACCGTTTTTCCCGAAACCGTCTGCACCACCTTTCCCGTGGCATCTCCCGTATCGGTCTCGATCCCCAGACGAAGGGTGGCCTGGTACCTTTTTTCCCCTTGAAGAAAGAACCGGGCCAGCCGGGTGGCCTGATTGACGCAGCAGATCAAAAGGCCCGTGGCAAAAGGATCCAGCGTCCCTGCATGGCCGACTTTCCGGGCCCCAAGCGCCCGCTTGACCCCTTGGACGACTCTGGACGAGGTGATCCCTTCGGGTTTATCGATCAGCAGTATCCCCGATGGCGCCTTGATTTTCCGTCGGTTCACATTTTCTCCGCAAGCCCCAGGAGTTTCGATTTGATTTCAGGGAGGGTGGCCTCGATACTGAACCCCGCCGCGCTTGAATGCCCGCCTCCCCCGAAAGCGGCGGCAATGGCCGCAACATCCACGGACCCGTTCGATCGCAGGCTCACGTGATAGGGAATGGGGGCCTCCGGGTTTCGGCCGTCATGTGCCATCTCCTCGATGAGCACGGCCACCTTCACATCTTTGATGCCTTTGGCATAATTGATCAATCCGTCGGTATCCTCGGGCCGTGCCTGGGTTTCACGAAGCATCTGCTGGGTCACCGCCATCATGGAGAGCTTGCCGTTTGGCGAAACTTCGATGGAGTCCAGGGCCAGGTTCAAGAGCTTGATCCGTCCCAAAGAATAGGTGCCGTACACCTGCTGGGCGATTCGATAGGGGTCCACGCCCAGGGCCACCATCTGTTCACAGATTTTGAAGGCGTTCCGGTTGGTGTTGGAGAAGCGGAATGAACCGGTATCCGTCAGGATCCCGGTATAGATCGCATTGGCGATCTCCAGGGTCACAGGGGCCTTCATGGCGGTCATCAGGTAAAAGATAATCTCCGCGGTGGCGCAGGCTTCAGGGTCGATGAGGTGAAAATTCCCGAACCGGGTGTTGGTGATATGGTGATCAATGTTGATCACCACGGGAATATCTTCAATGACGGGGGCGGCTCTGCCCACACGATGCAGGTCACCGCAATCCAGCACAACGGCGGTATCGAAGGCGCACCCTTTTTCCAGACGATTGACGACCCGGTCGACTGCGCCGAGGAAGCGATAGACCGCCGGAATGGCGCTTTCATTGAACAGCGTCGTTTCTTTTCCACGTGCGGCCAGAAAAAGCCCGGTGGCCAAAAGAGATCCGATGGCGTCTCCGTCCGGGTTGGTATGGGAAGCGATGAGCACCCGCTTACTTTGTGCGATCTTATCGATGATCCGTTCCATTGTCAGTCTCGAGTGATTTCAGAATCCCGTAAATGCGTGATGCCTGTTCACGCGGTTCGTCCCAGAAGAATTTCAATTCCGGCATGTACCTCAAGTCGAGCTGTATCGAAAGAGCCCGTTTGAAATATCCGGAAGCGTCTTTGAAACCGGTGATAAAAGAGACCTTCTGCTTGTCATCGGCGTCGAAGAGGGACACGAAGTAGATCCGGGCGAATTTCAGGTCCGACGACAGCTTCACCCTGGTGAAGGTCACCCTCTCCAGCCGGGGGTCCTGGATCTCCCTCTGGAGGACCTCGGACAACACCCTTAAAATAAGTGCCGCAACCCGGTCGGCCCTGCGAAAGGGCTTCATAGGCTGAATATCTCCATTTCCGTATCGATGATCTCGGCAACCCCCAGGGAGTCGGCGAAATTGAACAGTTTATCGATCTTGGCGTTGATCACCTGTCGGTCGTTCCCCACCAGGGCGAATCCGATTTCAGCCCTTTGGTAGATATCCTGGGCGCCGACCTCCGCCACGGCACTGTTGAACTGATTCCGCACCCTCATGATGACGGATTTGACGACCCTTCTTTTCTCTTTCAAAGAGCGGCAATCATGAATCCGGAAAGTAATGATTCCGTATCCAACGACCATGGCGGCCTAGTCGAAGTCCGGGCGGCGTCGCCCGTCAATCGAGTTCGGGCCGGATCTCCTCGAGATAGTAACACTCGACGATATCCCCGACTTTGACGTCATTGTAATTTTCGATCCCGATCCCGCATTCATAGCCACTTTGAACTTCCTTGACGTCTTCCTTAAAACGCCTCAGGGACGCAATCTTTCCATTATAACAGACCACCCCGTCCCTGATCAGCCGCACCGGTTGGCCGCGCTCGAGTTTCCCTTCGGTCACATAGCTGCCGGCAATGGTGCCCACTTTGGGAACATGGAAGATCTGACGCACTTCCGCCTTGCCCAGGGTTCTTTCCTCGAACTTGGAGGCCATCATCCCGACAATGGCATCTTTGGTGTCCTGGATCACGTTGTAGATGACGTCGTAATACCGGATATCCACGTTCTCTTCCTCGGCCAGCTCAGCGGCCTTGGACGTGGCCCTTACATTGAATCCGATGACGATCGCATTGGAAACCGCTGCCAGGGAAACATCCGACTCCACGATGGGTCCCGTGCCTGAATGGATGATGTTGATATTGACTTCCTCATTGGAGAGTTTCACCAAAGAATCACTGAGCGCCTCGATGGATCCATGGACATCGGCCTTGATGATCAGGTTGAGGTCCTTGACTTCCCCGGCTTTTAACTTTTCATAAAGCTTCTCAAGGCTGAGGCGACTCGATTTGGCAAGCTCCTTGGAGCGCTGCTTCTGGCTTCGGTAGAGGCTGAGTTGCTTGGCGCTCTTTTCATGTTCCAAAGCCACAAACTCGTCTCCCGCCATGGGGACGCCGGAAAGACCGAGGATCTCCACAGGCATGGATGGACCGGCCTCGGCGAGCGCCATCCCCCGGTCATTGAGCATGGCACGGATCCTCCCGTGGTGGATGCCGCACACCACGGATTGCCCGGTCTTCAGGGTGCCTTCCTGGACCAGTACCGTGGCCACCGGCCCCCTCCCGGTATCCAGTTTCGCCTCAATGACATGGCCGCGGGCCAGTTTGTCCGGATTCGCCTTGAGTTCCAGCACCTCGGCCTGCAGGAGGATCATCTCCAAGAGATCCTCGATGCCCTGGTTGAACTTGGCGGAAACCTCCTGAAAAATGGCATCGCCTCCCCATTCTTCCGGGACCAGACCGAGTTCCGCCAGTTGCCGCTTCACACGATCCGGGTCGGCATTGGGTTTGTCGATCTTGTTGATGGCCACAATGAGCGGCACACCGGCGGCCCTGGAATGGTTGATGGCCTCCACGGTCTGGGGCATGACCCCATCATCGGCGGCCACCACCAGGACCACGAGGTCCGTGATCTTTGCCCCCCGGGCACGCATGGCGGTAAAGGCCTCATGGCCCGGGGTGTCCAGGAACACGATCTGCCCCTTGCTGGTGCTTACGTTGTAGGCACCGATATGTTGGGTGATCCCGCCGGCTTCTTCGTCGGTGACGCGGGTCTTCCGAATGGTATCCAAAAGGGAGGTCTTGCCATGATCCACATGCCCCATGATCGTCACCACCGGGGGTCTGGGCACCTGCTTTTTCGGATCGTCCTCCTCTGTTTTGATGAGGGCCTCTTCCTCAAAGACGGCCTTTTCCACGTCATAATCGAATTCCGCCGCCACAAGGGCCGCGGTTTCGAAATCCACGGTCTGATTCACCGTGGCCATCACCCCCAGGGCCATGAGCTTCTTGATGAGATCGCCGGCCTTGATCCCCATCCGCTTGGCCAAATCGGACAAAATGATGGTTTCATCGATCTTGAGCCGCCGCTTGATGGCTTTGGGCACGGTGATTTGAGGCTTTTGCATCTGGGTGGACGCCTTGCCCTTGACCCCTTTTCTGGCTTTTCGAGACAGCGGCCGCTCGGTATAAAGGT
>JALVQN010000219.1 GCA_027025555.1 Desulfobacterales bacterium
GACCGCCGGCGCAAAAGGAATCCGGCAAGAAATCCGGCTGAAAAAACCGCCAAGCCCCGGAAAAAAACGGCATGCCGCCCTCGAGCGCCGGAATTTCACGGAAATAGACCGGAGCGACACAGGGGGCCTTTCGGGGCTTTTCTTATGCAAAAAGCGCGTGTGTTGAGGAAAGGGATAAAGCATTGAAACACATGTCATGGAAAACGATGGGGGTCCTCGGGGTGATGGCGGTTGCCGTCGTGTACCTGCTGCCCACCATCAATCCCGACTGGTGGCCCAAGAAACGGATCAATCTGGGTCTCGATCTCCAGGGAGGCATGCACCTGGTCCTGGAGGTCGATGCCCAAAAAGCGGTGGAAAGCACGGTGGAACGGATCCTCCAGGAACTTCGGGAAAGCCTGTGGAAGGCGGGCCTGCGTCAGGTCATCGCCGAACGGGTGGGCGGAGACCGGATCGTCGTGCGCGTCGAAGACCCGAAAATCGTGGCCGCCTTCGAAAAACTTTTGGACAAAGAATTCAAGGAGCTGCGCATCCTTGAAAAGTCGACCGAGGGCGGCACCCTCGTGGTGAAGATGGACCTTCCAGAGGCAGAAAAGGACAATATTCGGAAGCTGGCCATCAGCCAGGCCCTGGAAACCATCCGCAACCGGATCGACCAGTTCGGGGTCAGTGAACCCGACATCCGCCGGCAGGGGGAGCGACGCATCCTGATTCAGCTTCCGGGCATCAAAGACACCCAGCGCGCCAAGGACCTCATCGGAAAAACCGCCCTTTTGGAATTTAAACTCGTGGATGAAGCCCATTCCGTGGAGTCGGCCCTGAAGGGATCCGTTCCTCCTGGAAGCGAGATCCTTTATCAGGTCCGGAAAGATCCCAAAACACAACGGTCTTTCAAGACCCCGTTTCTGGTGAAAAAGCGGGCCCTTTTGACCGGCGCGTATCTCACCGAGGCCCGCGTGGAAATCGATTCCCGCTACAACGAACCCTATGTGGCCTTGTCCTTTGACAAGAAAGGGGCACGCCTTTTCGAGCGGATCACGGGGGAAAATGTCAAGAAACGCCTGGCCATCGTGCTGGACAGGCACGTCTACAGTGCGCCGGTCATCCAGGAAAAAATCAGCGGGGGGCAGGCCCGCATCACCGGAAACTTCACCCTTGAAGAAGCCCGGGACCTGGCCATCGTACTGCGGGCCGGCGCGCTGCCCGCGCCCGTGGAGATCATCGAAGAACGGACCGTGGGCCCCTCCCTGGGTGCCGACTCCATCCGGAAAGGGATTCTTTCCATGGCCGTGGGCGGCCTTCTGGTGGTCTTGTTCATGATGGTTTACTACAAGGTGTCCGGCCTGATCGCCAATCTGGCCCTGGCCGTAAACATCCTGCTCATCGCCGCCGGGCTCGCGGCATTTCAGGCCACCCTCACCCTTCCCGGCATCGCCGGAATCATTTTGACCATCGGCATGGCGGTGGATGCCAACGTGCTGATCTTCGAGCGGATCCGGGAAGAGCTCCGAATCGGAAAGACCGCCCGGTCGGCTGTGGAAGCGGGCTATGACCGGGCCACCCTGACGATTCTTGACGCCAACGTCACCACCCTCATCGCCGCCCTGGTGCTCTTTCAGTTCGGCACCGGGCCGGTCAAGGGGTTTGCCGTCACATTGAGCCTGGGGGTTTGTTCCAGTCTCTTCACCGCCTTGATTCTGACCCGGACGATTTTCGACTTTCTTTTGGTCAACCGAAAAATGAAGCGTATCAGTATTTAATTTTCAGGGTGCCTGGAAAGGGGCCCTGGCTTTGGTCTTTAATAAAGGACAGCATCGATGCAATTCATCAAGCCCGATATCAACATCGATTTCGTGGGAAAAAAGAAAATCGCCTTTGCTCTTTCCATTGCCATGGGGATCATCACCATCCTTTCCCTTATCCTCCACGGCGGCCCCAGGTACGGCATCGATTTCGCCGGCGGCACCATCATCCAAGTCAAGTTTTCGGGGCCGGTCTCCATTTCCGGCGTAAAGGCCGGGATGCAGGCCGCGGGCATCAAAAAGACCACCGTCCAGTCTTTCGGGGAAAAGGGCGACAACGAATATCTGATCCGAATCGACAAAAGCGTCAAGGGATCCCAGGACTTTTCAGAGAGGATCCAAAAAGCGCTGAAGCGGTCCACAGGCAAAGAGGCCGCCATCCGCCGGGTGGAGATGGTGGGGCCCCAGGTGGGAAAGGACCTCAGGGAAAAGGCGCTCTTTGCCATATTCTACTCGCTCTTGTTCATCGCCATCTATATTTCAGGCAGATTCGAATTCAAGTGGCTTTTGAGCGGCGTCATGGCGGGTGCCTTGATCGGCGCCGTTTACCTGGTGAATCTCTTCACCGTCAGCATTCCCGTGCTGATCCTCATCGCCATGATCGTGACGCTGGCCCTGTTCTGGGTGCTCAACCTCAAATACGCCATGGGCGCCATCGTGGCCCTGATTCACGACGTCACGATCACGGTGGGGCTCTTTTCCCTTTTCAACAAGGAATTCACCCTCCCCATCATCGCGGCCTTGCTGACCATCATCGGCTACTCCCTCAACGACACCATCATCGTCTTCGACCGGATCCGGGAAAACTTGAGGAAGTATCGTAAAGAGCCCATGGCGTTCATCATCAACCGAAGCGTCAACGAAACCCTGAGCCGGACCATCCTCACGTCTTTGACGACCCTGATCGTGGTTTTGGCGCTGTTTCTGTTCGGGGGCGGCATCATCCATGATTTCGCCTTCGCGCTCCTTGTGGGCATCATCGTGGGCACCTACTCTTCCATCTATATCGCCAGTCCGTTCCTCCTGGCCTTCCGGGCGCGGTCCAAAAAGATCTAAGGCATGGAAGACCTCCTGGCCTGGTTGACCTTGAAAAGCCTTCCGGGTATCGGAGACCTGCTGGGAAAACGGCTCATCGAGCGTTTCGGCAGCCCCGAGAAGGTTTTTCAGGCCCCTCCCAAAGCGTTGATGGGGGTAGCGGGGATGACACCCCCCCTGGTTGCCGCGCTCTCATGTGCCCGGACGCCGGATCGGCTCAAAGAAGAGCTTGACCGGGCCGTAAAAAAAAACTATCAGGTCGTTCCTTTAACCGATCCCCGATATCCGGCTCTTTTGCGGGAGATCCCGGACCCGCCCCTTTTCTTGTATTGTCATGGCCGTCTGGAACAAGACGCGGGATGCGTGGCGGTGGTGGGGTCCCGCAGGGCCACCTCCTACGGACGGGCCGCCACGAGGAAACTCTGTAGGGCCCTGGCCCGGCACGGGATCACCGTGGTCAGCGGCATGGCCAGAGGCATCGATACGGCGGCCCATGAGGGGGCGCTTGCCGGCGGAAGCCCCACGGTGGCGGTTCTGGGGTCCGGCCTGGAACGGATCTACCCTCCTGAAAATAAAAAGCTCTTTCACGCCATCGCCGAAAAGGGGGCCGTGATTTCGGAATTTTTTTTGAAAGACCCGCCCATGCCCCATCACTTTCCCAAAAGAAACCGGGTCATCGCCGGGATGAGCCTGGGTGTCGTGGTTGTGGAAGCGGCGCGAAAGAGCGGCTCCCTCATCACCGCCCGCCTGGCCGCGGACCAGGGCCGGGAAGTCTTTGCCGTCCCGGGCAGTATCGAGTCCCAAAAGAGCGCGGGCACCCACGCCCTGATCAAGCAGGGCGCCAAACTCGTGGAAGATGTGAAAGACATCCTGGAAGAGATCGGCCATCGCCTGGACGTGAAGCCGCCCCCGGCCATAGCGCCCCAAAAGGGAGTCGCACCGTCCCAGGATCCGCCCCTGTCCCCGGAGGCATCCCGGGTCCTGGACGCCCTTGAACCCTACCCCGTACATATTGACGACCTGGTCCGCAAGCTGGCCATGGACGCCGGGCGACTGGCCGGGATCCTGCTGAAGCTGGAGCTGGGTGGATGGGTGCAACAGGTGCCCGGAAAACGGTTTCTCAGGCGCACTCGGTGAATCAGGGGTTTTGGAACAGACACGAAGAACATCAGGATAAAGGAAAACCACACCTTGGAAAAAAGCCTCGTCGTGGTGGAATCCCCCACGAAAGTCAGGACCCTGAAGAAGTATCTCGGCAAGGGATACGCCGTCGCTGCCACCGTGGGCCATATCATGGACCTGCCGAAAAAGGAGATGGGCATCGATATCGAAGGCGGCTTCAAACCGGTCTATAAAATCATCCCCGGAAAAGAGAAGGTGATCCGCTCCCTCAAGCAGGTCGCCAAAGACATCACCACCGTTTATCTGGCGCCGGACCCGGACCGGGAAGGGGAAGCCATTGCATGGCACACGGCCAAGGTCCTCCGAAAGAAAGGCAGACGGTTCCACCGGGTGCTCTTCCACGAGCTCACCGAAAGCGCCATTCTGACCGCCATCCGTCACCCCGAGTCCCTGAATCGCCCCAAGTTCGAAGCCCAGCAGGCCCGCCGCGTCCTGGATCGCCTGGTGGGATACCACATCTCCCCCTTGCTGTGGAAAAAAGTCAAACAGGGACTCAGCGCGGGCCGGGTCCAGTCCGTGGCCGTGCGGATCATCTGCGAACGGGAAAGGGAGATCCAGGCCTTTGTTCCAAAAGAGTACTGGTCCGTCACCGCCCACCTGTCTTCGGACACGCCCCCGCCGTTTACGGCAAGGCTTTCCAAAAAATCCGGCAAAAAAATCCACATCCCCGACGAGGCCGCATGCAAGGACCTCCTCTCGGATCTGTCCCGGCATCCCTTCGTGGTGGCAGACGTCGTGAAAAAGACGGTCACCCAGTCACCGCAGCCCCCTTTCATCACCAGCAAGCTGCAACAGGAGGCGATCCGCAAACTCCGTTTTTCAGCCAAAAAGACCATGACCATCGCCCAGCAGCTTTATGAAGGGATCGAATTGGGCCCCGGGGAGCCCGTGGGGCTGATCACCTACATGCGCACCGATTCGGTCCGCGTCAACAAGGAGGCCGCCCAAGAAGCCCTGGCCTTGATCCGGGAGCGCTTCGGAGAAGCCTTTGCCATGCCGGCGCCCCGCCTTTTCAAGAACCGGAAAAAGGCCCAGGATGCCCACGAGGCCATCCGTCCCACTTCGGTCCACAACACGCCGGAAAAGGTGGCCCCTTTCCTGGACAAGAGTCAACAGGCCCTTTACGAGATGATCTGGAAACGCTTCGTGGCCTCCCAGATGAAGCCCGCCCTCATCGACAAGGTCACCGCCGCCATCGGTGCCGGACCCTACCGCTTCACAGCCGGCGGCTCCACGGTCCGCTTTCCGGGATTCATGACCCTGTACCAGTCCGTGGATGACGAGCGGCAAGGGAAGGAAAAACGGAAGGTGCTCCCGGCGCTGTCCAAGGGCATGTCCCTGACCCTGGATAAACTGGAGCCCAAACAGCATTTCACCCAGCCCCCGCCCCGTTTTTCCGAAGCCTCCCTGGTAAAGGAACTGGAAGAAAACGGGATCGGAAGGCCCAGCACCTATGCCACCATTCTTTCCACCATCCGGGGAAAAGGGTATGTGGACCTGGTGAAAGGCTATTTTCGCCCCAGCGAACTCGGCTTCATCGTCAATGACCTGGTGGTGGCGAGCTTCCCCGATCTGGTGAATGTGGATTTTACCGCAAAGATGGAAGATCACCTGGACCGCATCGAAACGGCGGAAATGGACTATCTCAAGATGATCAGCGATTTTTATGCGGATTTCCAGAAGGCTTTGGACCGGGCCGCCAAGGGCATGTTGAGCCTCAAAGGCGTGGGGATTCCCACGGATCTCCCCTGCCCCGCCTGCCACCGGGGAACCCTTCACATCAAGATGGGGAAAAACGGCCACTTTTTGGCCTGCAACCGGTACCCCCGATGTACCTTCACCGCCAACTATGTCCGGGACGAAAAAGGGCGGATCCAGGTGAACGGTCCCAGCCCCGGGGAACCCTCGGAGGAAACCTGTGAGAAATGCGGCCGCCCCATGCTCATCAAACAGGGAAAATACGGAACTTTCCTGGCTTGCAGCGGCTTTCCCGAATGCAAGAATGCCCGCTCCATGGGGTGCGGGCATTCGGAGAAGAAGACCGGCGTCAAGTGCCCTGAGCCGGATTGCGGGGGCGAGCTGGTGGAAAAGACGTCCAAAAGGGGAAAAATCTTCTACGGGTGCAACCGGTATCCCCAATGTACCTTCGCCCTCTGGGAAAGGCCGGTGCCCAAGCCCTGCCCCGAATGCGGCGCGCCGTTCTTGGTGGAAAAGACCACCAAGCGAAACGGGTCCTTTCTGTCGTGCAAAAGAGACGGGTGCCCCCACACGGAAAAAATTTCTTCTTGACAGGCTGTTTTCCCGCTGCTATGGAGGGGGGCAATTGAAGTTTTTACCCCAAGGAAAGACGGTTTGGAACAAGTAATCGCCATTATTAACCTGCTCCTTATTATTCTCCTCCTTCCGGTAATCCTTATCGGCAGCCGGAAGGGAAAGGGGTTGATAATGGCCTAAGACCGCGCAAACACCAATTTTAAATCCGTTATCAGCCCCGGCGCTGATAACGGATTTTTTTTATCCATGCCATCCAAAGGAGCCGATTCAATGAAAAGCGACCAAGTCAAAAAAGGCATCGAACGGGCCCCCCACCGCAGTCTTTTCAAGGCCATGGGATATACGGCCGAGGAAATGGGACGCCCCCTCATCGGGATCGCCAATTCTTACAACACCATCATCCCCGGTCATATCCATCTCGACAAGATTGTGGAGGCGGTCAAAGCGGGGATCTACATGGCGGGCGGCATGCCCGTGGAATTCAACACCATCGGCGTATGCGACGGGATCGCCATGAACCATATCGGCATGAAATACTCCCTGGCCAGCCGGGAACTCATCGCCGATTCCATCGAGGTGATGGCCCGCGCCCACGCCTTTGACGGTCTCGTCCTCGTTCCCAACTGCGACAAGATCATTCCCGGCATGCTCATGGCCGCGGCCCGGCTCGATCTACCGACCGTGGTGATGAGCGGCGGCCCCATGTTGGCCGGCACCCATCCGGAAACCGGGGAAAAGATCAGCCTGGTGACCGTCTTCGAAGCCGTGGGCGCCGTGAAAAGCCATGGCCTCTCAGAGGCGCGCCTCGAAGCCCTCGAGGACGCCGCGTGCCCCACCTGCGGATCCTGCGCCGGCATGTTCACGGCCAATTCCATGAACTGCCTCACCGAAGCGGTTGGGATGGCGCTTCCCGGAAACGGCACCATCCCCGCGGTCATGGCATCCCGGATCCGCCTGGCCAAGGCCGCAGGGATGCAAGCGGTCCGCTTGGTCCAAGAAGACATCCGCCCCAGGGCCATCCTCACGGAAGGGGCCTTTCAAAACGCCCTGGCCGTGGACATGGCCCTGGGCTGCTCCACGAACACGGTCCTGCACTTGATGGCCGTGGCCCACGAGGCCGGGGTGAACATGGATCTCGCCCGGATCAACGCCGTCAGCGAGGCCACGCCGCACCTGTGTTCCATGAGCCCCGCCGGGACGCATCACCTGGAAGACCTCAACCGGGCCGGGGGCATCCCGGGAATCATGAAAAGACTCCTGGAAGCCGATGCCCTCATCCCCGAGGCACGGACCGTTACCGGCAAGACGGTTGCCGAGAACCTGGCATCCGCCCGGGTGGCGGATCCCGAGGTGATCCGGCCCGTCGACCGGCCCTATCATCGCCAGGGGGGTCTGGCCATCCTGTTCGGCAATCTTGCCCCAGAGGGATGCGTGGTGAAGCAATCCGCGGTCTGCGAGGCCATGCAGGTCCATGAGGGACCGGCCCGGGTCTTTGATTCGGAAGAGGCCGCCACCGAGGCCGTCATGAGCGGCGCCATTCACAAGGGCGATGTCATCGTCATCCGCTATGAAGGCCCGGTGGGCGGACCCGGCATGCGGGAAATGCTGACCCCCACGTCGGCCATCGCCGGGATGCGGCTCGACGCCCATGTGGCCCTGATTACCGACGGGCGTTTCTCCGGGGCCACCCGGGGCGCCGCCATCGGACACGTCTCCCCGGAGGCCATGCAGGGGGGTCCCATCGCCCTTGTGGAAGAAGGGGACCCCATCCGAATCGACATCCCGGCAAAGCGCGTGGATCTGAAGCTTTCCGAAGAAACCCTTCAACAGCGCCTTGCCCGCTGGAAGGCACCCGTACCCCGGATCCGCACGGGATACCTTTCCCGTTACGCAAAAATGGTGGCATCCGCCGCCAAAGGCGCCATCGTCCGATAATCAAACGGCAAAGAAAGGACATCCCCATGGAACTCACCGGTGCACAAATTCTCTTGGAAGTCCTGAAAGAGGAAAAGGTGGACACGATCTTCGGCTTCCCCGGGGGCACGGTCATCGATATCTACGATGCCTTGCTGAAGACCGACATCCGCCATGTCCGGGTCCGCCACGAACA
>JALVQN010000220.1 GCA_027025555.1 Desulfobacterales bacterium
GGTCTATAAGTCCGATGGGTGCGGCACCATCATCAAGGTGGACGCTTTTGGAAAGGTCAACGTCTTCACCGGGGCTTCGGACATGGGGCAGGGGGCCGACACCGTCATTGCCCAGATTGTCGCCGAGGAATTGGGCCTGGCGGTGGAGGACATTCATGTCATCCATACGGACACGGATGTTTGCCCCTGGGACGTGGGGGCCCATGCCAGCCGAACCACCTTTGTGGCCGGCAACTCGGCCCTGGGCGCTGCCCGGAAGATCAAGGCCCAGATCCTGGAGATGGGGGCCAAGATCCTGGGCACATCTGCTCAAGCGCTGATTCTCAAAGAGGGGTGTATCTGCTCCGTGGAGGATGATACGCGAAAGATCGCGTTTGCAAAGCTTCTCAGGAAATTACACTTTTCAAAAAACGGCCGCATGCTCATGGCCGAATACTTCTATGATCCGGACAACGAAAACCTGGGGCGGGATTTCCGGGGGAACCTCTCCATGACCTATACCTTCGGGGTCCATGGGGTCCGGGTGAAGGTGGACGAGGAGACGGGCAAGGTGCGGATCCTTCAATATGTGGCGGCCCATGATGTGGGCAAAGCCATCAATCCGATGCTCCTTGAGGGGCAGGTGTACGGGGGCGTCATGATGGGCATCGGGTACGCCCTCACCGAGCAGATCCTTCTGGAGAAGGGTCAGTGCATGAACCCCAATTTCAGGGACTACAAGATCCTCACGGCCAAGGACGTGGTTCCCATCAAAGCCCCTGTGCTGGAGTCCCATGATCCGGACGGTCCCTTCGGAGCCAAAGGGATCGGTGAGCCGGGATGTGTGCCCACGGCGCCTGCCATCGCCAATGCCATCCATGACGCTGCGGGGGTACGGATGAAAGACCTCCCCATGACGCCCGAACGGATACTGGCCGCGATCAAGCGGAAAAAGGGGATGGGTTCCTGCGGCACGGATCCTTTGAGCCGAAAAGAAGAGTCCTGTTCGTAAAGGCGTTGCGCTCCGGACGGACACGGGGAGGGAAGGGCCAACGGCGTGCACGGAAAAGACGCAGTGGAAGCATACAAAACAGTATTTTGGTTACAAGCCGTTTCAAGACCTGTGGGTCACCGGTCTGTGCATCTGAGCCGCGAGAAGGGGCCGGTGCACACATCGGTTCACCGGAGGTTTTGAAACCCGTTTTCACCATTGAAGAAGGGAGGCGTGTCATGAAGAAACACTTTACTTTGTTAGTGGCCACACTCTTTTGGGGCGTCATGGGGATCTTAGTGTTCCTGCCGCCGCCGGCCGCCGCCGGTTCCATCAAGTTGAGCTATGCCAACTTTCCTCCGGCGCCCACCTTTCCCTGTGTCCAGATGGAGCGCTGGAAAAAGGAAGTGGAAAAGCGCACCAACGGCAAGGTGCAGGTGAACACCTACCCCGGCGGAACCCTCCTGGGCGCCAAGAACATGATGGACGGTGTCATCGCCGGCCAGGCCGACATCGGGAACCTCTGTATGGCCTACCAGCCCGGACGATTCGTGATCACCAATGCCACCAGCCTGCCCCTGGGCATTCCCAACGCCACGGTGGGAAGCCTGATCCTGTGGGATCTGTACCAGAAGTATAAACCCAAAAGCTTTTCCAAGGTGAAGGTCTTGACCATGTTCACCACCGCGCCGGCAAACATCATGTCCAAGATTCCCATCCGGACCCTGGCCGATATCAAGGGGGTGGACCTGCGTGCCTCCGGCGGCGCTGCCCAGATCCTGAAGGCCTGGGGGGCCAACCAGGTGGGCATGCCCATGTCGGCCACGCCGGAAGCCTTGCAGAAGGGCGTGGTGAAGGGACTCTTCTCCTCTCTGGAGGTCATGAAGGATTTTAAATTCGCCGAAATATGCAAGTACGTTACCTTGACCGACACGGTCATTTACCCCTTTGCCGTGGTCATGAACATGGACTCCTGGAACAAGCTGCCCGATGACGTCAAGAAGATCTTCGATGACCTGTCCGTGGAACAGGCCAAGTGGACCGGGAACTACATGGACAACCACGTCAAGGAGGCCGTGGCGTGGTCCAAGAAGACCCAAAACGTGGAATTTATCCAACTGTCCAAAGAAGAAAAGGCCAAATGGGATGCGCGTTTGGCCCCCATCACCGACAACTGGATCAAAAAAGCCAAGGCCGACGGTTATCCGGCTGAAGCCATCGTCAAAGACATCAAGGCCTTCATCGAAAAGTACAAAAAACAATAAAGACCGCACACCGGGGATGCCGCCCGCGGCATCCCCGGCCTTGACCCATGCAGACCCTGAAGCGCATCAATGAGTTCTTAAACCGGCTGCTGATTTGGATCGGCGGCGTCTTCCTCGTTTGCATGATCCTCATCACCTGCGCCAACATCTTTTTTCGCGTCGTGTGGGTGCCGGTGCGCGGGACCTTTGAACTCATGGGCTTTTTCGGCGCGCTGGTGGCGGCCTTTTCATTGGGTTACACCCAACAGAGAAAGGGGCACATCGCCGTGGATGTACTCCTTGGCACCTTTTCTCCGGGGGTACGGCGGATCCTGGCGGTCGTCAACAGTTTCATCTGTTTGGTCTTTTTCGGCATCGTTGCCTGGCAGCTCATCCTCAAGGCCAATACCTTGAGGATGAGCGGCGAAGTCACTGAAACCCTGCGTATTATCTACTACCCCTTCACTTATGCCGTGGCCCTGGGCTGTATTGTGCTTTCTTTTGCACTCTTGAGCGAGTTCATCCAGACCTTATGGGGCGAGAAAGGAGATGGAACGTCTTGAGCCTCGCGGCAGTGGGAATTACGGGAATTGTGGCGCTCCTTTTGATCCTTTTCCTGGTGGGCATGCCGGTGGGCTTTGCCATGGCTTTGGTGGGATTTTTGGGGTTCAGCCATGTGGTCTCCCTCAACGCCGGCTTGAACATGGTGGGCTCGGTCTTTTGGGAGACGTTTTCCAAATACGGACTGACCGTCATCCCTTTGTTTATCTTCATGGGGCAGGTTGCCTTTTATTCGGGGGTCAACGAGAAGCTGTATAACGCCGCATACAAATGGGTGGGCCAGATTCGCGGGGGTGTCGCCATGGCCACGGTGATGGCCTGTGCGGCGTTTGCCGCCATCTGCGGTTCCAATGCCGCCACGGCGGCCACCATGACCACCGTGGCCCTGCCTCAGATGGGCAAGTTCCGTTACAACCATCGGCTGAGCACGGGTGCCATTGCCTGCGGTTCCACCCTGGGCGTGGTGATTCCCCCCAGCGTGGTCCTGATCATCATCGGTCTGTCCACGGAGCAGTCCATTGCAAAGCTCTTTTACGGGGGCGTCGGTGCCGGGATCCTTCTTGCCGTGTTGCTGATGCTCACCGTCTTCGTGGTCTGCCTGATCCATCCCCATTGGGGGCCGGTGGGGCCTCGAACGGGCTTCATGGAGAAGCTCAAATCCACCACCGGCGCGATCGAGATGATCACCCTTTTCCTGCTGGTCATGCTGGGCCTGTACTTCGGGTTCTTTACCCCCACCGAGGCCGGTGCAGCCGGTTCCTTTTTCGCCGTGGTGATCAGCACCCTTGAGGGGAATTTGTCCTGGAAGGGATTTGTGGCCTCGGTGATGGATACCCTGCGTATCTCCTGCATGGTGATCATGATCGTGGCCGGTGCCATGATCTTCGGCCGCTTCCTGGCGGTCACGCGCATTCCCTTCGATATTGCCACTTGGGTGGTGCGCCTGCCGGTTTCGGGCACGGTGATCATGGCCATTATTTTCGGCATCTACATCGTTGGCGGTGCCGTCATGGACGCGCTGGCCCTTCTCCTGATCACCATCCCCATTTTTTTCCCCGTGGCACGGGAATTGGGCTATGACCCCATCTGGTTCGGGGTCACCATCACCGTGGTCACCACGTTGGGAGCCGTCACCCCTCCGGTGGGTGCCACCACCTACGTGGTGGGCGGCATGGCCAGGGACATCCCGCTGGAAGAGGTCTTCAAGGGCGTCGCTTACTTTCTGCCGGCCTATATCCTCTGCGTCGTGCTCTTGATGCTCTTTCCCGGCCTGGCCACCTATCTCCCCGGCCTGATCCGCTGAATCCCCGGATCCCGGCCCATTTTAAAAAACGCATCCTCGGCTTGCTTTCCCGATAAAAAGAGGCTAACGTGTCCAGAAACCGTGAACGCCCGGGATAAAGACCCGGAACGGTTTCATGCCAAAGCCCGCGTTACTGTAATGGAGGGTTTTGGCGATAAACTCAAAAGGGCACGCTTCCGGCAGTGGGGTGCCCGTTTGTTTTATAAAGAAAGGGTTGAAAGATTTGTAAGGACCCTATGTTAAACCCAACAAAGGGGTGGAAATCCGGGAGAGAAACCGGACGTCCCCCGGGGAGGTGCAAGTTGGCAAGATCGAATTATCAATTTGTCAAGCGGCAAAAAGAGTTGGCCAGGAAAAAAAAGAGAGAGAAGAAGATACAACGGAAACTGGAAAAAAATGCTTTAAAGGAAGAAGCCGCTTCCGAGGCCGAAAAAGAGGATGAACCGCCTCTGTCCCCTTAGGCGATGATCCCTGAAAATCTTTTCATCGGCACCCGGAGACCGGTCCTTGTCCCGGCGGGTCAAGATCGGCCGGGGTGTCGACATCCGCAAAGACGCCGGGATCGGGGACTTCCACTTGCAACACCCCCTCCCGGTGGGATGCGATGATCTCACGGGCCCCCATATCCCCTTTGATTTTCATGAGCCTGTCGTAAAACGTCCTTGTGAACAGGACCGGGGTCCCCCGTTTTCCGGCATGAACCGGCACACAGATGGGCTTTTCCGACGCCTGGAACCGGTCCAGCAGCATGTTGATGACCCGGGTGTTCATCCAGGGCTGATCGCCCAGAAGAAACATCACCGACGGAAAATGGCGGACCTCTTGAAGGCCGGTGTGAAGGGAAGTGCTTAGGCCCTTCCGATAGCGCGGATTTACCACCACTTTCACACGGGGATGTTTCAGGGTCGGCCCCAGGGCCCCGGAGATTTCGGAAGCCTCATGACCCAGCACCAAAACAACGGTATCCAACCGGGAGGCCAGGGCGGTTTCCAGGACATGCGCCAGCATGCAGTTGCCTTGAAAAGGCAGGAGCTGCTTGGGTTTTCCAAACCGTCGGGACATGCCGGCGGCCAAAAGAATGCCCGCTGTGGGGTGCTTTACACGCATGGACCGGCCTTCTTGCCGACCCGGAAGGGACGAGGTGCAAAAAAGATATTGCACCCTGCACGGAAAACGCGTATCATCACTGACTCAAAAAACAACACCGGTGGCGCCTTCATGAAATTTTCCATTCCCGGGATCCGGGCGTTCCACGCCCCCTTTTATAAAAAAATTCAAACAAAGGCAAGGACTTGGATTCCGGCCGTTCCTGCCGCCGGCGCGGTCGTATCATTTGCAAATCCCGCTTTCGCGCTTCAGATCCACTCCGAGCCGGAAGGGCTTTACGCCCATCTGCTGGCGCACATCTTTTTCATCATCACCATGGGGATCTTCGCCTTTTGGCTTGGAAAACGGGCACTGACCCGGGAAAGGGGATGGCGTTTCGTCCGCATGAGCTGTTTCTTGTTCATCTTATGGAACCTGGACGCCTTTATCGGCCACTTGATGGAATATTATATGACCGAGACCGCCTTTGCCGGGAAGGGCTGGTCGAGGGTGTTCTTCCCGGATGCCGTTTCTTTCCCCTATCTGTACTATGCCTTGAAGCTGGACCATCTCCTTTGCGTGCCCGCCCTGATCTTCCTGTACGTGGGTCTGACACTTTTGAAAAAGGAGGGTAAGGAAGAAGCGCCATGAGAGGGGAGCCCCTTTCCTTTGCGCCGGTGATCCTGGTGGATATCCTGGGGTCCACCTTGATGGTGGTTTTCTCGCTGCTTTGTGTGCTCCATGTGGTCTCCTTCAAACGCCAGGACCCCCGAAACATCCTGTGGACGTATCTGTTGTGGTTCTGCTCGGGATTGATGGTATTTGCCGTCTCCCGGTCCATCGGCCACATCATCAAGCATATTCTCGTCTTTGCGGACATGAAATACGCCTGGGTGGCCCTGCGCCCCTTTTCCGGTGCCTTAAACACCCTGACCTTTGTCCTGGTGGGGGGCATCACCCTTTTCTTCGAACGGATCTACGCCATTTACCAGGAGATGGAAAAGGACCAAACCTCCCTGGAAGCCGCCTACAATAAGATCCAGGAACTCAACATCGGCCTTGAAAGGCGCGTGGAGGAGCGGTCGAAAGAACTTTTGGCTTCTGAAAAGAAATACCGGCAGCTCTTTGAAAATTCCAAGGATCTCCTTTTCATCTGTAATGAAAAGGGGGAGCTGGTGGACATCAACGACACGGGACTGGAGCTTCTCAAGCTGTCCGGTCGCAGTGAAGTCCTTGGACAGCCCTTTTTTTCATCCTTTTTCATCGATCCCGATCCCCGCCTCATTCAGAAGGAGTTGATGGAAAAACAGCATCTCAAGGATGTGGAGGTCGTCTTGAGGACCCGAGACCGGGAAGAGGTGACAGGACTGCTGTCGGCCACGGCACGGAAGAGCAAGTCAGGGGCCGTGGAAGGGTGTGAGGGAACCTTTAAAGACATCACCCGGCGCAAGCAGATGGAACGGCAATTGCTGCAGGCGGACAAACTGGCTTCTCTGGGACAGCTTTCCGCAGGTGTCGCCCACGAAATCAACAATCCCCTGGGCCTGATCCTGGGCTATACCCATTTACTCCTCAAGACCGCCGAGCCGGGTTCCCAGAACGAAGAAGATCTGAAAATCATCGAAAAGCACGCCATCAATTGTAAAAAAATCGTCGAGGATCTTCTGAAATTTTCCCGGTCCACAGGGACTCAGAAGACACCCTCCAACCTGAATGAGCTGTTGAACGAAGTCATTTCCGTGGTGGAGAACAAGTTTAAACTCGAAAACGTTTCCATCATCAAACAATTTGAAGAAAATCTCCCTGAAATCACTGTAGATTCGAATAAAATGAAGCAAGTCTTCATGAATCTGATCATGAATGCCCGCCAGGCCATCGAGGGAAGCGGCACCATCACCCTTGCTTCGTCCCTTGCCGCCGACGGCCGCCATGTCCGGATTTCCGTGACCGATACCGGTTCCGGCATTGACGGCAGTATCTTACATAAGATCTTTGACCCCTTCTTTACGACCAAACCCACCGGCATGGGGACCGGGTTGGGACTGTCCGTCAGTTACGGCATCATCAAAGACCATGACGGCGAGATTCAGGTCAAAAGCGAAGTCGGGGAAGGGTCCACCTTTACGGTCCTGTTGCCTGCTGAAAAAAATCACCATGAAAGGAGCTGATCGTTAGAACCGTTTTCAAAAGCCGTTCTAAGCAGTTGACGCCATGAAAGCCAAGCCTAGCCTTTTGATCATCGATGACGAGCCGGATATGGTCATGCTTTTAAAGCGGACCCTTGCACCGGAATTGGATTGGGAAATCCATACGGCATTGTCCGGCAAGGAAGGTCTGGACCTCCTGAAGACAAGGCCCGTTGATGTGGTCTTGTTGGACGTGAAGATGCCCGGCATGGATGGGCTGGAGCTTCTCGGCCTGATTAAGGAGGACCGGGAAAGCCCCGCCGTCGTCATGATGACGGCCCATGGAGCCATCGAACTGGCCGTGGAGTCCATGCGAAAAGGGGCTTACGATTTCATCACCAAGCCCGTTGATGAAACGCGGCTCGTCATCACCTTGAAAAAAGCCTACGATTATACGGCATTGGCCCATGAAAACGTGACGCTTCGGCGGCGCATCCAGAAAGAATCGGCTTTGAAAAAGATCGTCGGGGCGTCCCCGGAAATGCAGAAGGTCTTTGAATTCATCCGCACGGTGAGTCCCTCCGATGCAACGGTTCTCATCACCGGGGAGTCCGGGACCGGGAAGGAGCTGGTGGCCCGGGCGATCCACGAATTGTCTCCGCGGAGCAAGATGCCCTTTGTCACCGTCAACTGCCCCACCCTTCCGGAAAATATCCTGGAAACCGAGCTGTTTGGATATGCCAAAGGCGCCTTCACGGACGCCAAACACGATAAAAAGGGATTGTTCCAGGAGGCCCAGGGCGGGACACTCCTTCTCGATGAAATCGGAGAGCTTCCCGTCAATCTCCAGAGCAAGTTGCTGAGGGTGCTCCAGGAAAAAGAGATCAAGCCCATCGGGACCAGTAAAAGCATCAAAGTCGATGTCCGGGTGGTGGCCTCCACCAACAGCGATTTAAAAAAACAGATGCTTGAAAAAAAGTTTCGAGAAGACCTGTACTATCGTCTCAATGTCGTTTCCATTCAAATGCCTCCTTTGCGGGAACGCGCCGGGGATATCCCCCTTCTCGCCCGCCATTTCCTGTCCCGCTTTTGCGAAGAGTTTTCGAAGAAGGGACTCAAGCTGGATCCCGAAGCCACGGACAGCCTCATCGCCCATTCTTGGCACGGGAATGTCAGGGAGCTGGAAAACACCCTCAAGCGCGCGGTCATCATGACCAAGGGCGACACCATCACGTCGGCGGATCTCTTCGAGGAAAAAGAAGGCGCATGTATGGTGACCACCAAAGATGCCATGCGGCTTCCCTACCGGAAGGCAAAGGAGTACGTCCTGTCCACCTTTAACCATGAGTATCTTTCCCACATCCTCAGTGAAAACGACGGCAACGTCACCCGTGCCGCCCGTCAATGTGGACTGGAACGCCAGGCCCTTCAACAGATTCTGAGGCGGTACGGCATTTGCGCAGAGGACTTCCGTTCCAAGGCTCCCAGATAATCGTCCTTAATTCAAACCGTTTTCAGGCTGATGGCCTTTTCCAAAAACACGAAGCCGCAAAAAATTCGTGGCCCCCACGGGAAACGTTCGTTTCGGCCATGAGAACGCCTGGAGAGCCCGCCCGTGGTGCCTTTGTGCAATATTTCCTTTGCCCCCGGCGCTTCCAAAAGCCCCTGATTTTTAGGTAAAAAGGACGGCAAAGTGCACAAATGATATTGCACCGGGTTTTTTGTTTTTAAAATTGCCTGTAAATATGGGGGGTTATCCATCGAACGCGATAGGCATGTATCTTGCTTTAAAAAACACGGAACGGAAGTGCTTTCACCGTGCAAGGGGGGAAACGGTTTCAACGCCCCGGACAAAAAGGGATTTTGAAAGAGCCTCCATGAAGGAGCGTTTCGGATTCCGGTTGGTGAGTTTGTAGCCCATGGCCTTGATCTTAATCATCCAAGAAGATGTCGACATCAGTGCGCTGATGAAAAGGGTCCTTGACGAACAGGGGCATGAAACCCTTGTGGTCAAAGCGGATGAGGGAAGGCAGCGATGGCTTGAGGAGAAGCCTTGGGATCGGGTCATTGTCTGCGGCGGGAAATATGGGGAGAAGGTCCAGCGGCGCCTTTTCAGCCTGAAAGAGGCCGGGGTGGATGGCGCTTCTATTATTTTGGCCGTGGGAAGGCAGGCGGTGGATGAGATCCAGCGCCTTTTTGGAGATCAGGTGCGGGGGGTGATTTCCACACCCCCGGATACCGAAAACCTAAGAAAGCTCCTGGCATTTTCCTCCGTGACGCCCGGGAAACCCTCTTAAAGCAAACATTTCCCTTGGGACCGGAAAAGCGGGCCTCAGGATTCAATCACCCGGAGGCAATCCTGGGGAAAGCGGTGGGTGCCTTTTTCGTTTAAACTCACCTCGATCAGGGCGGTGGGATCGTTTTTGGCCGTATCGGGATCGGTGATGATCCCGTGGCATCCGATATACTGATCCATGTATTCCTCCCAGCTTTCATCCTCCGATTTTCGGTATATTTCCACGTGTTGTCCTCTTCGAAACGGCATGCCTTGACTCCTTCTTTTAATTGGTGGGCGTCCACTGCCAATGGGAATTTTTAACCGGAACCCGGCGGGGTCAGGGTGTCGAAGGCGGCGATCTTTTGCCGTGCACATTTTTCGCACAAGGCGTGCCCCCCAGACATTTGGGCAATGCCCCCGGTCATTTTTCTGATATAATCCAGATACTTGGCCGGCCCCAACACCGCATGACACTTTTCACAAAAGACCAATTTTTGCCGATTTAAGATGGTGCCGCAAAGGGAGAGAACCCTTTCGTTTTCCCTGTCTTCGATCTGCATGGCTTCATTGGGGCAGTTTTTGGCACAGGCTCCGCAGGTGATACACCGCTCTTCGGTGAGGCGGAAGTCGGTCTTGACCGGGTGGTCGAAGTCCAGGTATCCCAATTGGAGGGCATCGATCTTCATTTCATCCCGACAGACCCGCACGCACTCGCCGCAGCGGCGGCAGATATCGCACCTCAGACAGCGCCGGGCCTCTTCCCGGGCCATGTTCTCCGAATAGCCCAGCTCCACCTGTTGAAACGTCGTCCGCCTCCGGTCGATTCCCAAAAGCGGCATTTCCGGCCGTTTCAGGATCATCTTGGTGCTGGCCGGAACCTCTAACCACGGGGTCCGCGCACGACGCACGGGCACGGGGGGCATCTTGGGTTGGGGGATCCCGGATAAATAGCGATCGATGGCGTCCGCCGCCTTTTTCCCGCCCCCGATGGCCTCGATGACCGTTGCCGGCCCCAGGACCGCATCGCCGGCGGCAAAGACGCCTTCCATGGAAGTGGTCATATTGGCCATTTCCACGTTGATGGTTCCACGGCGCGTCCATTTCAGATCGGGAAGGGCCTTCAAGGCCTCGTGATCCACAACCTGACCGATGGACGGGATGATGGCGTCGGCTTCCATGAAAAATTCACCGCCGAGGACCGGCACCGGGACCCGACGGGCGGTGTCCGTCTGGGTCACCATTTCGGCCCGGTTGCATTTCAAGGCGGTGACATGTCCGTTTTCGCCCACCACCTCCACGGGGATCGTCAAGAAGGAGAATTTCACACCTTCTTCTTCCGCCTGTTCCACTTCTTCCTCGTCGGCGGGCATTTCCTTTCGTGTGCGGCGATAGGCGATGGTGACATCGTCACATCCCATCTTCAGGCAGGTCCTGGCCGCGTCAATGGCCACGTTGCCGCCGCCGATGATGATCACGCGTTTCCCCGGTATGTGCCGTTCTCCCAGGGCCACGGCGCGCAGGAAGGCAATGGCGTCAATGACCTGCGGAAAGTCTTTTTCGCCGGGGATTCCCAACTTGAAGCTCTTGTGGGCACCGATGGCGATAAAAAAGGCCTCAAAGCCTTCTTCCTTCAGCTGTTTGAAGGTGACATCTTTTCCAAACCGGGTATTGAAGATAAATTCGACCCCCAGATCTTCGATGAGGGCCACTTCCCGGTCAATGACTTCCCGGGGAAGCCGGTACCGCGGAATCCCCACCATCATCATCCCGCCGGCCATGGGAAGGGCTTCGATCACCCGTACCCGATACCCTTTCAGGGCCAAATAATACGCGGCGGTCAGACCCGCAGGCCCGGCGCCGACCACACAGACCTTGTGACCGTTGTCCGGTTGCTTTTCCGGGTTCCGGTACTGATGCGTGGAAAAGGCCCGCTCGGCGGTAAACGCCTTCAGGAATTTAATGGATACGGGCGCATCGATGCGTCCGCGCACACACATGAATTCACAGGGCCGGGTGCACACCAGTCCGCACACCCAGGGAAAAGGGTTGTCCCGTCGGATGATATCGATGGCCTCGCCGTCCCGGCCATGACCGATGAGGGTCACATAAGTCGGTATGTCGATGCCGGCGGGGCACGCCATTTGACAAGGCGCCGGGGCCAGTTTGATACACGCCCCGGTCTCACAATTATGGGTGTCGATGTGACTGAAAAAGACTTCCCGGTGATCCTTTATGGCGGACTGAACCGCCTTTGCAACCTGATCGCTGTTCGGATCCGATTGGTCCCCGGAAAGCTCTTGAATAAGCGCCTCAATGGCGGGCATATGATCCTCTCCCGCCCGGCCCCAGGCGATGTCTTCCAGGAGCTCGTGCAGCTCTTCCGCAATGCGCCTGCTTTTGGGTTTTGTCAGGCGGCTCGACTGCAGAATATCGTCTAATTGGGCGATGGTGGCGGCCACGGGACAACTTGTTTCGGGCATGGTGTTCTTCCTTTATCTCGGGTGATGTCCGAAAGGTTTTGCGCCGAAAACGGCGACGGCGTCCGGGGTCCTAAAGAAAAGGCATCCTTGCGGGTCATGCATCCGGTTTGCCTCCGTAAGTTTTTGCAAGATGCGGCGCCGTGATCCGAAGTTTTTGCCTGACAAACAGTTTCGCACATGTGGGGCAGTGACGGTGTTCCTCTTTTTCTTGTGGATGCACGCCCTCCCGTTCTTTGACATGTTCCAGAAACCTGGCAGTTGCATAGAACCTGCCGCAGATTTCACAGCGCTCGAGGGGATGTCTCCCCACGATTTCATCCCGGATCTTGATGGTCCTGATATTCTCATGGTCTTCGGCCCGGATGGCGCCGGTGGGACAGATGTTGGTACACGTGCCGCATCCGATGCACTGCCCGGTTTCAGAGGGCACCACGTACATCACGCCCTCTCTTCTTTGCATCTTCAGGGCCTTGGCTCCGATGATCTCTGCACAGACCCGGACGCATAACCGGCACCGGATGCACCCATCGGGTTTCATCCCCGTGGTCAGACCGAATTCCGATCCGATTCGATGGATCACGTCCGAGTGGGGGGCCATTTTGAGGAGATTCCCGATGGCCGTGTTTCTGAGCTGGTGGATCATGGCACTGTCAGTGATCACCTCCATGCCGTCCCTTGCTTTTACCGCGCAGGACAAACGGGGACGCGGCGGTTTTCCGCCTTCCTTGATTTCCACCACGCAGAGTTTGCAAGACGCCGCCGGGACCAAGGCATGGTGAAAGCACAACCGGGGAATTCGGATGCCTTTTTCCGTCAGGATCAAAAGGAGCCGTTTCCCCTCTTCAACCTGATGCACGTTTCCGTTGATGCGAATTTCGACCATGTCGGGAATCCTTTTCATGGGTATGGCGTAATGGGTCCTTGGGGTGTATGGCCCCTTTCATGCTACCACATTTTAAACTGGATTTTGCTCAAATCCATCGTCGTGGGAGGCAGGGGTTCCTTTTTCTTGATGCACTCGGGACAGACGGCGTCCACGAGTTCCAGGCCCTTGGGCTTGTAAGCCCTTTCGCGGATGCGGTCGAGGTATTTCTTGGGGGCGAACGGCCGTCCGCACTGTTTGCAGGGCTCCAGCTTGAATTTTGCGATGATCTGCCCCCACATATATATTTTTCGCTCGTTTCCCCGGTCTTCTATCTTGATGGCACCGGTGGGGCACACCTGGGCACAGGACCCGCAGCCGATGCAATACTCCGAAAGCCGTTCGAAATCGGTGGCGACTTTACGCTGATTCCCCCGATTCACCCAGCACAGGGCATACACTTCGATTTTATCCCGGCAAACCCGCACGCAGCGGCCGCAGCGGACACAGTCATCGTTTTCACCGGTCAAGAAGCGGCTGGTCATCACACCGCATTTGGCGGCCAGATCCAGGAGCTCTTTGCAGTAGGGCGACCGCCCCAACAACAACTCCAGGATGAGGCGGCGGTTCTTTTGGATCCGTTCCGTCTCGGTTTCCACCACCAGGCCCTCTTTGACTTCCTGGATGCAGGAGACCCGGATCCCGTGTCGAAGGGCGCCGCTGACCTCGACGATGCATAAACGGCACGTCCCCTCGGGTTCCAGGGCCTCGTGATGGCACAGGGTCGGGATGTATATGCCTGCCTGTGTGGCGGCCTCCAATACGGTGGTGCCCGCGCGGGCTTCCACGTCTTGACCGTTTATGGTCAGATGGATCAAGTCCGGCATGGATGCTTCCCCCTAATTTTTGCGCACTGCGGAAAATTTACATTTCTCATAGCAAACCCGGCATCGCACGCATTTGTCCTGTTCGATATGATGCACTTCTTTCTTTTCACCGATGATGGCGCCGGCCGGACAGTTTCGTGCACAGACCCCGCAGCCGGTACACAGGGTTTCGTCGATGGTAAAGGTCGTCAGCGCCCTGCACACGCCTGCCGGGCACCGCTTGTCGTTGATGTGGGCGTCGTACTCATCGCGAAAGTATTTCAAGGTGGACAGCACCGGATTCGGCGCACTCTTTCCCAGGCCGCACAGGGAGGTGTCCGCAATCATATGGGAGAGTTCTTCCAGCATCCCCACATGGGCCGGGGTTCCCTTTCCCCGGGTAATCTCGTCAAGGAGACGCACCATCTGGGTGACCCCTTCCCGGCAGGGCGTGCACTGCCCGCAGCTTTCCTCCTTGCAAAACTGGAGGAAATACTTGGCCACGTCCACCATGCAGGTGTCTTCATCCATGACGATCATACCGCCGGAACCCATCATGGAGCCGGCTTCGTACAGGGAATCGTAGTCCACCGGCATATCCAGGTGGCTGGCCGGGATGCAGCCGCCGGAAGGCCCGCCCGTCTGGACCGCTTTGAATGCCTTCTTGTTGGGAATGCCGCCGCCGATTTCATAGATAATATCCCGCAACGGAATGCCCATGGGCACTTCCACCAGGCCGGTGTTGTTGATTTTGCCCACCAGGGAAAAGATTTTGGTGCCTTTGCTGTTTTCGCTCCCGATGCCGGCATACCACTCGTGTCCCTTTTGGATGATGAGCGGCACATTGGCCCAGGTTTCCACGTTGTTGAGGCAACTGGGTTTTCCCCACAGACCCCTGTCGGTGGTGTGGACGTATTTGGGACGCGGCTCCCCGGCTTTATCCTCGATGGAGGTCATCAGGGCGGTGGATTCGCCGCATACGAAGGCCCCGGCGCCGAGCTTGACCTGGATGTCAAAGTCCATGTCGGTTCCAAAAATATGGCCCCCCAGGTAATTCCGCTCCCTGGCCTGATCCAGGGCCAGGCGCAGGCGCTCCACGGCCAGGGGGTATTCGGCGCGGATATAGACAAACCCCTCTCCGGCGCCGATGGCATGGGCGCCGATGATCATCCCCTCGATCGCCGAATGGGGGTTCCCTTCGATGACGGAACGGTCCATGAAAGCCCCCGGATCCCCTTCGTCGGCGTTGCAAAGCACGTATTTCACGTTTCCGGCGGCGTTCCGGCAGCTCTCCCACTTCACACCCGTTGGAAAGCCGCCCCCGCCTCGACCCCGCAGGCCGGAGGCCTTGATCACCCGGATGACCTCCTCCGGGGCCATTTTCAAGGCCTTGAGTACGGCTTTGTAGCCCCCCGATGCGATGTATTCATCGATGGATTCCGGGTCGATGCGGCCGCAATTGGCCAGAACCAGTTTTTGTTGTTTGCTGTTGAAGGCATGGTAGTCTTCTTTGACTTGCCACTTCTGAACGGGTTTGCCGCCGATGATGTGTTCTTCGACGATCTTTTCCGCTTTTTCCGGGGTCACGAACTGGTAGGTGACGACTTGATCGTCCACGGCCACGTCCACCAGAACGTCTTTGGCGCAAAAGCCCCGACATCCCACCTTGTGCGCCCGCGGGCCGACGTCGGCTTTCATCCCTTTTTCCTCCAGGATGCGATGGAAGGTCTCCAGGACCTTGTACCCGCCGGCCGCAACGCCGCCGGTCCCCGTGCAGACGCTGATGACGATCGTTTTCTTTTTCGTTGAGTCCATTTCAGGCCTTTGGCGATGGGGGTTGTTGGTATTTTTTTATGAGTTGTCCCACTTGCCGCGGGGACACTTTACTGTGGGTATCCTCATTGATCACCACGGCCGGGGCCAGGCTGCAGGCGCCGATGCACCGGACTTCTTCCAGGGAAAAGGTCATGTCATCGGTGCTTTCACCGGCCTCGATGCCCAGGATGCGCTTCATCTCATTCATGATCCTTTCGGCGCCCTTGACATGACATGCCGTGCCCATGCACACACAAACCCGGTTTTTGCCCTGGGGCTTGAGGGTGAAGCGATTGTAGAAGTTGGCGATGCTGTAAATCTGGGTGATCGGAATCCCCGTTTTCTTGGAGATGTACCGCAATTCTTCTTCGGGAAGATAGCGAAACTGGTTTTGCACCTCATGCAAAATGGCAATGAGGTTTCCCTTGGTTTCGGGAAATTTCGACAAGATGGCATCCACAGTGGCTACATCCATGAAACCTATCCCTTTTTCACTCGGGGCCCCAAAGCCCCGAGGCTTGAAACACCATGCTGAACGCGTGTCTGCCGGGAGTTGACGTGAAACCCGTACAGGCCGTTTGCCTTTTATTCCAGGACCGCCGCTCCTTTCGTGGATGCCATGGCCCGGGCATAGCGCTCCCGCTTGATGGCCGGCATGGTTTCGGTTTGTCCGAAATTGAGGCAATGGGAGGTACAGACGGTTACGCAGGCCGGTTTCAGGCCCTGGTCGATGCGGTCCATGCAATAGTCACACTTCACCACCTTTCCGATCTCCGGATTCCACTGAGGCGCACCCCAGGGACAGGCGGAGATGCAGGTTTTGCATCCCACGCATAAGGCGTGATCCACGAATACGATGCCGTCTTTTTCCCTGCGCTGCATGGCGCCGGTGGGACAGGCCGCCACGCACCAGGGGTTTTCACAGTGAAAACAGGGCATGAAGATAAAAGAGGTGCGGGGTCTTCCATTGAAAAATTTGGGACCCACCTGAAGGATCTGACACGGCCGGGTCCCCGGGGGCAGCGCCTTGTTGATCTTACATGCAATCTCGCATGAATGACACCCGATGCACTTTTGTTGATCCTGCAACATATAGTATTTGCTCATGATGATAATCTCCTTGAAACCATGCGGTTGATTGGCGATCGCCTTCATTTTTTTATCGGTTTCCAATCGAGAATTCAGATGCTTAAGCGGGCTTGATGCTCACGAAGGTCTCGTGAAGCGCCGGGCTTCCGCCGATCTTGTCCGAGATATTTTCTTGGAGCACGGCGTCGCTGACGCCCTTTCCGTAAGATCGTCCGGCTTTCTCCGATTCATGCCCGAACCCGTGGAGCATGAAGGCGGCTTCCGGATGGATCAGGTCGGACACCTTGGCCTTCATCTTTCCGGAACCCACTGATGAAGAGACTTCCACCAGGGCGCCGTCGCCGATTCCCAGCTTGGCCGCTTTTTCTTCATTGATCCAGACTTCGTTTTCCGGACACAGTTCATTGAGATAGGGGTTGTTCTGGGTGGACACATGCGTGTGGAGGGCGTTTCGGCCCACCACCAGTCTGAATTGATCCTCAGACGGCGAAGGCATGGGTTCGTAAGGCGGAAAGGAGTCGAATCCGGCCTTTTCAAGCAGGGAGGATTTAAACTCGATTTTACCCGAAGGGGTTTTGAATTTGATGCCGTTTAACCGGTCCCAGAAGATCTGTTTTTTCCCGTAAGCCACGAATCCCTTGGCGTCGAAATCCGACAATTTGAACCCGGTGCCTTCCAATTGCCATTTTACCAGCTCTTCCATGCTGTTGTAAGGGAAGTATTTCTCGATGCCGAGGCGCTCACCGATCTGTTTGAGGATCATGGCCCCTTCCCGGGTGTCGTAACGGGGTTCCACGGCCTGGCGGCGCAAGAACATCTGCGGTTTCAGCCCGTTGGCCTGCTGGAGGCAGTCGGTGCGTTCGAGGTAGGTGGATTCCGGCAAAATGACGTCGGAATACCAGGCGATATCGCTGTAGTTGATATCGATGGCCACGATCAGATCCAGTTTGTCCAGCGCCTTCTTGGTCTGGTTGGTGTCCGGGATGGACATCAAGGGATCGAACCGAAAGGCGATCAGAGCTTTGATGGGGTAGGGGTCTTCGTTCAAGATGGCCGGGGCCAGCATTTGCCCCACGCCGTGGGCAGGATCCGGGAGGGGGAAGTCCTTGGTCCCCACCTTGTCGAATCGGGGCACCTCGATTTTGGGAAACTTCTGTTCCACCAGCTTGCGGGCCGGTTTTCCCCCTTCCTCGCCCGGGCCTTTCTTGAAGAAGAACCCGCCTTTTGCTTCCACACTTCCCATCAGAGAATTCAGGATCATGATGGAACGGCGCATGTAAATTTCATTGGGATGGTTGGCCCCGCGGTAGCCGAAATGGAAAATGACCGAGGGCTTGTCCCTTGAAACCTCCCGGGCCAGGTCCACGATGGTCCCTGCCGGGATTCCCGTTTCCTTTTCCGCCCACTCCGGGGTGTAATCGTTGACGAACTCCTGGAGTTCCTTTAGGCCCAGGACCCACTTGTCCACGTATGCGGCGTCGTACAGGTTTTCCTTCAAGATGACGTGGATGAGGGCGTAGTTGAGGGCCAGGTCGGTTCCCGGCCGGATCATCAGATACCGATGGGCCTTGGTGGCCGTGACCGTCACCCTGGGATCGATATAGGTCAGCTTGGCCCCGTTTTCCAGGGCCGCCATGGTATTGTTGACCACCTTCACCTCAACAGACTCGAAGAGATTCCGGCCATACAGGATAATATGTTTGGCGTTTTTATAATCCATGCTCATCTGAGCATCCGTATAGCCGAAGAGGGAGCGGCAGGCGGTGTTCACGGATCCCTTGCACAGGGCATCGTGGGTGAAATGGTTGGGAGATCCAATGGCCTTTAAAAAGGTTTTGCTCACATGGGTGGCAAGCTGGGTCCGTTCCCCCAGGACCACGCTGTGTCCCCCGTATTTATCGATGATCTCTTTGAGCTTGTTGCCCACCATGTCCAAAGCCTCGTCCCAGGAGGCTTTGCGCCAGTGTCCCGATCCCCGTTCCCCCACACGAATGAGGGGGGATTTCACACGCTGATCGTCGTAAAGCAAGGAAATCCCGGCGGCCCCCCGGGGACACAGGCTTCCCTCCATCCCGGCCACATGGGGATTTCCCTCGATCCATTTCACTTGTCCGTCTTTGACCAGCACCTTGATGGGGCACCGCACCGAACACATGAAACACAAACTGTAAACCTCTTTCTCCATAACATACCTCCTGGTGATTTAATGCCACAATTATTTAAAAGGTCGTCAGCCTTTGAACCGGTGAATAGAAATTTCCAAGCAATAATCATACCACTCGACGCCCCCGGGAGGCTCGCCAATCGGTCCCAGGGGCTTCGGGCACTCTATCCTTTGAATTTTAAAATAAAAAGATCCCCACCGACGCTGCGGGTGATTTCGATTTCGAAAAACGCCTCTTTGAATCCCAGGATCAACGCAATGGATTCATTGCATCCAAATGATTTTCTTTAAAATAAAAAAGCAATATAATCAACAAGTTGTCCATATAATGGGAAAACGTGCAATATCTTTATTGCAATCTTTTAAAAGGCCCCGGCCGATTCACGGCACCTGTCCGGGAACCGGCTTGAGTGATGTTTTGAACAGGCGTGCCCCTTCCCGGGAGTCCGGGGCCGTCCCCTTGGATGGTTTTGGGGCGTTGAAAGGGTTTAGCTCCTGTCCGAAAAGGGCCGCCCACAAGGAAGATGCAATGATTTGTTTGCACCGAATAATATTTTTTGCCATGAGCAAACTGCCTTGAATCAAAAGCATTTTTTCATTTTCAGGCGCTTTTCGAAACCCATTCCCCATCCTTTCCCATTTTGAAGCGGAAAATACCAATGGGCGCTGCGATTCCTTTAAAACCGCCGGAAGCAGGCCGTATCTGTCTGTTATTTCAGATGATATTGGAATTTGGAAGGTGGCGTTTACACTTGGACGGGGTCCTGATGAAACAGATGGCATATTGCTTGCTTGAAATTTATAGGATCGGCTTGGGGATTTTCCATGCAAACTGAATTGAAACCTTGCGATGGCTGGATGTAAAGGGAATGCTCCGTTTGTTGGATCAATTCACGGCTTCCCTGCCAGGGGCCATGATTTACAGCATCCTCATCGGAGGGATCGGGTCGGTGATCCTGGTCGTGTTCCTGGGCGGCGTCTTGTCCCCCAACGGCCTGAACCGATCCATTCCCTTTATTTTCGGTTTCAATGCGGCGATCACGGGGTTTTCCCTGCTGGACAAGACCCGGGGACGCTTGTTCCGTCATCGGGTTTTTGCCGTTGCGTCCGGAGGGGTGATGGTGGCGCTCGTCTGTGTGCTGCTCATTTTTACTTTTCAGCACGGCTTGAGGATCCCGGTTTATAAACTGTTCATCTACGGCGCCATTGGAGTGATTTTTTCGGGATTTGGGGCCTGGCTGGCCATCCAGCAGTATCACCTCAAATGAGTTTCAACGGATTCGATTAAATGAATCTGTTCAGGTTTCCATAAATATCGTGAAGGGGGGATGTCAGAAAGAGAAGTGCATCAAGAAAAGTCCCGTCATCCAAACACCACAGAAAACAAAGAGGAGGGAAAAGGAGGAAAAACTATGAAAAAGACGCATTGGTTGGCTTTTTTGCTGGTCTTCGTATCGGTCTTTATTTTCGCCGGGCCGGGAATTTGCGAAACCGGGGCGAAAATATCGGCCACCGAATACAAGGCCGGAGACACGGTGACCATTGAGGGCACCATTGCCCCCGGTCAGGATCTTTATGTGGCGGTGGCCCAGCAAAAGATGTTCGCCCCCAAAGACACGAAGGGGGTGCACGAGAAAAAACGATTAAAAAAGGACGCCAAGAAGAAGGGGTTCGGCCTGGATACCCCAATCCCCCCCCTGTATTACCTCATCACCAACAACCCCGAGGCATTCGGGAAGGTGGGGAAGAAGAAATTCGGTGGTCCTTCGGTGATTTTGGGAAAAGGCAACGGCATTTATTCCACCACCATGTACTACCTGAAAAAGAAGTTCACCGACATCGATGCCGCCCTGCAGCCCATGCTGGGTCCCATTAAAACAGAGCAGCAGTGGAACTTCCTCAAATACGCCAACGAATCTTCCTTCGGCATCAACACCATCGTCAAGGAAGGGAACAAAGTGGGGAAGGTGACCATTTTTTCCCGTACGGTGATCACCGACGCCAAGAGCGGCAATTACTGGGACAAGGGCACCTCCGTGAAACTCGACAAGGCCACCGGGAAATTCACGGTGTCTTTTAAATCCTATCGGCACACGGCGCCGGACACCGCCTTCGATGTTTATGTCAACGGGGCCAAGATCGGCGCCTATACCATCAAGGGCAACGGCTTTTGGCTGAGCAAAGGCTACCGGTACATGAACCCCATCTGGATCATCATCGGCGCCATCTTCGTGGGGACCTATTTTTCCATGATCGGTGCCGCGGGCGGGATGCTCATGGCAGCCTTCCAGGTCTTGATCGTCAAAACCGCCGGACCCGTGGGCATCAATGCCGCCAACGTCTTGAAGCCCTCCAACATGGCCCTGACCCTCTTTTCACCCCTGGGGTCCTTCTACCGTTACGCCGTGAAGGAGCGGCGGGTCGCCTGGCCGGTCGGGATTTCCTTCGGGGTCGGTATTTTCGTCGGCTCCATCTGGCTGGGGAAATACGTCTCTGCCTATCTGCCCCTGAAGGCTTACAAGGAGTGGCTGGCCATCCTGGTGGTCTTGATGGGATTCAAGACGCTGCAGGAATTGTCCCCCAAGGCCATGGAAAAGCGGAAGAACATCAAGGCCATGGTGAAGAAGTTCAACGAGGCGGTGGCCAAGGCCAAGGCCGAAGGCACCTCCGTGCAGATGGGCCGCATCGAGCCGGTCAAGACCGGTCTGACCGATTACAAGTTCAAGTTCTGGGGCGAGGAATTTTCCATCAATCCGTTGCTCTTTGCCATCCTCGGGCTCGGCATCGGTGTGGTTTCCCGGTCCTTTGGCATCGGCGGCGGCTTCTTGCTGGTGCCGGCCATGACCACGCTGGGAGCGCTGCCCATGTATGTGGCGGTTCCCATTTCCCTCATCGGCACCAGCTTTTCAAGTATCGGTGCTTTCATCGGTTACCTCATGACCGGCTACTATCCCGACATGTGGCTGATGATCGCCATCATCATCGGCGGATTTGTCGGGGGGATGCTGGGCAGCCGGGCCCAGAAGCTGTTCAGCGAAAAAACCTTGAAGGTGGTTCTTGCCGTCACCTTGTTCTTCCTGTTCTTCCGGTTCTTCAAGATTGAAATCTGGATCTAGAAGAAAAAGGAGATGGATGTCCAAAGCCATAGCCCTTCAAACGGGGAGAGCCCACGGGTTCTCCCCGCAAAAGGGCCCCTATGGCCCGGCGTGTACCGACAATAAACAAAGGAAAAGATCCCTCCAGGGGCTTGCGGATCGCTCATAGATCATGGACCGGTTAGATTCTTTTCTGGATCAATTGTGGATGAAGATCGTCGCCGTGGCAGTTTTTGCGGCGGACGGATTGGACGCCCTGCTGACCCCCCTCCATGGCCTCGGGCCGGCCGCGATCCTTTCCATCCTGGCGGTTTTCACGGTCGTTGTCACCAAGACGCTGAATCGGCTCGTCATCACCAAGCGTTTCATCCACCTGGAAAAGGAATTTCAACGCTTGAGTCAACTGCGCCGGGAAGCGATGCAGTGCGAAGACCGCGAAAAGGGCCGGTTGATGGCGAAAAACATCGATAAGGGCGAACTCAATCGGGTTTACTACGATTATTTTTTCGAAGGATTGCTGTTGGGACTTGCCCGGAAAGTCCTTCCCGTGGCCATCCTCGTTGCATTTATCAACGAGTATTTCAGGCCCGAGCGTTTGAGTGCCCTCTTTGGAAAGAGTTACGTTTTCAAGTTCAACGGACTGGGCGGTGAACCGATCCTGATCGGCGCCGTTTTCTGGTATGTCTTGTCGCTTTTGGTCGGTTACCTGGCCTGGTCCCTTGTTCAGCGAAAGCTGAACCGGAGAAAAAAAAAGGATCTCCTCCCATCCGCTTTCCTTTCGGAAAGCATGTGAAGTCGAAGAAGCGTTTTTGACCCCGTCTATCAGTGGCCCTCCCATGCCGCCGAGCGGAGTCAGGGCCGGAAGGAAAAGCCTTTCCGGCCCTGATATCTGCCGGATCTTCCCGGCGCATCCCCCGTCGCACCTTACGATGGCCGCCAGTCTCCTTGTGCGCGCATTTGTCTTTCCCCTGTTGCCATGAAAAAGAGCCGGTGATAGGCTTTCAAGGCTCTTTAGCCCGGATATTTCATGAAAGTTATTAATTGAGCCATGGATCGTTGAAAATCAATGGTGCTGAGTTAAAGGCCATAAACCATCTCGTACTTTACTAC
>JALVQN010000221.1 GCA_027025555.1 Desulfobacterales bacterium
ATTCAAGCCCTTGCCCAACCGCGGCACACACCATTGCTTCGGGTGCAGTCCCGTCAACCCGCACGGATTGAAGATGACCTTTTTCACCGACGAGCGATCGGTTTTTTCCCACGTCACGGTGCCGGACCATCTGTGCGGATGGAACAAGCTGGTGCACGGCGGGGTCATCGCCACCCTTTTGGACGAGGTCATGAGCTGGAGCGCCCTCTATTTCTTCAAAAAAATCATCCTGACCCGCTCCATGACCGTCGATTTTCTCAAGCCGGTCTTCATCGGTCAAAGGCTTCAGGTCGAGGGTCGCGTTCGAGAGCGCCTCAACGAGCGGGAAGCCGTGATGGAGGCAAGGCTGACCAACCCCGAAAAAGCCCTCTGCGCCCGGGGCAGGGCCCGCTTCGCCCTCTTTTCGCCGAAGCTTTCGAAAAAAATGGGCATCCTGGATGACGCCGCCCTCAAAGACATGGCGTTTTTGATCGAACCCGATTAAAAGCCCGCTTCTTTTTCCCCCATGGATCGCCCTTTCAAAACCCAAGACCCCGTGAAACCCACGGGCCGCCCCCTCCGACCCGGAGGCAAAAGGGCCCTCGCCTGTTTCATCTCGCCCCATGGCTTCGGCCACGCCTCCCGGATGACGGCGATTCTGGAACGTCTGATGGAGTTCGACCCGGGGCTTTCTTTTCATCTTTTTACCACGGTGCCCCGCTGGTTTTTCGACCCGCCCCTTGCCGGGCGCTTCTCGTATCATCCCACGGTCACCGACATCGGTTTTGTGCAAAAAACCCCTTTTTTGGAAGACCTGGAAGCCACCGCCGGCGCCCTGGACGCCTTTTTGCCCTTTGATCCCGCCCTGATCGACGCGCTGGCGGAAAAAGTAAGCGCGCTCCAGTGCCGGGCCGTGCTTTGCGATATCGCGCCCCTGGGCATTGCCGTTGCCAAAGCAGCCGGGCTTTGCTCGGTTTTGATCGAAAACTTCACATGGGATTTCTTGTATGCCGGATACCCGGATTTCGCCGAACAGGTCAAAGGGCACATGGATTATCTGTCCTTTCTCTTTGATAGCGCCGACCACCGGATCCAAACAGAGCCGGTCTGTCGCCGAAAGGGGGCCTCTTTGACGGTGCCGCCCATTGCACGCAAGCCCCGAACCGATCCCCCAAGCGTCCGGAAACGCCTGGGCCTCGAGCGGGACCGGCCCCTGGTCCTTGTCACCCTGGGCGGCATACCGGAGAAAGGGTCGTTCTACAGCCGGCTTCACAAGGCCGGGGCCTTTCACTTCGTCATCCCGGGTGCCAGCCGGGCCGCGACTTCCAGGGACAATGTCCTTTTTTTGCCCCACAAAAGCGACTTCTACCATCCGGACCTGGTGTTTGCCTCGGACCTGGTCATCGGCAAGGCCGGATACAGCACCGTGGCCGAGGTCTATAGCGCCGGTGTGCCTTTCGGGTTCATCCCCCGGCCCGACTTTGCCGAATCCCCGGTGCTGGCGGAGTTCATCGAAACCCGGATGGCTGCACGCCGGATTTCCATGGAGACTTTTTTCAAGGGGGACTGGATCCTTCAGATCGAAGACCTCCTCCATACACCCAATAAAGGGGGGCAACATCGAAACGGCGCCCCGGAGGCGGCCCGGTTCATCCTCGGCCTTCTGGCGTCATGAGGAAAGCAGGCTTCCGGCGCTTTTCGCGTACTGCCCGCCGTTGCCTCTTGTTTCCGTTGCCCGTTGAACGAGCCCGACAATTATGATAGTTTCATCATTTATCATGGGCCTCCGTGCCAAACCGTTCATCCGGTTTGTTGAAGTGCATAACGCGCCGGGATACGCGCTTTCCGGAAGGCGCAACGGAATCGGGACAACAAAGACGTGAAAGAATTCTTTCAGGTGACCCCCCTTGAGCGGGTCTTTGAATACATCGGTGCGTTTCAAAAGACAGCCTCCGAAACCGTGGCCCTCGGGGAGTCCCTGGGCCGCGTGTTGGCCGCGGATGTGGCGGCCGAGGAAAACCTGCCCGAGTTTCCCCGGTCCATCGTGGACGGGTATGCGGTGAGGGCCGCCTCCACCTTCGGGGCCACGGAATCGAACCCCGGCTATCTTTCCGTGATCGGAGAGGTGGTCATGGGCAAGACACCGGCCTTCACAGTGGGGCCGGGCCAAGCCGCCTATATCCCCACCGGGGGGATGCTCCCGGAAGGCACAGACGGTGTGGTGATGATCGAGCACACGGAACAACTCGATGAGCACACCATCGAGGTCACCAAGAGCGTGGCGCCGGGTCAAAACGTCATCCAGGCCGGGGAAGACTTCAAGAAGTCCCAGCGGGTCCTTGCCGCCGGATGCCGGATTCGGCCCCAGGAGGCCGGCCTCCTGGCCGCCTTCGGCATCGGTAAGGTGCCGGTCTTCAAAAAACCCCGTGTGGGCATCCTTTCCACCGGGGATGAAATCGTGCCCATCCATCAGACGCCCGCCTTCGGACAGCTCCGGGATATCAACAGCTATACGCTCTCGGGCCTTGTGGCCGAAAGCGGGGGGATCCCGGTACGCTTCGGCATCGTCAGGGACGATGACCAGGCGCTTTTTGCCCGGTGCGCCGAGGCCCTGGAGCAGACCGATACGGTCCTTCTTTCCGGAGGCAGTTCCATGGGGAGTCGCGATTTGACCGTGGAGGTCCTCTCCCGGCTTCCCCAGTCCCGGATCCTGGTCCACGGCATCCCCATCAGTCCCGGGAAACCCACCATCT
>JALVQN010000222.1 GCA_027025555.1 Desulfobacterales bacterium
ATTTCCTTTCAACTTCTGCCAGACCCGCCACCGGCCGTGGGCCGGCATCGCTTTTCTGCTTCTCGGTCTGTAGTTTCCTTTTCATGGTGTTGGATACTCTTTGTCGTTGATGAACAAACCAGGGAGTCAAAGAGGCTTCAGCCTACAGACCGAGAAGCAGAAAAGCGATGCCGGCCCACGGCCGGTGGCGGGTCTGGCAGAAGTTGAAAGGAAATGATGAAGGCCCGGTATCCGTGGAGATGCCGGGCCTTCTCGGATACGTTAACGACGCTCTATTTCGTCGATTTTTCGGATTTCAAGGTTTCGATTTCTTTTTTCAGCTCCTCGACCTCTTTTTTGTACTTTTCCGCCTCATCATTCTGGAACGCGGTGTCGGATACAGGCTCATCTTTCTTCCAGCTGTCCTTCAGCTCGTCAAAGCCCAGATAAAGCGCCAGCCCGCCGCCGAGAAGCAACATGACAGGAATGGCCCCGGCCAGAAGCTGCAGGAAAGGTTTCCACCAGACCGAAAGACCAATGATACCCAAAACTGCTCCAATCGCCCCGCCAATTAACGTTTTCATTTAACACCGTCCTCCTTTTGAGTAAGATTTAGAAAAGATAACACCATGTCCTCAAATCGTTCAACCGGTTTTTCCGATCCTGCCGCTTTTTTCTGGACCGCTTTTCCCGGCACATCCCTTTATTTGGGATAAAACCCCATTCTTTTTTGTATTTGAGCCGATAACACAACCTGACAATCAACGCAAGCATATTTTTTAAAAAAGGGGCGCCCGGCCGAAGGCGTTCCCATCACCTGATGCACCCCCTTGAACTTTTGATTTTTTCTTTTCCGGTTGCATAAAATTTCGGATCTGATACCGTATCCCGGAAATTTCGTCAAATCTCCCATGCGGTTTTGCATCCAAGGTGAACGCCTAACACCGACAATGTCTGAAAAGCGCGACACCATCGTCATGAAGGCCAAAGATTGGATCCACACGCGGCTTGCAGGCTACGGGGATCCGGGGGCCCACCCGTATTTTTCTTTTTTCCCCAAAGATCCGGGTCTTATCATTTCGGCGGCCTTTCGTTTGCTTTACAGCGGCATCCGCATGGATTCCGAGCAGGCTTCTGTGATCTCGGCATTGCCTAAAAACGCAATCCTTGTTTATGCCTGTAAATACCGGAGTCGATTCGAGTACCTGTTCTATCACACGCGTCTTCCCCAAATGGGTCTTCCCTGCCCGGAAATCACCTTCGACTCCCGGATGGTTCTCTACCAGCCCCTGAGCCGAATCTTCAAAATCTCCCTGGTGCACCCGGATTATTTTATTCAAAACCGATCCCTGCCGGATCCTTTCAAGACCGGATACTTCAAAGAGGCGCTTTTGAACGGCCATGCCGGGTATATCACGCTCCTGAAAAAACGGGGGTTTTACCGCCGTTTCATTAAGGACAAATCGGATCCGTGGCAATTTCTCGTTAAACTCCAAGAAGACAGCGGACGCCCGGTTTTTGTCATCCCCTTGCTCATGTTTTTCAGCCGCTCCCCCCATCGGAACGTCCGCACCCTTTTGGACATCCTCTTCGGAACCGAGGAAAATCCAGGGCGCATCCGCCGTCTGGTAACGATGTTTAAGAAACCGGGGAAGGTTTTTGTGGAAGTATCCGACCCGGTGGACCTTGGGCGCTTCCTCTGCCAGGCGAAAATGGCTTCGGAAAAGCTTGAAACCCGGTCTTTTCTCCTGCGCAGGCAAATCATCGAACAGGTGAATCGCCACCGTCAGAGCATTACCGGCCCCCTCATCAAGTCCCGGGAAGAAATCAAGGAAGACATCCTCACCAGCGATCTTCTCAATGCGTTCTTGGTCCACCACGCCCGGAGCCGGGAAATACCGCTTCACAAGGTCCGGAAGGAAGCCAGCAAATATTTCGATGAAATCGCCGCCAACTACAATCCGCTATTCATTCAATTCGGCGCCTTTTCCGTCCGATGGATGCTGGAATCCATGTTCGAAGGCATTAGCGTGGATTCCCATGCCCTCAAGAGGGTCCGTCAACTTTCCAAGAAAGGCCCCCTCATTTTCGTGCCTTGCCACAAAAGCCATGTGGACTACCTCGTGCTGCCTTATACCCTCTATCGGCACCACATGCCTCCGCCCCATATCGTGGCCGGCAACAACCTTTCTTTCTGGCCCCTGGGGCCCCTGTTCAGGATGGGCGGCGCCTTTTTCATCCGCCGGACCTTCCGGGGCGCCGTGCTGTATTCGCGGGTCTTCGCCGAATATGTCCACAAACTGTTGAGTGAGGGCTTCAACATCAAAGTCTTCATCGAAGGGGGAAGGAGCCGGACCGGGAAACTGCTCATGCCCAAGCTCGGCTTTTTGTCCATCCTTCTCAACGCGTTCAAGAATGGCGCATGCAAGGAGCTCCATTTCATTCCCATCTTCATCGGGTACGACCGCGTCTTGGAAGAGAGCGCCTATCTCAACGAAATAGAAGGGGGGCAGAAGCAGTCGGAAAACCTGGTTCAGGTCATCAAGGCCAGGAAATTTTTAAAAAAACGCTATGGCCGCATCTATATCAAGATCGGGGAGGCCATATCGGCCAATGCACTTTTCCAGGAAGCCGCTTCCTCCAATGGCACGCTCTCCCAAAAGGCCTTCAACACAATGGTGCGGGACCTGGGTCATCGGCTGGTGTCGACCATCGACAGGATCTCTGTGGTCACCCCCCATGCCCTGGCGGCAAGCGCTGTTCTCAACGCGCCGAAGCCGGTGATTCCCAGGCCTCAATTCTGGGAGACCGTGGAGACCTACCTCACCCATCTGAACTTTCAAAGGGCGACCCTGGCCGATTCCCTCCTCATGGATCCTCACGGAGCCATCGACAACGCCCTGTCAAATTATCTCCAGCGAAAATTCATTGAAACGCTGTCGCCAGAAAAAAGGGAAAAAGACACCGAGGCCGTCTACCAGATCCGGGAAAACCAGCGTCCCAACCTGGAATATTACAAGAACAACGCCATTGCCTTTTTTGTCCCGGCCGCCTTCACCGCCCTGGCCATTTTGGAAAGAGACGCCTTTCAATTCAGCGCGTCCGACCTGCATGCCAGCTATACGTTGCTCCAGGATCTTTTCAAGTACGAGTTCACGTTCAATCGGGAACGGCCCTCGGAATTTTTTGTCCGAAAGACCCTCAAGGCGTTCATCGATGATGCCATCTTGATGCCCCATCCCACCCTACCGGACACCTACAACCTCACTTCCTCGGGTTTCAGAAAACTCAACTGTTTCGCCGCCTTTTTGAAGACCTTTTTCGAATCCTACAGCGTGGTCCTCGACTTTTTTGAAAAGTCCGCAAAAAACGGCATCAGTCCGAAAGATCGCATGCGCAAGATTCAGGCCAGGGGAAACCGCATGTACAAGCTCAAACAGATCGAACGGAAGGAATCCCTTTCCAAGATGTACTACCAAAACGCCGTGGACTTTTTTCACTCCCACGGGATCAGAAGCAAGGATGACACGGAAAAGATTGCATTTTACGCACAGGTCATCCAGCGTTATCGCGCCCACTTGTAAACGGATCCCATGAAAGCCCTGATCCTTTGCGCCGGCCTCGGCACACGCCTTCTTCCCTTCACCCGGACGCGGCCCAAACCCCTCTTCACGGTATCGGGGCAACCTCTCGTCCAACGACTCATCCATGCCTTGCACCGAGCGGGCGTGGACGGTGTTGTTCTCAATGTCCATCACCTCGCCGACCAGTTCAAAGTCCACCTCCAAGAAACACCCTATCCAATCCCGGTGGCGCTTTCCGTGGAACCGTCCATTCTCGGAACCGGTGGCGCCATCGCCGCCAATGCCCGCTTCATGGGAGACGCCCCCTTTTTCGTGGTCAACGGAGACATCCTCACGACCATCGATTTCGCCTCGGTATACGCCTTCCACATGTCCCACAACGGTCCGGCCACCCTGGTTCTGGTGGACGATCCGGAATTCAACAGTGTCCTCGTAACAGAGCAGGGAAGAATTTGTGCCTTTGAAGGCAAAGACCCGATTCCCCCCTGCCGGGCAGCTTGGAAACGGACCTTCACCGGCATCCAGGTCCTTGACCGGACCATTCTCGATTACCTGCCCGAAACCGGTTTCTCACACAGCATCGACGCCTACCACCGCATGCTCCTGGAGGACCGACCCCTTCATGCATACATGCCGCCGCACGCCTATTGGAAAGACATCGGGACGCCTGAGCGGTATCGCGACGCCTCCCTGGACGCCCTGGCGGCGGAGGCCTTCCACGGGGTCTGCCCCCAATCCCCGGTCACCCTGCAGCCGGTGAAAAAAACAAGACTCGCCGGGGATGGCTCGGATCGCACCTGGTTCCGCCTTTTTCGAAACACAACAACCCTCGTGGCCGTGGATCACGGCATCCAAACAGTGCCCGGCGCCACCGAGATGAAGGCCTGGATCCATATCGGGCGATTCTTGGATTCCAAGGGGATTCCCGTGCCGGCCATCCATGCCTTTGACTTCTTTTCCGGACAGGCCGTCATGACGGATCTGGGGAATGTCTCCCTCCAGGAGTATGTTCACAACACCCGGAACCCCCGGGACCGGCTTGCCGTGTACAAGGAGGTCATCCGGCGCCTGATCGACTTTTCCGTAACCGGAACCCGGGGATTCGATTTGACATGGACTTGCCAGACGCCCTTTTATTCTCCCGAGTTCATCCTTGAAAAAGAGTGCCGTTATTTCATGGACGCCTTTGTCCGCAGATATTTGGGACTCCATGTCCCTTCCTCCATAAGCCTTGAAGAAGAATTTCTTCGCCTTGCCCGGCTCACCATGGAACACGCCCTTTTCGGCCTCATGCACCGCGATTTCCAGTCCAGGAACATCATGGTCTTTGAGGGTCAACTCTTTTTCATCGATTTCCAGGGGGCACGGATCGGGCCGATCCAGTACGACCTGGCCTCCTTGCTCATCGATCCTTACGTGGCGTTGCCGGGCTCGGTCCAGGAGACGCTCCTGGATTTTGCCGTAAACCGCCTGGCCCGGCGGCGGACCCTCACCCCGCGACAATTCCGGAAAGGCTACCAGTACTGTGCGCTTTGCAGGAACCTTCAAATATTGGGCGCCTTTGCACACTTGAGCCGGGTGAAGGGCAAGAGACATTTCGAAGCCTACATCCCGGCGGCCGTGAAAACCCTCGTTCGGCATGTGGCGGCGCTTGACGACAACCTTTTTCCGGGTTTGTGCGCCTTGACGGAAAGGATTGCCAAGGCCGCCGGCATCTGATAACAAACCGTTAATTTCCGAAAGGAGGTCGATCATGGATCCCATCCGCGTCATGGTGAACGGGGTGCCGGGCAACATGGCTGCTGCCGTGGCACGGCACATTCTCGAACAAGAACGATTTACACTCGTGCCTTACGCCCTCACGGGCCCTGAGATCGCTGAAAAATCCTGGCGCATCCGGGAACAACACATCGCCCTCATTCATCCGGAAGACAGGGACGCCGCCCTGGAAAAAATGGAGAAACCGGATATTGCCGTGGACTATACCCACCCGAGTGCGGTCAACACGAACGCCTCCTGGTACTGTGCCCAGGGGATTCCCTTCGTGATGGGCACCACCGGCGGAGACCGACAGGCCCTCGAGGACACGGTTCGAAATTCCCCCGTAGCGGCGGTGATCGCCCCCAACATGGCCAAACAGATCGTGGCTTTTCAGGCCATGATGGCCTATGCCGCCGAGCAGTTCCCGGATCTTTTCAAAGGATATTCCCTTGAAATCAAGGAAAGCCACCAAAAAGGAAAGGCGGACACTTCCGGCACGGCCAAAGCCATGGTCACCTATTTCAACCGGCTCGGCATTCCCTTTTCAGCCGATCAGATTCAAAAGGAGCGGGACCCGGAGGTCCAGCGCAAAGACTGGGGAATCCCCGAAGCCTATCTCTCCGGCCATGGATGGCACACCTATTCCCTCCTTTCTCCGGATCAAACGGTCCGCTTCGAGTTCACGCACAATGTCAACGGCAGGGAAATCTATGCCCTGGGGACCCTGGATGCCATCCGCTTTCTTCAACAAAAAGTGGCCTCCGGCGCAAAAGGCAAAGTCTTTTCCATGATCGATGTGCTCAAAGGCGTTTAGACCGCGTTTCCAGCGCCATGTAAGAAAGATGCAGAAAACAGCGCTTCCCGTCGTCTTAAGCCTTTTCTGCTTTTTCGGGATTGTCTTCGGCCAGGAACGCTTTCCAGGGCCCGACTGGCGGCCTGCCCCCAATCCCATGGCCGACCCGCGCGCGAAACCCGGCGGCGCCATATCGGTCTTCTTGGGGCAGTACCCCAAGAGTCTCAATTATTATCTGGATCCGAGCGCCCAGAGCGCCCAGGTCTTCGGGGCCCTCTTTGAAACCCTCTTGTCCATGAATCCGGTGACTTTGGAATATGAACCGGGCCTGGCAGAGAAGTGGATCATTTCAAAGGACCGGCGCACCTTCACCTTCATTCTGAACGGCGATGCAAGATGGAGCGACGGCAGCCCTGTCACGGCCCATGACGTGCGATGGACCTATGACGCCATCATGGATCCGGCCAACCTGACCGGCCCCCACAAAATCGATATGGAACGCTTTGCCCCCCCCACCGTGGTGGATGACCGGACCATTGTCTTTGTGGCAAAGGATGTGCATTGGAAGAACCTGGGCGCCCTCGGCGACTTTTACATTCTCAGCCGCCGCGCCTATGGGAAAAAAGAGTTCAACAAGATCAACTTCGAATTTCCCGTGGTCTCGGGTCCCTACCGCCTCGAAGAGGTCAAAGAAGGTCTGGCAGTGATCCTCAAACGGCGGTCAGACTGGTGGAATCGTTCGGATATCCGATTCAAGGGGTTGGGAAATTTTGAACGCCTCCGGTTCAAGTTCTTTGCCGAACGGGAAAACGCCTTTGAATCCTTTAGAAAAGGCGCCATCGACCTATATCCGGTCTACACGTCCCGACTCTGGGTCAACGAGACCCGGGGCCGAAAATTTGCCAACAACTGGATCGTCAAGCAAAAGGTGTACAACCACCATCCCATCGGATTCCAGGGCTTTGCCATGAACATGCGAAGACCGCCCTTTGACGATGTCAGGGTGCGAAAGGCCATGGCCCACCTCCTCGACCGGGAAAAGATGAACGCCACCTTGATGTACAATCAATACTTCATGCACCGGTCCTATTACGAAGACCTCTACGACGCCGCCCACCCCTGCCCCAATCCGGTGATCCGATTCGACAAGGATGCGGCCCGGAGGCTTTTAAAGGCGGCGGGCTGGGAAACGGACCCGGAAACCGGGCGACGCATCAAAGACGGCAGGTACTTTTCATTCAAATTTTTGACACGCTCTGCGGCTTCCGAAAAATTTTTGGCCATCTATGCCGAAGACCTTAAGGACGTGGGCGTCGAATTGGTCATTGACAAAAAGGACTGGGCGGCCTGGGCAAGGGACATGGACGCTTTCAATTTTGAGATGACCTGGGCGGCCTGGGGAGCCGGAATCTTCAAGGATCCGGAAGGCATGTGGTCTTCAAGGGAAGCGGATCGGAAAGGGAGCAGCAACATTACGGGATTTCAAGACCCCCGGGTGGATGCGCTCATCGAGGCCCAAAAGACGCAATTCGACCTGGACAAACGAAACGCCCTCTGCCGACAAATCGATCAAATCCTTTATGGAGCGTTTCCCTATGTGCTGCTTTGGAATACGGATTACACCCGCTTGTTGTATTGGAACAAGTTCGGCACACCCCGGACCGTCCTGTCCAAATACGGCGATGAAAGCAGTGCCTACTGGTACTGGTGGGCGGATCCGGATTCAGAAGCCGACCTAAAAGACGCCGTGGCCGCCGGACTGCCGCTCCCCATGCGGGAACCGGTGATCCGTTTTGATGCCCTGTTTTGAACGCTGCCGGCAGATGCGGGATGCGCCGGGTTGAAGCGCCTCCCCGAAGCGGTGGGGGGCTTTGACGGGGCAGGTTTTCCGGCGCCGCCCGGCACGGAAGAGGAAATCCTTGGCACTCCAGAAAATTGTCCGGTTTTTCAAAACAGATCTCTGGAATACGCCCCCAGCGGATCTGCCCCGACTCAAACGGGCCGGTCTTTCGGCATCGAGGGTCCTTTTGCTTTCTGTGCGCGGCTTTTACCAGGATCAATGTGCCCTGAGGGCCTCGGCCCTGACCCTTTACACCCTCCTTTCCGTGGTTCCGGTGCTCGCC
>JALVQN010000223.1 GCA_027025555.1 Desulfobacterales bacterium
ACCCCACCCGCTTGAGCTCGAGGACCGCTTCCGTTTCAAAATCGTATCGACAGCACTCGGCCTTCCCGGTAAGGATAAACAGGGTCTGATGGTAGAAATGGTTATGAATGGGAATGCGACCCCCGGGCTGAATGGTGAAATGGCGCAGCCCGTATTCCGGGTACCCCGTCCCATCGTCTCCGTGACGGGAAAGCCAACGGATGCGGGTTCCGATGACAGGGCGCATTTTCCCCTTGAAGGGGAACTGCTCGATTTTTTCGTCCTTGCAGTCCAGGGCGTTTGCAATCTCCATGAAGGGACCTCCTTTCCCATTGGTGGATTTTCAGGGTGGAGCGTCGGGCTTAAAATTGACAACACTCGGAATCTCGGATATCTATAAATCATATCGATCCGGTCTGACCCAGTAAAGGCAAAGATTGACGGCAGGCACTTTCCCGCCTCTTTTCGGAGTCGCTGTTGCATGAAAATACCGCCAGGAATGCCCTTTAAAGAACGCGTCTCCCCCTTCCAACCGGGTACGCGCCAGTGCTTTGTCCTTGAAAACGATGCAGAGCACCGGGAAATCATCACGCCCTTTATGCGACTCGGCCTGGAAACAGGGGAAAGGGTCCTCTACCTGGGGCACCCCCTTTCACCGGAAGCCATCCTGGGCCCGCTTAAAAATGAGGGACTGGATCCGGATCCCTTTCTCAAAACAGGCCAGCTTTGCATCGTGGATGTCCAAGAAACCCTGCTCAAAGATGGGACCTTCAATCCGGACTCCGCAATGCAATGGATCCAGGATGCGATGCAAAAGACCCTTGATGCCGGATTCTCCGGGCTTCGGATCACCGTTGAAATGTCTTGGATCCTCTCGGTTTCGGATTCCGAAACCTTCATCCGCTTTCAACACCGTCTCGATGCCTGGATCATCAAAAACAAAGCCCTGTGGCTTTGCCAATACGACCGGCGCAAAACAACCTCCACCTTCCTTCTCCATGCCCTGACCACCTGTCCGGTGGTGATCCTCGGCACCAAATACATTGAAAATTTCTACTATATCCCGCCCCGGGAAAGCCTGGGCTTCGACTCGGAAGATGCCATCGTGGACCACTGGATCCAAAATCTGATCACACGGAAAAAGGCCGACGAGGCCCTTGAATCCCGGATACGGTTCCAGCAGCTCCTCATGCACCTTTCCGCCAGTTTCGTGGAATCCGGAGATACGGATGCCAAGATCCACCAAGCATTGAAAGCCATTGGAAATTTTGCACAAGTCGACCGGGTCTTTCTGTTTCAGGCCAGACCCGACGGGCTTTTATTCGACAACACCCATGAGTGGTGCGCCCCCGGAATCGATCCCCAGATCACCCATTTCCAAAAAATCGCCGTCAACGAGGAATTGCCCTGGTTCTGGAAAAAGCTATGCGCCGATGAAACCTTCCAGATGACGGACATTTTTGACATCCCCATGGAAGGCCGTCGGGACCGGGAATACTTCGAGAAGCAAGGCATCCAATCCCTGGCGGTGGTTCCCATGCTCAGCAAGAAAACAGTAAAAGGCTTCTTGGGGGTTCATCGCGTCCGTCAGAGCAGACACTGGCCGGAAGACACCCTCATGCTCCTGAAAATCACCAGCCAGATTCTCTCCACTTTCTTGGATCGAAAAAGAGCCGAAAAAGAAATCCAGGAAAGGGAGACCAAGTTCAAGGCGCTTTTCGAGGCTGTCAGCGACCTGATCTTCACCCAGGACTTGGCGGGTCGGTTTCTCTCCTTCAATCCGGCCCTGGTGCAGCTCCTGGGATACGGCCCGGAAGAGTTGATCGGGCGGCCTCCTTCAGATTTCATGAAACCGGAACTTAAGCCGCTTTTCTACAGCGAATACCTCAAAGAGGTCCTTGAAAAAGGCCACCACCAGGGCACTTCCCTCTATTTTGCAAAAGACGGGAGAAAGGTCTACATCGAGTACCAAAGCGTTTTGGTCCGCCCGGAAGGCGCGGCCCCCTTTATCAGCGGAATCGGCCGGGACGTCACGGAGAAAATCCTTTCCAAAAGAAAGATTCAAGGCCTCCAGGAACAGATCCTACAATCCAAAAAAATGGAAGCCATCGGCACCCTCGCCGGCGGCATCGCCCACGATTTCAATAATATCCTGGGAATCATCCTGGGAAATGCAGAGCTTGCCCTGGAGGATGTTCCGGAGTGGAGCCCGATCCGACACAACCTGGAAGAAATCCAAACGGCCAGCCTCCGGGCCCGGGACGTGATCAAGCAACTCTTAAGCTTCAGCCGCAAAACCGAACACGCGCGAAGCCCCTTGAAACTCTCCGCCCTCATCAAAGAAACGATAAAACTCTTGAGGGCCACCATTCCCGCAAACATTGCCATCCACACCCGGATCGATGAGGACACGGATCCTGTTCTGGCCAATCCCGCCCAAATGCACCAGGTCCTGATCAATCTGTGCACCAATGCCTCCCACGCCATGCAGGATCTCGGGGGAACCCTTACCATTGCCCTGAGCAACCAGGACATCGACACCCCCATGGTCGTTGGATCTGTCTCCCTTGGGCCGGGCCGATACGTGAAATTGACGGTGAGTGACACCGGGCCGGGAATAAAAGCAGAATACATGGACCGCATCTTCGATCCTTATTTTACCACCAAGGAGGCCGGCAAGGGAACGGGACTGGGCCTTTCCGTCGTACACGGGATCGTCCAGAATCACCGGGGCCTCATCACCGCGGAAAGCCGGCCCGGCAAAGAAACCGTCTTTTCCATTTACTTGCCGGCATTCACGGGGAAGCTTAAACCGCCGACGAAAAAAAGCGAAAGACTGCCCACCGGTTCCGAACGCATCCTTTTGATCGACGATGAAATGTTCATCGTGGAAACCTGCGTCCAGCTCTTGGAAAGGCTGGGATATCGTGTTCAAGGCCGGACAGACCCCCTGGACGCCCTGGCGCTCTTTTCAAGGGATCCCTTTGCCTTCGACCTGGTCATCACGGATATGACCATGCCCCATATGACCGGTGACCGTCTCTCCGAAAAGATCCTGGCCATCCGGCCCGATATGCCGATCCTCCTGTGCACCGGCTTCAGCCACAAAATCGATGCCGACACCGTGGCAAAACTGGGCGTCCGCGGCTACCTTGAAAAGCCCATGAACCGGATGGAATTGGCCCTGGCCATCCGAAAAGCCCTCGACGGTTCTTCAGAAGAACGCCCTGTTTCGTCACCTTCCGCCTCCCCTCCCCGCCGCGCACACTCTTCGTGACCCCGTCTCCAGGATCCAATGCCCTAGTGCGACACTCAAAGCGGTTGATCAATGGGCAAGGAAAAGGTATACGGAAAAATTACATGCCCCGCCCGTTAAAAGGAGATGATGCACGATGAATGTTGTTCCAACTTCCCTGGAAGGCGTCTTGATCATCGAGCCGGATGTTTTTTCGGACCATCGCGGATTCTTCATGGAAACCTATCAGGAAAAGCGATACCACGCGCACGGAATCTTTTCGAAGTTTGTCCAGGACAACCTTTCCCGTTCCACCCAAAAGACCCTCAGGGGGCTCCACTACCAGATCCGCCGCCCCCAGGCCAAACTGGTTCAGGTGATTTTTGGTGAAATCTACGACGTGGCCGTGGACCTGAGACCCGATTCGCCGTTTTTCGGGAAATGGACCGGCCTCATTCTCTCTGGAGACAATAAAAGGCAACTCTTCATCCCGGAAGGTTTTGCCCATGGTTTTTGCGTCTTGAGTGAAACCGCTTTTTTTTCCTATAAATGCTCGGATTTTTATGCGCCCGGGGATGAAGGGGGCCTCCTGTGGTCTGATCCGGAGTTGGGCATCGATTGGCCGGTGACCGATCCCGTCATCTCCGAAAAGGACAGCCGGTATCCGCGGCTTTCCCAGATCCCCAGGGAGAGGCTCCCTCTGGCCGGAGGCGCCCCATGACAATCGCCGTCATCGGGTCCAAAGGGCAGCTGGGACATGAATTGACCGCACTGGCGGCGTCCCGTGGCGTGACAGCGGCGGCCGTGGATCTTCCTGAAGTAGACATCACAAACCCGGCATCGGCAAGGGCCTTTCTGAATTCGGTACGCCCTTTGGTCGTGGTCAATGCCGCAGCCTATACCAACGTGGACGGCGCCGAGTCCCATCAAGACGCCGCGTTTGCCGTCAACAGCCGGGGGCCTGAAATCCTTGCCAAAATTTGTGCGGATCTCAATATTCCCCTGATCCACATCTCCACCGACTACGTTTTCGATGGCACCAAGAAAACGCCTTATCGGGAATCCGATCCGGTGCATCCTCTGGGAATTTACGGGTTGAGCAAAGAGGAAGGGGAAAGAAAGGTCCGCTCCATTTTGGAAGCGCACCTCATCATCCGCACGGCATGGCTCTATAGTCCCTTTGGGAAAAACTTCGTCAAGACCATGCTTGGCCTGGGGAAAGAACGGGAAGAAGTGCGCGTGGTGGCGGATCAATACGGTTCGCCCACCAGCGCCGCCGATTTGGCCGGCGCCATCTTGAAAATCATCACCGCCTTCTTCCAGGAAAAATCGCCCCGGTGGGGCACGTATCATTTCACCGGGAAAGGGGTCACCACATGGCACGGGTTTGCCGAAACCGTTTTCGAAATGGCACGAAACCATGTTCCCCTGAAAGTCAAAAAAGTGCGCCCGGTGCCCACCGAAGCATACCCCACACCGGTCAAACGCCCCAAATACAGTGTGCTGGACTGCTCCTCGATCCGGCGCCACTGGGGCATTTCAACCCGTCCCTGGCAGGATAGCCTCCAAGAAACCCTCCATCGGATCTTCACCCATGCCACCGGGGAACCCTAAGGGAAACCCTTCCCCCCCCGTTTCTCCCCTGCAGCAAACAAAGGGGCAAAATCTCCGGCATTATCGGGATCCATCTTTGAAGAATACTGAAGCATTCAAAACCACGCCTTCCCTTTTGGCGCCGTCCACGGGGCGTGTGGGCCGTTTCTGCCGGTGTTGACAGGATCGGCGGCGACTGCCTATGATTGAAGGACACCGGGAAGAGGATGCATCCGCAAAGAGCCTTCCGGCAGCTTGCCCTCCGCGTGCGGGCGGAGGGCGCCGGGAAGGGGGCACATTTCTTGTAAAATCATCGCAGCCCCAAGGTCCGGTTGGATAAACGCGCAGGCAGGAAATGAATCCATGAGAGGCTACGTGCAGGTATACACGGGCAACGGGAAGGGCAAGACCACGGCGGCCATCGGGTTGGCGATTCGTGCCGCCGGGGCCGGGCTGAAAGTCTACATCGCGCAGTTCATCAAGATGGGGGATTACAGCGAGATAAAGGCCTTGAAACGATTCTCGGACCTGATCACCGTGGAGCAGTTCGGCCTGGGGCGCTTCTTGGGAGAACATCCTCTGCCCGAGGATCTCGCCGCCGCCCAAAAAGGACTTGAGCGAATCCAAAATATCATGGTACGCGGCCAATACCAGGTGATCATTTTGGATGAGGCAAATGTGGCCGCTAAATTCGGTCTTATTCAGGCGCAGGATCTCTTAAAACTCATTGAGGCCAAGCCGCCCCCCGTGGAGCTGGTTCTCACGGGGAGAGACGCCCCTGCCGAAATCATCAAGGCCGCGGACCTTGTCACCGAAATGACGGCCATCAAGCATTACTACCAAAAAGGGGTGCAGGCCCGACCCGGCATCGAAAAATAGAGACAATGGAGCAGGTTCCCGCGGAGGATACGAACCCCCGGAAGTGCGATGAATCATGAACGACACCACCTTGATCATCGGCGGCGCCCGGAGCGGAAAAAGCCGCTTTGCCCTGAATCTGGCCGAAAAACGGGCAAGCGGAGCCAAAGCCTTCCTGGCCACTTGTGTGCCCGAAGATGAAGAGATGCGAAAACGGGTGGCCCGGCACCGCCGGGAAAGGGGATCGTGCTGGAAAACCCTGGAAGTGCCCCTGCATCTTCCAAGAGCCATCTTGGAAGCGAGCCGGTGGGCAGAATGCATTCTCGTGGATTGTCTCACCTTGTGGGTGAACAACCTCCTTTTTCAAATCGACGCAGAAGCCGAAATCGACGACCTCGTTACCCGTCTCACAGAAGTCACAAAACAGGCCCCCCGCCCGCTCATATTCGTCACCAACGAAGTGGGTTGCGGCATCGTGCCGGAAACGGCGCCGGCGCGGCGCTTCAGAGATGTGGCCGGCCGGATCAATCAGCGCCTGGCCTCGGCCTGTACCCGTGTTTTTTGGGTGGTGGCCGGCATCCCGGTTCCTGTCAAGACCCCTGATTCGCCATGAGGCCCCTCATTGCCGCCCTCCAGTTTCTGACCCTGTTGCCTCTCGGGAAATACCGGGAGACCGCGCCGGAAAGGATGGTCTTTTCCTTTCCCCTGGCCGGCTTCGTCATCGGCGGTGCGCTGGCTGTCTTGGATCTTCTTTTTACCCATTTCGGATCCGTTGCGGTGGCCGCCTCACTTGACGTGGTTTTCCTGGCGCTGATCAGCGGCGCCCTCCACCTGGACGGCCTGGCCGACAGCGCCGACGGTCTCCTGGCGCATCGGAAAAGAACCGAGGCGCTGGCCATCATGAAGGACAGCCGGGTCGGTGCCATGGGCCTTGTGGCGGTGGTCTGTGCCCTCTTGATCAAATGGTCCGGTCTGGCAAGCCTGGCCACCCATCGAAGCTTTTGCCTTTGGATCATCCCCGCCTATTCGAGAGCCGTACTCATCCCGGCTGTCTTTTCTCTGCCCTACGGCCGGCCGGAAGGCGGTACCGGCACCTTTCTCTTTCAAAGCCCTCTGCGGCGCTGGGTCCTTTCCGGGGTCCTTTTCCCTGTGGCGGCTTCCCTGTGGCTCGGGGGCCGGGCCCTTTTGATCAACGCAGCCTTCTTCAGCCTCACCGTCGCCCTGATCGCTTTTTACCGGAGGCAGATGGGCTGCATCACCGGAGACATGCTGGGGGCCATGGTGGAGGTCACCGAATCCATCCTCTTTTGCCTGATGTCCATGGGGAGCGCGGGATGATCACCGGACACGGCGGAAACATTCACGCCTTGGCGCGGCAGATCGGATGCAGGCCCCATGAAATCCTGGATCTGAGCAGCAACATCAACCCCTTTGGGCCCATGCCGGAACTCTTGGCCCATCTTCGAAACAGCCTTCCCGCCATCGCCACCCTTCCGGAAGTGGATGCCAAGACCCTGGTCCTTTCCACCGCCGACAGATTCGGCGTCGATCCCGAGGGTGTGGTGGCCGGAAACGGCACCACATGCTTCATCCACGCCCTTCCGGAGATACTCGCCATCCGAAAGGCCCTGATCCTCGGACCCACCTACTCCGACTACGCGGATGCCTGCACGCGGGAAGGCGCCCGGGTCCATCACCTCGTGTCCCGCGCCCAAGAGAAGTTTGCCCTGAACCTGTCCCGGCTGAAGACCCTCGTGCCCGGATTCGATACGGTGTTCATTTGCAATCCCAACAATCCCACGGGGAGGCTTTTCCCCAAGAAGGATCTTCAAGTCCTCATGGAGGCTTTTCCAAGAATCCGTTTCGTCGTTGACGAATCGTATCTCCCGTTTGTGGAAGAAGGAGAAAAACAAAGCCTGATTCCTTTTGACGCCCCGAACCGGATCGTGCTTTACTCCCTGTCCAAGATCTTCGCCGTTCCCGGATTACGGGCCGGCCTCATGTTCTTTCCCCCCTCCATGAAAAAGGCGGTCTTGAACAGGCACGTCCCATGGAGCGTCAATACGTTGGCCCAAGAGGCGGCCCTGTTTTTGATGGAAAACCGGGAACTTTCCCAACAATTCATTGAAACGAGCAGGCGCGCCCTCACAAAGGAAAAGGACCGGTTTTTACAAAGCTTCAAAAAAATAAAAGCCATCCGCTTCTTTTCAGGCCGAACGCCTTTCATCCTGGGGCGGCTCCAAAAGCCCGGAGGCGCTCGCAGATTGTGTACCTATCTGCAACAGCACCGGATCCTGATCCGAAACTGCAGGAATTTCCGGGGGCTTTCGGATCAGTATGTGCGCATTTCCCTTAAAACGCCTCCCTGGAACCGGAAGTGCGCCCATCATATGCTGGATTATCTGGGAAAAGAGGCTATATCCTGACAGAAGAAAAAATCCGCCGGCAACACGGGTTTCGACAAGACATGTTCAAATCCCATGGAAAGATTTTGAGAGGATGCGCCGTGGAAAAAAGGAAAAACCGGCTTGCATTGCGCTTTGGGATCC
>JALVQN010000224.1 GCA_027025555.1 Desulfobacterales bacterium
GCTTTTGACCGCGCTCGTTCCGTCCCTTCCCACCCATACCCCCTTGAGTTATGTTCTTTTGGCCGAACTTTTGGCCTTGGTCGTGGGGCTTGGCGCCGGCGTGATCCCAGCCCTTAAGGCGGCGCGCATGGATCCGGTGGAGGCGCTGCGTACCGAGTAAATCGACCCCAAAAAGGATGCCCGAAGAAACGCCCCCCACATCACCGAAGCAGGATATCGTCCCTTGAAAGGACTTCCACACCCCGGGCGTCCCTGTACTTGACGTAAACGCTTTTCGGGCCGGCACCTTCCAGGAGGTGCCAGGGCTTGTAAGGGGAATAAGGCTCCCAAACGCTTTCGGAAAAGCCCGGATCATTGCTGATGGCCACTTCCCGGGCATAGGTGATGCCTGAAGAGCCGGGAATCTCTTCGTTGGTCAGGGAGAGGGTAACCTGGGGACTCGGGGTTTCGGGGTCGTCATTGTTGATGAAAACGGGCAGCATATTGGGCTGACTCCCCGCGTCCACGGTCCAGTAAGTGTGGTATGGGCCTCCTGTGGCGCAACCGGCACCGATTTCCCTGAGGAGCGGGTTCATGAGGATGTTGGCATGGGCAACACTGGCCATCCAACCCTCCACCACGGCTTCCGGATTCGGATACCCTGCGGCGATCACCTCTCCGATGAAGCATGCACCGGTTCCGGGTCCCGGACCGCCGGCGGCACAATCGTTTAAATAAGTGCTTTGACCGTACCTGCCGTAGCCTGCCCGGCATATCCGGTCCGGGGGGGCCTCTTCACCCGGGCAGTGATGGGCAAAACAGCCGGTCTTTCGCATGTGGTCGGAATGCATCTGGGCGGTGGCATTTAAAATCGGATTGGCTTTGAGGGGGAGAAGCCCTGCGCTCCGCCTGTTCTGGTTGACAAGGAAAATGACGTCCTCGACGGCGCTTGCCGCAGATTCGAGAATGCTTTGTTCTTCTTCTGCTTTTCCTTGAAAAAAAACGACCCGGCCGGTCTCTTCCACGGGATCGTAGCTGCCCAAGGCGAATTCCCGTAAAAGAGACGATGCCCGTAAGGACGTGCCCAAAGCCCCGGGCCAGATGAAAAAAAGCAGGCCGAAAAGCAGGCTGCAAGAAAGAGAAACGACTTTTCCCCCTGCCGGGTTCGGAAGGCGCGTCATGCAGAACTCTCCTTGTGTGGAATCCTCTTTTTTGTCGCTTATACAAGCCGGCGGGAAGGGGGTCAATGCAAAAAATGGCTTCCTGGAGCGTCTGTTTACTTCTCGGTGGATTTGAATTAGGATATCCGGACGGATTTAAAGGCAAGGACAATGACGATGAGGAGGCGTTTTTGCCCATGATCGGAGAGATTTTGGCCACAGGAGATGAAATTCGCAGTGGGGCCCTGGTGGACAGCAATTCCGCCCATATTGCCCGGAAGCTGGAAGCGGCGGGTATTGCGGTGGTCAGGCATACCTGCGTGGGGGATTCCCGGTCCGCCCTTGTGGAAGCCATCAGGGAAATCGGGCAACGGGCCGATGTGGCCGTGGTCACGGGGGGGTTGGGGCCCACCGAGGATGATCTTTCCGCGGCCGCTGCGGCTGAGGCGGCGGGTGTTCCCTGTGCGTTCAATGACCAGGCCATGGAGGAGATCGAACGCTTTTTTAAAGGCCGACCACGCATGATGAGCGATTCCAACCGAAAACAGGCCTTTTTGCCTCGAGGGGCCGTCCTTTTACAAAACCCCGTCGGGAGTGCGCCGGGTTTCTCCATGAAGGTGGGCCGTTGCCTCTTTTTCTTCCTCCCCGGCGTACCGGCGGAAATGAAGAAGATGCTTGCCGAACAGGTCCTGCCCAGGCTTCCTCGAATCTCTTCAGGGCCCGGGACGGTTTGCCTGACCCGCACGCTCTCCACGTTCGGACTCACCGAAGCCGCCACCGGAGAACGCCTGGCGGGTCTCTCCGAGGCGTTTCCGGGGATCAAGCTGGGGCTCAGGGCCAAGTTCCCGGAAATTCAGGTCAAGCTTTATGCCTACGGCCGGGCGGATCAGGACCTTGAAAAAAGCATGGAAAAGGCCTGTGCGTGGGTGGCCGAGAAGCTCGGAAAACGTCTGGTCTCCATTGAGGGCGACCCCATGGAGGTGGTGCTGGGCAGGCTCCTTCTGGAGCGAAACGCCACCGTGGCCGTGGCGGAAAGCTGCACCGGCGGACTCATTTCCCACCGCCTCACCAATGTGCCGGGAAGCTCCGGATATTTCCTCTTTTCGGCGGTGACCTATTCAAACGCCTCCAAGGTCCGGGTGCTGGCGGTTTCGCCGGAAATCCTCGAGCGCTTCGGCGCGGTGCATGAAGAGACCGCCAAGGCCATGGCCGTGGGGGTTAAACGCCTTTCGGGCGCCGATTACGGGCTTTCCACCACCGGCATCGCGGGTCCGGAGGGCGGATCGGATGAAAAGCCCGTGGGCACCGTGTGCATCGGGCTGGCTTCTCCCGGGCGTGTTTTTTCCAAGAGGCTTCACTTTTCTTTTTTAAGCCGCCTGGCCCACAAAAAGATATTCGCCCAAAGCGCCATGGACATGCTCCGCCTGGAATTGCTTTAGCCTTTCTTGAAGGGCAACCGGGGCCCCTTTTCCCCTCTTTGGGAGAAAACTTCAAAAGGACTCAGAGAAATGGAAGAAGAGACCATGGGCACCAAAAGAATCCGGGCCGGTTGGCTCATTGATGGTACGGGCGGACCTGTTTTGAAAGAGGGGATCCTTGAGATTGCCGGTGAGCGGATCGTTTCACTTTCCTCTGACCTATCTGGCAAGAAGAGGCCGGATGAAGGGATGGATTTTACCGGCTGCACGCTCCTTCCCGGACTTATCGATTGCCATGTCCATTTGTGCATGTCCGGGACCATGGACAGGATTACTCGGGAAGAGCAGCTGATCGCCGGTTTTGACAGGGCCGGTGCGGTCGTCGCGCGGCACCTGAAGCAGCATTTGCGTTTCGGGATTATCGCGGTGAGAGACGGCGGAGACCGCTTTGGACACGTGTTGCAATTCAAGAAAGAGGGAAGGGGCCATGGCGCTTTTTCTGTTCGGATTCAGTCGGCTGGCCGGGCATGGCATGCCCCGGGTCGATACGGCGGCCTCATGGGAAGGCCTCCGGAAGGAGGCGAATCCCTGGCGCAGGCCATCCAAAGGGACAGCCAGGGAGTCGATTGTATCAAGATCGTCAATTCGGGGGTGAACAGCCTGGTCCAGTACGGAAAACAGACCCCACCCCAGTTCGGTGCCCGGGATCTGGCAGAAGCGACGGCCGTGGCCCATGCCCGGGGGCTTCCCGTCATGGTGCATGCCAACGGTATCCAGCCGGTACGCTCGGCTGTGACCGCCCGGGTCCAGTCCGTCGAACACGGGTTTTTCATGGGAGATGAAAACCTGGAACGGATGTGCGAGGCCGGTGTGACATGGGTACCGACGGCCTGTGCCATGAAAGCCTTTACAGATCCTGAGGTTTGCAGGAATCGGATCATGAGCAAGGACGGTAACGGAGGACATTCCCCCGCTTCCATGGAAGCAAAGGTACGGGAGGTGGCGGAAAGGACCCTGGCCCATCAGCTGGATCAGATCCGGCGGGCCAAGGAACTGGGCGTGAGGATCGCATTGGGGACCGATTCCGGGAGCATCGGTGTGGACCACGGGATATCCATGGTAGATGAGATCGCCCTTCTGATTCGATCCGGCTTTTCGATTCCAGAGGTCGTCCACTGTGCCGCCGAAGCCGGTGCCCGGCTTCTGGGGTATGAGCGGTTGGGCAGCCTGACGCCGGGGAAGGAGGCCACCTTCATGGTGGTTCCGGGGCCCCCCAAGTCGCTCCCTGAAAGCCTCCGTCGGCGGGTTGCCCTTTTTTTAAAGGGGAAAAAGCACCTTATGGGTTCTGCTTAAATTCAGGGTAGAGCTTTTGGAAGCATTCCGGGCAGACACTGTGGCTGAAGGACAACTCGGAATGCGTTTCCAGGTAGCTTTCAATCTGGTTCCAGTAGCCCTGATCATCCCGGATCTTCTTGCACGAAGCGCAAATGGGAAGGAGGCCCTGGAGGGTTTTCACGTTGGACAGGGCCTCCTGGAGCTTTTCCACCATCGCTTCGCGCGCTTCTTCGGCTTTCATCTCCTTGGTGACCACCGTCAGATTCCCGAGGGAAAGACAGAGTCGATCCTGGGAAAAGCTTTGGATGATGGCCTGGTCCTTGAGCCAGATGGCATCCCCGGCCCTGGGAAGCAGCTTGTAAACCGCTTCGATGGCCCCGGTTTTCAATCCGGACCTTCTGAGATCGTCCCGCCGCCCATCCAGGTGATTACGCGCCAACACCTCCTTTTCGATGCTCTTGGATTCTGTATATCGATACGTCCGGTGATCTTCCACGCCCGTCTTGAAGGTGTGGGCGAGTTCGGGGAAGGAACACCCCATCAATTCCAGGAGACGTTGGGCGGCATATTCGTACCAGAGGTTCTTATCCTTTTCTTTCCAGGCGGCGATGTATAAAAGGACCGGCGTTCCGGTTCTTTCCAAAAGGCTAAAGATCCGGATGCAGCCAAAGACATGGCGTTTGAGGGTGTCACTGAAGTCTCCCGTGAGGATCTTTCCGGAATATCCCTCGGGTAAAAGAAGCGCATCGTTATTTGCTGCCTTCATTTTCGCTTTTTCCTTTCCCCGGGGGAGACGGGGGGGGGCACGAGGCGGCTGTGCGTGCAAACCATTTTACGGCTTCTTGCATGAAAAGGGCCTGATGTCCGGGGTCGCTCATCCGATGATCCCCGCCCTCAAAGGGGATGAGACGCTTGGGAGGACGCGCCTTTTCATGGATTTCCAGGGCGCTGGAAAAAGGCACGGTTTCATCGGCGTCCCCATGAAAAATGAGGATGTTCCGGATCCGGTGCAACCCGTCGGAAAGGTCGAAATAAAGGGCGCTTCTTTTCAGCAAGGCCTCTGCCAGGGGATCCGGGCCGGTTTCCCGGGTTGTGCCCCGGATTTCCCGGCTTCGCACCGGCGCAGCCACAATGACCAGCGCAGGGACCGGGCGTCTTTGCGCCACATACAGAGACGCCGCACCCCCCATGCTGCTTCCGAAAAGGCCCAAAAAGGGGCCCGTCTCTTTTCGGGCGCAAAGGGTGGCGATGGCGCGGAGAATGTCAGCGCCCCGGCCCTCAAGGGAAGTGACTTCGACAAAATCCCCCTGGCTTTTCCCGCATCCCCGGTGGTCGAAGCGGAAAAAGGCGATTCCTTTTTCGGAAAGACGCCGGGCGAGCTCGATTTGCTTGGGGGAGTCGGCATCGCTAAAAAGGCCGTGGCTTCCGACCACAAAGGGCGCTGCCCGGTGTTCAGGCACGTGGAGGATGCCTCGCAGGCGAAGGCCGTCGGAGGCAAAGGCGATTTCCTGGCATCTTTCACCGGTCATGCAAGGACGTTCCTTCCTGCTTGATTTGTGGGAGGAGGTTGCCTATCAATACCCCTGGGATTGATTTTGAAAAGTGCCGTCAAAGCGCCTTTGAGGCCCTTTCCGTCAAAGAGCGCAAGGGCCGGCCGGGCGCCGGGCCGATTCATTTTGAGATATAAGCACAATCGTGAAGGTAAAAAAAGGAAAAAGCATCGAACTCGATATTACGGCCATGGCTTCCGGAGGCCGGGGAATCGGCCGGTTCGACGGGCTGGCGGTCTTTGTGGACCATGTGGTTTGCGGGGACCGGGTCCGGGTCAGGATATTCAGGAAGCGACGCAACTATGCGGAAGGACGCCTGGAGGCGCTGATCGCGCCTTCAGCGCATCGGACCGATCCGCCCTGTCCCTACGCCGGGTTCTGCGGGGGCTGCAAGTGGCAGCATATCCGATACGCCCGGCAATGCCTCTATAAAAGGCAGCAGGTGATCGACGCCCTGGAACGGATCGCCGGCCTTTGCCGTGTCCGGGTCCATCCGGTGATGCCCTCTTCCCGCGTTTTCGGGTACCGGAACAAGATGGAATTTTCCTGCTCCGACCGCCGGTGGCTCTTGCCCGGTCAAATGCATATCCCGAAAATCGAGACCGGTTTCGCACTGGGCCTGCATGTGCCCGGGACATTCGATAAGGTCATCGACATCGAAAGATGCCTCCTCCAACAAGAAGCGGGAAATGCCATCCTGGCCGCGGTGCGCGCCCTGATTCAAGAGTCCGGGGCGCCTCCGTACGGATTGAAAAGCCACACCGGGTTTTGGCGTTTCGTGATGCTGCGGCACTCCGCCGCCCTGGACCGGTGGATGGTGAACCTGGTCACGGCTTCCGAACGTCCCGGGATGATGCGCCGCGTGGCCGAAGCACTGGTCCGCCGCCGCCCCGAGGTCCTTTCCGTGGTCAACAATATCACGGCACGAAAAGCCGCCATTGCCGTGGGCGAAAGGGAGATTCCCCTCGTGGGCCCTTCCAAGATTTCGGATTGCCTGGGTCCCTATCGTTTCCGCATATCGGCCAATTCCTTTTTCCAGGTCAATACGTCGGGCGCCTGGGATCTTTTCAACGTGGCAAAAGCGTATGCCGGGCTCACGGGCACGGAAACCGTCCTGGACCTTTACAGCGGCACCGGGGCCATTGCCATCGCCCTGTCTGAAGGCGCCCGGAAGGTCGTCGGGATGGAGATCGTCCCGGACGCCGTGGAAGATGCCCGTGAAAACTGCCGCATCAACGGTGTGGAAAACTGCACGTTTCTTTGCGGGGATATCCTGAAGCTGCTGCCGCAAACCGAAGATGCCCCCCGGGTGGTGATCCTCGATCCGCCCCGGGCCGGCATGCACCCGAAGCTGGTGGGGCCGCTTCTGAACCTGAAACCGAAACGCATCGTCTACGTGTCGTGCAACCCCGCCACCCTGGCCCGGGACCTGGCGCTTATGAAGGCAAACTACGCCCTTGTGGAGGTCCAACCCGTGGACCTCTTTCCCCATACCCCCCACATCGAAGTCGTGGCGAAGCTGGAAAGAAGATGACACCGGAAGAGAAGAGGCGGGCCGAGATCGGCACGCTCAGCGCGGTGGGGGCCTTTTTAATCTGGGGCTTGAGCCCCGTTTATTTCAAATGGCTCAAGGCCGTGCCCCCCTTTGAAATCCTCATGCACCGGATGGTCTGGTCCTTTTTCTTTCTGGTTCCCATCATCCTGGTTTCAGGCCAGGGGCGAGAATTCAGATCCGCCCTCAAAGTCAAAAACACCATGGGAATCCTTTTGGGCACCACCCTTTTGGTCTCCATCAATTGGTTTGTCTTCATCTGGGCCATCAACAACGATCAGATCCTCCAGACCAGCCTGGGTTATTACATCAACCCGCTCATCAATGTCCTTCTGGGCCGGGTCTTCTTGGGGGAAAGGCTCCGGCCGGCCCAGACGGTGGCGGTGGGGCTGGCCGCCGCGGGTGTGGGGTACCTGACGGTGCAATTCGGCCGGGTGCCCTGGGTCTCCCTGACCCTGGCCATAAGTTTCGGTCTTTACGGACTGATCCGGAAGGTGGCCCCGGTGAGCGCTCTGGTGGGCCTGGCCCTGGAAACCATGCTCATGTGCGCTCCGGCCCTGGCGTTTCTGTTTTACCTGAATGCAACCGGCCGCGGTGCGTTTTTGCATCTGGGGCTTCGAATCGATCTGCTCCTGATGGCCGCCTGCCTGGTGACGGCGCTTCCCCTTCTCCTTTTCACCGAAGGGGCCCGCCGGATTCATCTGTCCACCATCGGCATCCTCCAGTACATCGCCCCCAGTTCCACCTTTTTGCTGGCGGTCTTTCTTTACCGGGAACCCTTTTCCACAGCCAAGCTTTTGACTTTTATCCTGATCTGGAGCGCCTTGGTCATCTATTCCGTGGATTCGGTCCGGGGCTTCCGGCAGGAGGCGTCCGGGGGGCGGCCGACGGTCTAGCGGTGTTACTCAAACCGGGCCGTGAAGGCTTCCGGCGTCAGGTGGACCCAATCGTGAAGGCGGCCGGTCAGGATGAAAAGCCGGGGATTTTCCGGAAAGTCGAAGAGGCGATAGAGGCGGTACCCGTCCGGGCGGGCGCTGGAAAAAACCAGTTCCGCGGCGGACAGGGAAAACGGGAACCGCCTGCCGCAGGACGTGGCTTTCACCTTGATCCAAAGGGGCTTGCCGGTGCGGGTGACAGAGCGGATATCATAAGGTC
>JALVQN010000225.1 GCA_027025555.1 Desulfobacterales bacterium
GCCCGGCCAAACGATGCGTGGCCCTGTTGAAATTCGAAGTGGATCCGGAGCGTTGCAAAAAGTGCGGCCTCTGTTTTAAATACTGCCCGGCCCAGGCCATTTCATGGAAGAAGAAATCGCCGGCGGTCATTGACAATGAAAAGTGCATCAAGTGCATGACCTGTTTTGAAAAATGCCGGTATGACGCCATTTTCTGAGGGCGTCCAACGGCGGTTGGAAGCAGAACGTACTGGAGTCAAACGATGGTAGAAGCACTCTTGATGATGGGGGGATTGGGGCTTGTGGTGGGATGTGGCCTCGCCGTGGCTTCCAAGGTCTTTTATGTGTACGTGGATCCCAAGATTCTGGCCGTGGAGGAGGTATTGCCCGGCGCCAACTGCGGCGGCTGCGGCCTGCCCGGGTGCAGCGCCAATGCAGAGGCCATCGTCCGGGGGAAGGCGGCGCCCAATTCCTGTGTGGCCGCAGGTCCGGATGTGGCCGAGGCCATCGCGGAGCTCATGGGCGTGGCCATCGAAGCCAAGGAGCCGGATGTGGCCAAGCCGGGCTGTTTTTACGGGGTCGAAAAGGCGGCGCTCCAGTTTGCCTATGAAGGTGTCAGGGACTGCCGCGCGGCGGCCTTACACGGCGGCGGCATGAAGGTCTGCCGCATCGGATGCCTGGGGCTGGGCACCTGTGAAAGGGCCTGCCCCTTCAACGCCATCACCATGGGGCCCCAGGGGCTCCCTGTTGTGGATGAAAAGCGGTGCACCGGCTGCGGCACCTGTGAGCGTGTGTGCCCCAAACAGATCATCACCCTGTCTTCCGTGACCCGGCGGATCTTGAAGGAATACACCACCGACGAATGCACCACGCCCTGTCAGCGGGCGTGCCCGGCGGGAATCGACATCCGGGAGTACATCCTCCAGATCGCCCGAGGGAACCCCCTTCGGGCCGTCCAGGTCATCAAGGAGCGCAATCCCTTCCCCGCGGTGATCGGCCGGATCTGTCCCAGGCCCTGTGAGACGGACTGCCGGAGGACCCTGGTGGATGAGCCGGTGGCCATCAACTACCTTAAGAGATATGCCGCCGATGTGGAACGGGAAAGCGGGAAACGCATCCTCCCTTACAAGGCCCCGGAGACCGGCCGGAAGATCGCCGTGGTCGGCGGCGGCGTGGCCGGGCTTTCTGCGGCCTTCTTCTCCGCCCGCCTGGGCCATTCCGCCACGGTCTATGAAGCCACTGACAAGCCCGGGGGCCTTCTCAGGACCGCCATTGCGAGCCACCGGCTCCCCTCCGGGATCCTGGACTGGGACATCGAGGGCATTGAAGCAATGGGAGTGACCCTTGAGACGCGGCAGGTCCTGGGCAAGGACATCACGGTGGCCTCCCTGTTTGACGCGGGGTACCAAGCGATCCTGGTGGCCGCGGGGGGTTGGGACAGCCGTCTTGCCCGACAGGGGACAATCAAGCTGGAACAGGCGCTGCCGGGCGTTCTCCTGCTGGTGGACTTTTTGAAGTTTTCCGCCGATGATCGCGTGAAACAGATGTGCCGGGCGGATGTGGCCATTGCGGGGGGCGGTTCCCTGGCGCTGGAAGCGGCTGCGGCCTGCCTGGAACAGGGGGCCAAAAGCGTGACGGTCCTTTTGAGGGAAAACCGCAAGGAGACCGCTCTTCCGGCCCACGCCATCGATGCCTCCGAAGAAAAGGGCGTCCGGGTGCTCTTCGGCACCGCCGTAACGCGGCTCTTTGGGCAAGGCGATCGGTTGATGCACGTGGAAGCCACCTTCCTCAATGATTTGTCCACAAAGACCCTGGACGTGCAAACACTCTTGATCGCCTCCGGAAGAACCCCGGAGATGATCCTGGCAAAATCAGGGACCGGGGCCGCATCGCAAGCCGACGGCACGGAGGTTCCCCCCGAAGAGGCGGCCTGGGAAGGCATCCTTCCTTACAAGCCGCCGGCTTACAGGGAACAGGTGGGCGTGTTGGCAAAGGGGGATGCCCTGACCGACTTCAGTGCCGCCATCAAGGCCATCGGCGCCGGCCGCAGGCTGGCGGCGTCGGTCCACCAAATGATTTACGGCATCGGGCCGGCGCTTCCGGAAAACGTGCTCACGCCGGACAGCGACATCCAAGACGTGGATCACGTGGAACATGTCGCCCCTGTGCCCCGGCAGATCATGCCCCTCGCCGGCCGGCGGGAACTGGATCGGGGCGTTGAAATCGAAAAGGGCTTCACCCCGGAGATGGCCGCCAAAGAGGCCAAACGGTGCCTCCAGTGTGGGTTGATATGCTATCAGCCTGCCGAAGAAGCCGTTTTGGATCAGGCCTCCTGACCTTGAATGTTGCGTTAAGGCCCGAGTGAAGGAGTCTTGCCTTGACGACCGAAGAAGGGGTCGTGGTCCAGGTGTCCGGGACAATGGCCCGCGTCAAGACCCAAAAGACCTCGGCCTGTGAGGGCTGCTCGGCAAAGGCCTCCTGCCATGCCCTCGGCGGCGGCAAAGAGATGGAAGTGGATGCCGTGAACGCCGCGGGGGCCCATGTGGGCGACCGGGTCCTGATGGGGTTCGAAACGGCATCCCTCATCAAGGCGGCCTTTCTCCTTTATGTCTTTCCCCTCCTGGGGATGATGGCGGGCGGTTTCCTCGGCCAGGGGGCGGCTTCCGCATGGGGCCTGGATCCCGCCGTGCTCTCCGTCCTTTTTGCCTTTTTAGGCCTGGGCCTTTCCTTTGTCTTTGTCAGGTCCAAAGGAAACCGCATGGGCCGCATGGAAAAGTACCGTCCGAAGGTCATCCGCGTCCTGGAAAAAGCATGACTCTTTAAAGGCGTCTTTTCCTGATTTTTTTGCGCAGTTTGCGCCTGTTGATTTTCCTGTCTATCTGGAAGAATTCCCGGTGGTAGATGGGCTCGTTGTTCCTGAAGTAGGTGACGTAGTAAAAAATATCCTTCCTTCCGTTGCCGTTGAAGTCGTTGTCCGCATAAACAAGAATATAATAGTAGTTGTACATAGTTCTCCGTCTCCTGCGGTTCATGCCATAGATGTAAAATGTATGTTTGTGGCCGGCGGGAAAGCGGAACTTCAATTCCGGGATGCTCCGCCCCACGCCGCTTTTGACGCGTATCCTGCCGTTGACCGGATAAAACGTGCTGTGGTCGATCATGTAAATGTCCTCGGCATCCATGAAAAACCGCATGGTGGCCTGGAGGGCGGCATAATCCGCCCGCTGGCGGTAGGCGATGTAATTGGGGATGGAGATCCCCGCAAGGACACCCATGATGGCCACGGCCATCATCAGTTCGATGAGTGTGAACCCGCCGATTTTTTTTCTTGATAGTTGAAACGCCCCCGGATCCTTCATAAAGCGACCTCCTTTGAAATGCACCTTACCGGCTGTCTTTATCGGTGAACACGATGGCCTGTGTCAGGCTATCCCCACTTTCCACGGCTTTTAGCTCGTAGCCGTTGGGGGGAATCCTTTTATACGAAAAACGGGCAAGGTCGGCCGGTTGAAAGATCTCCGGGGAAAGATAGGGGCCCAGCAAGGCCTCAAGGGATTGGGGATAGCGGCCTTCATGGGCACTCGCGTAATCGCGGATGGCCGTATCGATCAAAAGCGCCGCTGAAAGCGGATGGTCGGCGGGATTGAAGGGCTTCCCTTCTTGGAGGGGTGCCCGGTACAGGTAAAGGAGCAGATTCGCCACGGCCACCGCCACCGCCAGCCCGATGAAGACCAGCTGATAGCGCATGCGTTTCTTTTTTTGCTTTTCGTCCCTTTCGCGGACCGTGCTTTCTTTTTGGATTTGACGCTGTTGAACATCCTCTGCCACATCCCCGGCCGCCCGTCGGGCCGCACACGTGCTGCAGAGACACGCCTTTTCCTCCCAGATGAGCGCACAAGCGTCACACAAGGGTTTCTCGCAATCGGCACAAACCGCTTTCGCCTCTGTTTCCGGATGAAATGCGCATTTCATTGGTCCCCTCCTCCTGGGTTGTCAGGTCGAACTCCCGGCTTTCCATCGTTGCATGATCCGGTTGACCCTCGCCACGAAACGTTTCCTGGTGATGGGCTTGGTCAAGTAGTCATCGGCGCCGGCTTCAATGACCCGCACTTCGGTATCCATCTCATCCTTGGCCGTCAGCATGATGATGGGAATGAGACGGGTGGCGAGCTGGGCTTTAAGGTGCTTGATGAGCGTCATGCCGTCCATGACGGGCATCATGTAATCGGTGATGATGAGGTCTGGTTTATGGCGTGAAACGGCTTCCAGAGCTTCCTGCCCGTTTTGAGCGGTCATGACGCGGTACGCCTCGGAGATGAGGATCTTTTCCATGGTCTTCCGGATCACCTTGTTGTCGTCCACCACCAGAACCGTACCGGCTGATTTTCCGGCGGCACCGGCCGAATCTGCCGACACCGCTTCAGACGGCGTCCCTTGGGGGGTGCATGTTTTGTCCTTTTGGCCTTTCTCAAAAGAGGGGTCCCTTTCAAATGCGGTGACACGAAGGACTTCTTCAAGGGTGGTGATCCCCTTGAGGGTTTTTTCGATGCCGTCTTCGGCCATGGTCTTGAATCCCTCTTTTTCAGCCGCCTTTTTCAGAACCGTCGATGGAACATCCGGCGCAATGATTCTTTTCAAGGCCGGTGTCATCATGAGAATTTCAAAGATGGCGATACGCCCGGAATATCCCGAAAAACGGCAGGCTTCACAGCCGGCGCCCTTGAAAAGGGGCGGCGGGGGGTTGGGGAGGTAGCAGGACACCTGGCGCAGGAGATCCTCTGCCGGGGCATGGGGGCGCTTGCATTTGGGGCATATTTTCCGCACGAGCCGCTGGCCCACCACGGCCACCAGGGCATCGGGGATGAGGAAGGCGTCCACCCCGAGATCCAACAGCCGGGTCACCGCAGACGGGGCATCATTGGTATGGAGGGTGGAAAAGACCAGATGACCCGTCATGGATGCCTGGATGGCGATCCCGGCGGTTTCCGCGTCCCGGATTTCCCCCACCAAGACGATGTCCGGGTCCTGGCGCAAGATGGAGCGCAAGCCGGCCGCGAAGGTGATGCCGGCCTTGGGATTGATCTGGACCTGGTTGATGCCGGGGATGTCATACTCCACCGGGTCTTCCACGGTGACGATGTTGACTTTGGGCGAGTTGAGTTTGTTGATGCAGGCGTACAGGGTGGAAGATTTGCCGCTGCCGGTGGGCCCGGTCACGAGGATGATGCCTTGGGGCTTTTGAATGGCGCGGTGGAACGCGTCCAGCGCCGAAGGGGAAAACCCCAGTTGCTCCAGGCTCAAGAGGGCCGTGGCCGGGTTCAGGATCCGGATGGTGACCTTTTCCCCGTAGGAAGTGGGCAGCGTGGATACCCTGAGGTCAAAGCGCCGGTTCCCCACTTTAACCTGAGACTTTCCGTCCTGGGGTTTCATGCGGATGGAGATGTCCAGGTTCGAGATGATCTTGATTCTGGAGACCAGCGGCGGATGGACATGCTTTTCCGTTTTCATGATCTCCTGCATCACGCCGTCAATGCGATACCGGATCAGGACGGTATCCTCCTGGGGTTCGATGTGGATGTCGCTGGCATTGAGTTTGATGGCATCGGCGATGATCGTGTTGGTGAAACGGATCACCGGCGGCAGCTCCGCCACATCCAGGAGATCCTCAATATCCGGTTCCTGTTCCTTTTCAGGGCGCACGATCTCGATGCCCTCGCCCATATCCCGTCTCAGCCCGTGATCCCAAAGCGGCGTCTGGGAGGAATAGTGACGCTTGAGGGCTTCCCGGATATCGCTTTCGGGGGCCACCATGATGTCCACATCCATTTTGATGATGAAGCGCAGATCATCAATGGCGGAAAGTTCCAGGGGATTGGCCATGGCCACGACCAGTTTTTTGCCTTTGATCCGGATCGGCAGGAGTAAATTCTCTTCGGCCATGGCCGGCGGCACCATGGCCAAGGCCTCCTGGGAGATGCGCTCGTTTTTCAACCGGACATAAGGGATCCCGAGCTGGCGGGAGAGGGCCTTGGCAACCACCACATCATCGATGACGCCCAGTTCAATGAGGATTTGCCCGAGTTTTTTCTTTTGGGTCTTTTGGAGCCGGAGGGCATGATCGAGGGTCTTTTGGTTGATCATCCCTGAAAGGAGGAGGAACTCCCCGATTCTCAGGCGTTTCTTCCCACCGGGCGGTTTTCTTGAATTCGAATCACCCATCTTTAAAGACACCTTCCCTTCAGGCGGCTGAAAACGCCGGTGCATTCGGGACGGGGGGGTTGGGTGTCATGCGCCGGTGTTTTCCTTGTAGGGCGCCCCCCTTGCGCGGTTTCTGCCCGCCTTTTTGGCCTCATACAAATGGTGGTCCGCCTCGGAGATCAACGCATCGAAGGAAATCGCTTCATCAAAGGCGTGCCCCTCCACGCCGGTTATGCCGAAACTCGCCGTGACGCGGACGCCCCTCCCGTCCAGATCAAAAGCCTTTTCCGCGATTGCTTTCCGAAGCCGTTCAGCGGCCCTGAGGGCACTGCGGCAATCGGTTTCCGGAAAGACCAGGAGGAACTCTTCGCCGCCGAAACGGGACACCCAGTCGATGTCTTTCCGAATCAAGCCGGCCAACCGGTGGGCCAGGGATTTGAGGACCTTGTCCCCCGCCGTGTGACCATGAGTGTCGTTGATGCGCTTGAAATGATCGATGTCACAGAGGATGATGGACAAGGGGCGGCGATACCTCCTGGACCGCTGGATTTCTTTGGGCAGGTGGACCTGAAGGTATCTCCGGTTGTAACAGCCCGTCAGGGGGTCGGTCACGGAAAGGGTCTTGATTTCCTCCAGGGCGGATTTGAGGGATTTTTCCAGTTCCAGGATGCGGATTCCGGTGCGGATGCGCGCCATGAGTTCGGCGGCAAGGACCGGTTTGGTGAGATAATCGTCGGCCCCGGCGTTCAGCCCTTGCACGATATCGTCCTTGGAATCTTTTGACGTAAGGAGAATGAAAAAGACATACCCCGGAAGAGACTTTTCCCGGATCGCCCTGCATAATTGGATGCCGTCCATGTCAGGCATGAGCCAATCGCTCAAGACGATGGGGAAAAAGCGGTCTTTGAACGCCTCCAATGCCTCCCTCCCGTTTCCCATTGAGGAGACATGGTACCCGGCACGGGTCAGGTTTTTTTCAAGGATCTTCCGGGTGACCGGGTTGTCCTCCACAACGAGTATGGGAAAGGAAACAGAGGCCGTGTTTTCCGTCATGGGTATCCCCGTTGCATCCTCATGAGATCTGAAAACAGGCTCTCGGAGTCCTCGGGCCACAACGAACGGGCGGCCTGGCCGCCCCGGTTTTGTTCATGAGCAAAGGGGCGCTTTTCAAAGGCCCACCCATTCCGATGGGTCATGGGTTGAGGGCCGCTGCAATGGCTTGAATCTGTTCTTTGACCTGATCGAGGGGCATCGTTACCGCGTCTAACCGGTTATTCCGGATGTCGGCCTCGATCCTTTTCGTCGTTTCATGGATGTCCATGAACCCCAGGTTCCCGGAGGCCCCCTTTATGGAATGGATGGCCTTGGCCGCCGTTTCCGTATCTTTTGCGTGGATGGCCGTGGTCGCCTGGGTCAGGTCGGCCATGGCCGTGTCAACGAAAAGCTCCGCCAGTTCTTTAAACTCCGCCAGTTCAAATCCCAAGTCATCCGCCAGTTTCTGAAAATCCATGGGTCCCCCTCATCGGTGCCTTCGGATTGCCGGATCGCGGGTCAAAAGGCAGGCAACGAAGCCGTGTCCGCCCGGCAATCAATGAAAATGATCCCCCCGGATTGCCTGAATTTTTTCAAAACCCGCTGCCTTTCCTTATACGCCAAGGGAAAAGGGATTTCAACATCTAAGGCCCCTGCGCCGAACGTGCCGGCCAATGCCGTTTTTTGAGGTTTGACCGGATCTGCCTTGATCATTGGTGCACCGGATAAAGGCGCGCCAGTGTTTCAGGGCGGACACCGATGCTGAAAAGCCCCATCAGCATCCAATTGCGAAGGGTGCAAAAAAGGATCCCTTCTTTTTCCCACCGTCTGGGAGAAGTGAAGGCCTTTTCTTTCAAGATCACGATCCTTCCCCCCTTTTCCCGGACCGCGCGCATGAGGGCGACATCTTCCATGATGGGAACGGGGGGGTATCTACCGAGTGCTTGAAAGAGTCTCCTGGAGATGAAGATGGCTTGGTCCCCGTATGGGATTCGGGTCCAGCGGACCCGAAGGCGTACCCCAAATTCGATGAGGCGGAAAACCGGCCTGGGAGATCGAATGGCCAACTGAAAGGCACCGGCTGCAACATTGCCGCCATCCAGGGTCCCCATGATTGTTTTCAATGCCGCCTTTTCCAGGAGGGTGTCCGCATGCAAAAACAACAGGATCTTTCCTTTTGAAAGAGCGGCCCCGGCGTTCATCTGGGCGCCTCGCCCCAGGGGCGCCGGGATCTTCCGGACCGAAGCAAAGGCAATGGCCGACAGGGTGTTTTTCCGGGGGTGGCCGTCGGCAACAAGGATTTCGAAAGGCACCAAAGGGTTGTGATGCACCAGGTGGGCGATGGTCCTGTTGATGCTGCGGCCTTCATTGAGTACCGGAATAATGACCGAGATGATGGGATCCATGGGTCCATTATGACCGGGCAAAGATGTTTTTCAAGGATTCTTTTCTGTTTTGCCCGCGGGCGGCACCTCATTTTTTCATGGATTAAAACCTCGGTGGGGGTCGATTTTTCACTTGACCTTTGAAAATGCCTTGCATAAAGTGGGTCACGGTGAAACGGCCCCGTGGGGTGCGGACAGCATTTTCAACCCGATGTCGAGGGGCCGGGTGCGATGAGGTCGATTCCGCTTGAAGGAACGGTTCCTTAGCCAGCGTGACGGCCGAATGCGTGGTTCAATTTTGCTATGTTTGAAAGGAGGTCTGAGCTTTGGCGGTAGGAACAGTAAAATGGTTCAATGACAGAAAAGGGTATGGCTTCATTAACCAGGAGGACGGTCAGGACGTGTTTGTCCATTATTCTTCCATCGATGCCCCCGGATTCAAAACCCTTGCCGAAGGGGACCGGGTCAGCTTTGAAGTGGAACAGAGTGAAAGGGGCCCCGAGGCCAAAAACGTCAAAAAACTCTGATCCAACCGATCCCGATACAACAAGGGCATCCGTCTTTTTCCAGGCGGATGCCTTTTTTGTTTTCGCGCCGATTCAGCCTTTTCCATGGACGGATAATGGGGATCCGGGCCGCTTTTTTTGAGCCTGCTTTCCCGGGCGTATTGAAATGATGCCTCGGCCTGCAGCCGGTGTCGATGTACGAGTGGAGGGCCGGTCAGGTTGCCATAAATTTTTTCCCTTGACAGACCGGGTCCGTGCCTGGTAAATGAATGAACGTTCATTCATCAATGGCGTCTTGAAGAAGGACAGGACGATTTCCAGCAGGGAAAATAGAAACGACAAGTATGAGCGTATCCTGGAGGCGGCCATCAAGGTGTTCGCCGAGCAGGGTTTTTACCAGTCCACGGTGTCCCAAATCGCCAAAGAAGCCGGGGTGGCCGACGGCACGATCTATTTGTATTTCAAAAACAAAGACGACATTCTCATCCAATTTTTCCGCCATAAAACCCGGCAAGCCTTTGAAGGGTTCAAAAAGGCGGTGGAAGAGGGCGCCCATGCCCTCGAGAAATTGCGGAACCTGATCCGGGTGCATCTTGAAACCTTCCAGGAGGACCGGAACATGGCGGTGGTCTATCAGACGGAAACCCATCAGATTCACCGGTCTGCGGAAGCTCAGATCAAAGAGATGTCCAAGATGTATCTGGACCTGCTGTCTGAAATCATCAAACAGGGACAGACGGAAGGCAGCATCCGAAAAGAGTTGCATCTGACATTGGTGAGGGGGGTGATGGTGGGCGCCATCGATGAAGTCATCAACACGTGGCTGCACTCCAGAATTCCCTACGATCTGGTTGCCATGGCCGACCCGCTGGTGGAGCTTTTGATCCACGGGGTCGGCGCTTCCCGGAAGCCGGAAAACCCGGAAAAGGCCAATCGCCAAAAGGGAGGGAAAAGATGAAGAAAAGGCGCGTCTTTGGAGGCGGAGAGTTCCTCATCGCCGACATCGATCCGGAAGACATCTTCACGCCGGAGGAGAGGACCCAGGAGCACCAGATGATCTATCAGGCGGCCCTGGATTTCGTCAAAAAAGAGATTCAACCCGACCTGGATCGCATGGAGGAAAAAGACGCCTCCCATATCCGCACCCTCTTTGAGATGGCGGGGGAACTGGGCCTGAACAGCACCGATATCCCGGAAGCTTACGGGGGTGAGGGGATGGATAAAGTCAGCACCAGTCTCGTCACCGAAGCCATCGCCACGGCCACCGGCGCTTCCTTTGCCGTGGCCCACGGCGCCCACACCGGCATCGGCACCCTGCCCATCGTCTATTTCGGAACCGAAGACCAGAAGCAGCGCTACCTTGAAAAACTGGCCTCGGGAAAGTGGATTGCCGCCTATTGTTTGACCGAGCCCAATGCGGGCTCCGACGCCTTGAACGCCCAAACCACCGCGGTACTCTCCGAAGACGGGACCCACTACCTGCTCAACGGTGAAAAGATCTTCATCACCAACGGGGCCTGGGCCGATCTGTTCATCGTATACGCCAAGGTGGACGGGGAGAAATTTACCGGTTTCATCGTGGAGCGCACCTTCCCGGGGGTCGCTCACGGGGCGGAAGAAAAGAAACTGGGGATCAAGGGGTCCTCCACCACCCCCGTCGTTTTCAAGGACTGCCGGGTCCCTGTGGAAAATGTGCTCTTTGAAGTGGGCCAGGGGCATAAAATCGCATTCAATGTCTTGAACATCGGCCGTTATAAATTGGGGGCAAGTGTGGTGGGCGGTTGCAAGATGGCCCTTGCGGAAGCCGCCAAGTATGCCGCAATGCGGGAGCAGTTCGGGAAAAAGATCGCTTCTTTCGGCATGATCAAAAAGAAGCTGGCCGACATGTGCATCAGGACATACATGGCCGAATCCATGGTGTATCGGATGGCGGCTGCCCTGGAGGATCTCTTGAACACCAAAACGCCGGAAGAGCGGAACGATGCCGCCCTCAATGCCCGAACCATCGAGGAGTACGCCATCGAGTGCTCCATCGCCAAGGTCTTTGGCAGCGAAACCCTCGATTTCTGTGTGGACGAGCTTCTTCAAATCCACGGGGGCAACGGATACACGGCGGAATACCCGGCCGAGCGCATGTACCGGGATGCCCGGATCAACCGCATTTTTGAAGGCACCAATGAAATCAACCGGCTTGTCATCGCCGGAACCCTCTTCAGGCGGGCCATGAAGGGCAGGCTCGCCCTGCCGGATGCCATTCAAGGGGTCCGGGAGCAGCTCAAAAAGGGGCCTTCAAAAACGGATTCGGGAGTGCAGGCTTCTCCCCTGGCCCTGCAAAAACGGTATCTTGCCTCGAGCAAACAGATTTTCCTTCTGGCCGCAGGCATTGCAGCCGACCGGCTTGGGATGCAGTTGGAAAAGGAACAGGAGGTCATCGAGCTCTTGGCGGACATGGTGATCATGATCTATGCCGTGGAAAGCGGCCTCCTCCGGGCCCGGAAGATCCTGGCAAAGAAAGGAGGCGCGGCCGGGGATTACCACGCCGCGGCCGTGAAGGTCTATGTCAACGATACTGTCGCCGAAATCGTTTCCAAGGCCAAACAGGTGGTGGCCTTTGCGGAAGAAAAAGAGCGCCTTCCCCGGCTCTTGGGGGCCATCGACCACCTGGCCGGCTTTCAGCCCATCGACACCATACCGTTGCGCCGGTTCCTTGCGGACAAGGTCATCAAGCAAAAACGGTATCCCTTTTAAAGCGCACCCGGCAACCGCCGGCTTCGCTTCATTCCCCGGGGTCAGGGGGGCGCCCCACGCCGGTCAGTCCCTTTGTTTTTGCATTTCTTCGGCTTTGAGCGCCTTGCGCAATATTTTTCCGACAGTGGACTTGGGAAGCGTTTTCCGAAATTCGATTTCGGTGGGCAGCTTGTATCTGGCCAGGTGACGTTCGCAATGGGCCATCAATTCTTCCATCGTGGCGGATTCATTTTCCTTGACAACGACGAAGACCTTGATGGCCTCTCCCCGGGTGGGGTGCGGAATCCCGATGGCACACGCTTCCAGCACCTTGGGATGGTCATAGAACACCTCGTCGATCTCCCTCGGGTAGACGTTGTATCCGCCGGAGATCACCATGTCCTTTTTCCGGTCCACGATGTAAAAATACCCCTCGGCGTCCATTTTGGCGATGTCGCCGGTGTGCAGCCACCCTTCCGTCAGGGCCCCCCGGGTCTCTTGGGGTTTGTTCCAGTAGCCTTTCATGACCTGAGGGCCCTTGATGAGCAGTTCTCCGGGTTCCCCCACCGGCATTTCCGTCTTCCAGTCGTCCAGGGCGGCGATGCGGCACTCGGTGTCCGAGATGGGGAGTCCGACACTGCCGACTTTCCGCTTCCCGCCGGCAAAGGGGTTGATATGGGTCACCGGCGTCGCCTCGGTGAGGCCGAACCCCTCCACGATGACCGCGCCGGTCTTGGCTTCAAAGTCGCGGATGACTTCCACGGGCAGCGGCGCACTTCCGGAAAAACATCCCTTGATGGAAGTAAGGTCCGTTTTATGGATGTCAGGATGGTTCAAGATGCCGATATACATGGTGGGCACCAGGGGTGCAAAGGTGGGCTTGAATTTTCGGATGGCCTCCAAGAGGGGTTCAGGCTGGGGCTTGGGAACCAGGACCTGCGTCCATCCCATATGGACGGAAAAGTTCATGGCCGCCGACAGGCCGAAGACATGAAAATAGGGCAGCGCCCCCAGCATAATTTCCTTGCCTTTTTCGAACTGGGGAAACCAGGCCGCAATCTGCTGGACCTGTTTGCTCAGGTTTTCATGGGTGAGGACGACCCCCTTGGAGACACCGGTGGTGCCGCCGGTGTATTGGAGCATGGCGATGTCGTCAAAGGAAAGAAAGACCCGGGGGCAATGGGGGGGGAAAGCGGCCAAAAGCGGCTTCCAGGGGTACACCCCGTCCGCTTTTTTGACGGTGGCGGCGAGCTTTTTCTTCTTGGCCACGATGGGGAAGAGGAGGCTTTTGGGAAAGGGCAGATAATCGCCGATGCAGGTGTAGATGATGTTTTCGATGGCCGTTTTTTTCCTGAGCTCGATCATGCGGTCGGCCAACAGGTCCAAGGTGATCAGGATTTTGGCCTGGGAGTCGTTGAATTGGTGCTCCAGCTCCCGGTCGGCATAGAGGGGATTGTTCATCACCACCACGGCGCCGATCTTCAAGGCCGCATAATAACTGATGACGCAGGGGATGAGATTCGGAAGTAAAATGGCCACCCGGTCCCCCTTCCGGATGCCCAAATATTCCAGGGCCCGGGCAAAGCGGTTCACCATTGCGTCCAGCCTTCGGTAGGAGACGGCATGCCCCTCAAAGATGAGGGCCGTGTGTTCGGGAAACCGCCGGGCCGAGGCTTCCAGAAAATCGGGCATACAGACGGTTTCGTAGTCAATCTGTCTTGGAACGCCCGGTTCATAATGAGACAGCCAAGGCTTGTCTTCGTACCGGACTGTTTCAACCATGGGACCTCCTTTTGGCCCTGTTGAAAAAGGGCGCCCTTTGTGTTAGGGCTTCTTCCCGAACGATCATCGAAAGCCCGTCCATCAATGATGCTTTCATAAGCGGATGCAAAGAATTTGTCAATCAAGCAGGATGTTATGGGGCCGGATGCCCAAGGCCGATTTTTTTCTTGACAGGAAGGGCCGCCTTGCGTAGATGAATGAGCGTTCATTCATTATTTTTTGAAGCAGGCACGGCCCCATAGGAACCGACACGGATGAAAATGGTATTGATCTCCCCGGCGAAAGCCTCTTTTTTCGGTATCCCGGCACGGCTCTTGTGGTGGATCATCCCCCTTGCGGGCACCGGCATCTTTTTCTATTTTCTTTACAGGCGGAGTATCCCCCTGAGGAAGGCTTCTGCGGATCCGCGCACGGACCGCTTGTTGACGCGGGCCGGAGCCGCCCTCCGATACGCCCTGGCCCAGTATCGACAGCCCCGTTATCCTTTTGCCGGGCTCCTGCACATTCTGTTGTTTGCCGGATTTGTGATCCTGTCGGCGAGATCCGTCAACCTGGTCTTTTTGGGGATCGTCGAGGGCTTCACCCTCCCGGGCCTTTCGGGCCCCTTGGGCACGGTTTACGCGGGGATAAAGGATATGGCCGCCACCGTGGTCCTTGTGACGTGCCTGATCGCCATGGTCCGGCGGGGTCTGTTCAAGCCCAAGCGCTACGAAGTCCCTCCCCGGTACGGCAAGTCGCACACCGCCGAGGCCATGGGGGTTCTTTTGATGATCAGCACCCTCATGCTCGCCGATGCGTTCTTCGAGGGCAGCCAAGCCGCTTTTCAGGTTCAAAACAACATGGAGGCCCGGGTGCTGCTTCCTTTCTCGCTGAAGGCAATGGCCGCGGCACTGCTGGGGCAAAGCCCCCCTTCCGCATTACAAACGGTTCACTGGCTTTCCTACCTGATCCATGAAGTGGTCTTTTTCTTCTTTTTATGCTTTCTCCCCCTGGGCAAGCATTTTCATGTGGTGACCTCTTTTTTCAATGTTTTTTTCATGAAGCTGGACAAGGGCACCGTGAAACCGGTGCGATGGGATGTTTCCCGGGAAGCACTGGACGACCTGGAATCCTTCGGGGTGAAAAAACTGGAGGACTTTACATGGAAACATATGCTCGATTTTTATTCCTGTGCCGACTGCGGCCGCTGTTCCGACAACTGCCCGGCCCATGCGGCGGGCCGGCCCTTGTCCCCGCGATTCATTTCCATCAAGTGTCGGGACGCGCTGTTTGAGAGGTATCCCCTCTTCGGAACAGGGGCAGGGGAGGAAAAAGCCCTGGTGGGGGACGTCCTGGAGGCGGATGAACTCTGGTCCTGCACCACCTGCGGGGCCTGTGAAGAAGAGTGCCCGTTGCTCATCGAGTATATCGACAAAATCGTCGATCTTAGACGGGCACTGGTGGACGAGGGCCGGGTTCCCCTATCGCTGCAGAAGCCGCTGGGGGCCCTGGAAAAGCGGGGCAATCCTTACGGCAAGATGGAAAGAAAACGCGCCCAGTGGGCCCAGGACCTGGAGTATGTCCGTGTCCTGGGAAAGAAGGGCTCCGCGGACACCCTTTACTTTGTCGACAGCATCACTTCCTATGACGATCGGATCCAGGAGATCGCCCGGGCCGCGGCCCGGGTGCTCCAGGGGGCCGGCGTGGACTTCGGGATCCTGGGGCCGGCGGAGAGGGACAGCGGGCACGAGGTGCGGCGGTTCGGAGAAGAGATGCTCTTTCTGGAGTTGAAGGATAAAAACACCGAGGCGATCCTGAGAAGCGGTGCAAAGAGAATCGTCACGGCAGACCCGCATACCTTCAACGCGCTGCGGCACGATTACGAGGGCATTCCGGAGGTGGCGCATCTTTCCCAGGTGCTTGATGAAAAGATCGCCGCGGGGGCCCTCCGGTTAAAGGGCGTCCACGATCCAAAAGCGGTGTACACCTATCATGATCCGTGCTACCTGGGCCGGCACAACGGGATTTATGACGCGCCCCGACGGGTGCTGGACGCCATCCCGGGACTGAACCGGGTGGAGATGGAACGCGCCAAGGACCGGAGCTTCTGTTGCGGCGGCGGCGGGTTGATGCTTTTTTATGAACCGGTGGAAGAGACCCGGATGGGAAAAATCCGTGTGGAGATGGCCCGAAAGGCCGGCGCCACGGTCATCGTCACGGCCTGTCCCTTTTGCATGGTCAATATCGAAGACGCCATCAAAACCAGCGGACTGGAAGGGAAGATGCAGGCCGTCGACCTGGTGGAGCTGGTCTGTCGGCAAATGGACCCGGAGCCGATGCCCCGGAAAGGGCCGCCTGCGGGAATCCATGCAAAAGACGCGCATGGAAAATAAGACATTGGGAGGCGATTCATGGAGATTTTAGTCTGTGTCAAGAGGGTTCCGGACACCTCGGAGAACGAGATCACCGTCAACAAAGACGGCACCGACATCGAGCGGGAGGACCTGGTCTATTCGGTGAATGAATGGGACAACTATGCGGTGGAAGAGGCCATCCGCCTCCGGGACAAGGTGGGGGGATCGGTCACGGTGGTCTCCCTGGGGCCCGAGGATGCGGAGGAGGTCGTCCGCCGGGAGATGGCCATGGGGGCGGACAAGGGTATCCATCTCATGGACGCCGCCTTTGAAGCATCCGACGGATACGGCATCGCCACGGCGTTGAAGGCGGAGATCCTGAAGGGAAGCTACGACCTGGTGCTCACCGGGGCACAGGCCGATGACGGCGCCGGCCAGGTGGGAGGGATGCTTGCCGCCATGCTGCAATGGCCCTTCGCCGCCCTGGTCAACAAGGTCGAGGTGGCCGATGACGGGACGCTCAAGGTGGGCCGGGAGATCGCCGGCGGAAATCAGGAGTTCAGTGAAATCCGGCTCCCTTGCGTGCTTTCCATCCAGACCGGGATCAACGAACCCCGTTATGTGGGCATCCGCGGGATCCGGAAGGTGGCTTCCGTGGAGATCCCCGTCCACGGTGCGGCGGACTTGGGGCTTTCGCTGGAGGCCGTGGGCGCGGCAGCAGCCCGGGTGAAACGTCTCGATTATTTCCTTCCCGAGCTCGGAGAAGGGGCCGAAATTTTGGAAGGCACCGAAGAGGAAATCATCGATAAACTCATCGAGCTTTTGAAATCCAAAGGAGGGATCAAGTGATGGCTCAGATATTTGCCTATATTTTGCATCAAAACGGTGTGATGGACGATACGGCCGTGGAGTTGCTGGCGGCCGGTGCGGCCCTCGAGCCCGACGCTTCCGTCACCGCCCTCGTGGTGGGATCGAACCCCGACGTGGAACAGGTCAGCCGGGAGGCGGCCCGTTCTTTCGACACGGTGTGGAAGGTGGCCGGTGAAGCCCTGGCCTATCCCAATGCCGAGGTGATCCGGCCCCTTCTGGCCCGGCTCCTTCCCAAGGGAAGCATTCTGTTGATGCCTCATGAACATTTCAGCATGGATCTGGCCCCGGGGCTTTCGGTCCTTCTCGAGGCCGCGTACCTTCCGGACGCCGTGGCTTTCGAAGAAAGGCAAGGCCAGACGCTCAAAGCCGTCCGGGAAGAGTTCAACGGGATGGTGAGCACCCACGTGGCGTGTGACCTGTCATCGGGCGCGGTCATCACCCTTCGGCCCGGCGCCTTTGCTCTGGATCAAGAGCAGGGAAAGAACGGACAGGTCGTCGATAAGACCGAACAAGCCCTTCAAGGAGGGATTCCGGAGCCCCTGCGCCGTTTTCTGGAACTCGTGGAGGCGGAGGCCGGGGACGTGGATATCAGCAAGTCGGAAGTGCTGGTCTCCGTGGGTCGCGGCATCGAGGATCAGGAAAACCTTGAAATCATCCATGAACTGGCGGAAGCCATGGGGGCGGATGTCTCCTGCTCCCGGCCCATCGTGGATGCCAAGTGGATGGAAAAATCCCGGCAGGTGGGGACCTCGGGGAAAACCGTAAAACCCAAGGTGTACCTGGCCTTGGGCATCAGCGGATCCTTCCAGCATCTGGGGGGGATCAAGGGCGCGCCCTTCATGGTGGCCGTCAACAAGAACCCGAAGGCGCCCATTTTTCAGGTGGCGGATGTGGGGGTGGTGGCCGATATCCTGGATTTCGTGCCCCAGCTGACGGAAAAGATCGAAGAAACAGCGAAATAAGCCCCTTTTTGGCTTGAAAGGAAAGGCGATGCCCCAAATGCTTTCCATCGTGGGAAATTCGGCATCCGGCAAGACCACCGTGCTGGAGAAGCTGATCGCCGAGCTCAAGAAAAGGGGGCACCGGATCGGTGTCATCAAACATGCCCATCACGGATTCCATTTGGACCGGGAAGGAAAAGACAGCTGGCGGCATAAAAGGGCCGGCGCAGACACGGTGCTCATCGCCGCGCCGGGACGCCTGGCCATGATCAAAGACGACGAGAACAGTGAAAGGCTCGAAAGCCTTGAAACCTATTTTAAGGACATGGATCTGGTCCTCATCGAAGGCTTTAAAAAAGCCCATCAGCCCAAGATCGAAGTCTTCAGGGCCGACCTCCATGAGGCGCCCCTCCTTGCAAAAAGCCCGCATCTGGTGGCCTGGGTGACCGACTCGGATCTCGATCTAAGAGTCCCCAAGTTCAGCCCGGAAGAAATCCCGGCACTTGCCGATTTTATTGAAGTGCATTATATTGAAAGGACACGAAAGCAGGTTGAAGAAGGCACAGGACCCTCTTAAAGGAGAAGCGTGATGCGTGATATCTTATTATTTTTGATTCTCATTGGCGGATGGATTTTCCTCCAGGCCTATGTGCTTCCCAGGATGGGCGTTTCCACATGAGTCAAAGAGGCTTGTCAGGTGACGAGCAAAAAGGAAAAGACCTCCAAACCCCCTTCAAAATAGCGTCCTTTCGCCGGACGGATCTTAAAAAAAATCTCGGGGCGACGGCACCTGCCGGCGCCCGTTTTTTTCGGGAAAATTAAAATATAAATCAATAACAAGGCGTTCCCCTCGAATTGGCGGCCTGTCCGGCGTTTCAAAAAAAAAACGTTTTTTTTCTTGAATTCGATTCAGATATTGATTATGAATCATTGGCAGATCGACAGGACGGGAGGAAACCGATGGCCATTGTCACCATTTCGCGCCAATTCGGGGCGGGGGGAAGGAGCCTGGCGGAAAAGGTATGCCGGAGGCTGGGGTATGCATTCTACGACAACGAGTTGATTCAGATGGTGGCCGATCAGGCCAGGGTCTCTGCAGACTCGGTGGATGCCCTGGAAAAGGACAGTTCCGGCGTTTTCCAGCGTTTCGCGGGCGCCGTGGTACCGAAGAGCCTGCGGGACCTGGTGTTGGAGCGAAAGGGGGACTCCATCGAAGAGGAAATCTATGTGGATCTCCTTTCCCGCATCATCATGGAAATCGCCGAGGCGGGAAATGCGGTCATTGTGGGCAGGGCCAGCCAATATATCCTCCAAGACCAGGAAGATGCCTGCCACATCTTGGTTCGTGCCGACTTCAAGGACCGCGTGGCTTTTATGCAGAAAAATTACGATCTCACCCCGGAACAGGCCCGGCGGGCGGTGGAACAGGACGATCGTCGGCGTGCCAATTTGTATCGGAAGTTTGGAAAAAGTGATTATGACCGCCCGATTCTGTACCATATGGTCCTCAACACCAGCCGCCTGGACCTGGATAGGGGATGTCGCTTGGTCTGTGAACTGGTGGAGAAGACGTCCCCGAGGAAGGACCGGAAGAACACGCCGTAAAAAATAAAGCGCCCTTTTGTCTGTTTTTTTTAAAGGGCGCAAGCCGTCACGAAAAAAACGAAAGGAAGGCCTCCTTGGCCGCACAGGGATTAAAACCATCGGTTCCGGAAAAGCCGGATGCGCCAAAGAGGCCGGGTGCCCGGCGGTCCGCCACCGATTTCACCCTGGCCTTTTTCTTGTTATTTGCCTTTTGGGTGTTGTTTTCCGGAAAATTCGACCCCTTTCACCTGAGCCTGGGGGTCGTCTCCTGTTTGATCGTGGCCTATATTTCCGGCGATCTGCTCTTTTCCGGGTCCCGCCTTTCCAGGATCCCCGGCTTGTGGTTTCGGTTTGCATGCTATACCCCTTGGTTGGTCTGGCAGGTCTTTTTGGCCAACATCCACGTCCTATACCTGGTCTTCCATCCCAAGATGATGGATTTGATCGATCCCAAGATCATCCATTTCAGGAGCCGCTTGAAAGACGATATGGCATTGGTCACTTTCGCCAATTCCATCACCCTGACACCGGGGACCATCACGGTCTATGTTTCGGTTTACGGAGATTTCCGGGTGCACGCCATTGATGCCCCCTCGGGGGAGGCCCTTCCCGGCGAAATGGAAGAGCGGATCGCAAGGATCTTTGAACCCTAATGGATACGGTGTTTTTTTATAGCGGCATTTATCTGTGCCTGCTGATGCTCTTATCCCTTTACCGGGCCGTTTTCGGGCCCACGGTCTTGGATCGGCTCATCGGCGTCAACGCCATCGGCACCAAAACCACCACCCTGTTGGTGCTCATCGGGCTCCTGTATCACCGGGTGGACATGTTTGTGGATATTGCCCTGGCCTATGCCCTCTTGAACTTCATCGCGGTTTTGGCGGCGTCCCGGTATTTTCAAAAGAGAAAAGGCCTCTACGATGAACGCCCACGGGGATGACACGGGCCGCGCCGGATAATTTAAAGACGATGCCGTGAAGGGGAAGATGTGATGAACATTCTGGTCACGGTCCTTTTGGCATGTGGGTTGATTATCTTCACCGGGGGTGCGGTGGGGATTCTCCGGTTTCCGGATTTTTATTCCCGCCTCCATCCCGCCGGCAAGCTGGATACCATGGGGCTTTTCATGTCCATGCTTGCAGCGGCCTTGTATACCCTGGAAGATCTTTCCCTGAATGCGGTACTGACCAGCATCAAGATCCTGCTGATTTTGGTCTTTGTTTTTATCACCAGTCCCACCGCCACCCATGCCATCATGGATGCCGGCGTGCGGGCCGACCTGGCGCCGTGGACCAAGGGAGAAAGAGGCAGCGCGCAATGATATGGCAATTTGACGTGGTCATCCTCACTCTGGTGGTCATCAGTGCCATCGGCGCCGTCACCGTGAAGGATCTCTTGGGGGCGGTCATCCTCTTTGGCGCCTATTCTTTCATGATGTGCCTTTTATGGGCCATCATGGGGGCCGTGGACGTGGCCTTCACCGAAGCCTCGGTGGGGGCCGGTGTCAGCACGGTCCTGTTCGTGGCGGCGGTCTTTCGAACCACGCGGAGGACACGAGATTGAAAAAGGCCGGTCTTGTCATCGTCCTTTTCTTCGGGGGCCTTTTGGTATACGGCACCCTCGACTTTCCGGATTGGGGAGATCCGACCTCCCCCGCCAGCCTCCATGTCTCCCCCCGCTATATTGAAAAGACGCTGGAAGAAACAACGGTGCCCAACATGGTCACCGCCATCCTGGCGGACTATAGGGGCTTTGATACCCTCTTTGAAACCGTGGTGATTTTTTCTGCGGGGCTGGCCTGTTTTTTCCTGCTCAGGACCCGGCGGAAGGCGCCGGGAACGCGTCATTATCGCCACCGTCCCACGGGCATCGTCCTCCACATTGAAAAGGGGGGAAGACTCCCGGACGACTCCACGGAGTTTGAACGGATCGATTCCCTCTGGGTTCCCCATGACCTGATCATCAAGGCCACATGCCGGCTGATCATCCCGTTTATCCAGCTTTTTGCACTGTACGTCATCGCCCATGGTCATCATAGCCCCGGGGGCGGGTTTCAAGGGGGGGTCATCTTCGGCGCCGCCTTCATCCTGTACGCTGTCACCCATGATCTCCGGGAAGGCCTGCAGCGACTCGGTGAAAGGACCACCTACGCCATGTGCTCCATCGGGGTTTTCATTTATGCGGGGGTGGGCACCCTGTGCCTTTTTTTCAGGAAGAACTTTCTCGACTACAGCGCGTTGGCCGCGGTCTTGGGGGTGGATCCGGCAACGGCGCGGTCTCACGGGATCTTGATGGTGGAGATCGGGGTGGGCATTGCCGTCATGGCGGTGATGTTTGCCATCTATTGCAACCTTTCTTCGGTGGGAAAGCAAGACGAGGGACTTTAGATGGGCGGTGGATTTGCCGTGGTGCTGGCCAAGTACAACTACTGGATCTATATCGCCCTCATGATGATCGGCCTTTTCGCCATGATCGTCAAAAAGAACCTGATGAAAAAGATCATCGGAATGGGGATTTTCCAGACCGCCATCATCCTTTTCTTCATTTCCATCGGCGCCAAACGGGGCGCAACGCTGCCGATCATTTCCCATGGACACCCCCATGGTGAGACCCCCCTGATCCATGCCATCGATTATATCAACCCGCTCCCCCACGTCCTCATGCTGACCGCCATCGT
>JALVQN010000226.1 GCA_027025555.1 Desulfobacterales bacterium
CCAGGGGGCCGGTGTCTTGTCACCTGTTTTGACATGCCCGAAAGCGGGGTGTTGGTCAAGCAGTGGAAGAGCACCAAGGTGCGGGCTTTGATCGCCGGATTCATCTCTCCCATGGCGGGTGAGGCGGCCTGCTATCACCTCCTTGCCTTTATCTCCTTAAAGATGGAATTGGCTTGGAGAGCAAACCCAATTGGAAAAGTGCGCCCTAATTTGCCCATGTTTCAAAAATATGCTCAACAAAATTTCACACAAAAAAGTTGACAGTACCTGTAAAAGTGTTAATCCAGCCTGCGGGGGGTTGCCCGCCGGATGGCCGGACCCCCCGGCGGGCATCTTTGTTTTGTCCTTTTTCCACATGTTCCAGAGCCCATAACCTTCCGGGGATGGCGCTTTTCGAAGGGTGAGCACCGCGCCATGTTCGCCACGGTGATATGCTGGAGAAAGGCTATGGGGCACGCAGAAACGGAAGGAACGCATCGACCGGGGCATCAAAGCCAGATCCGAAGATCTCTTTGCGCTTAGCTCGCGTGAGATGACCTGCCTTGCCGGTCCCCCTTACCCATCGCCGCCGCAGTGGTGGGCGGCCCCGGCACCCTGGCCCACCATATGCTGGTCTTTTGTCTCACCGATCCCGGAAAACCCCTCCCGCCACCGGCGGCACAGCTTCTTTTTGCTTTCCACCGATACGCCGGGTTTCAAGGCCGTCAAGATCCATGGTAAAATGGGAATCCGGGCCTCGGATACGGCTGAAATCGTCTTGAAGGATGTCCGGGTTCCCGCCGAGAGCCTGGCGGGGAAGGAAGGGGAGGACTTTTCCCAGCTCATGGCCTTTTTCAACCGGACCCGCCTCCACATCTGCGCCCAGGCCGTGGGGCTGGCCCGGGCGGCTTTGGAGGAGTCGATTCGACGACAAAGGTAAACGGGTCTTGTCCCGGGCATTGCTTTTGCGCGGATGGATCAGGGGAAATGGCTGTTCCGCCTGTCTTGACAGGGACAAGAAAAAGCATATAGGATTTTCCAGGCAAGCGCTCTTGAAGCCGCCTATAAGGGCGGTCAGAGACAACCCGCGGCCTTTGCGGGGTTTCCCCCGGCCCGGCCGGCACCCTTTCGATGTTGGATTGAAACATGACCGGCGATAAAGAAAAAGTCCAGCGCCTGGTGGCGCTCTTTCTTGCCGGAGGCGTTTTCTTCAGTTATCCGATCATCTCCCTGTTCAATCTCCAGGTCTTTGTTTTCGGCATTCCGCTGCTGTATCTTTTCATCTTTGTCATATGGCTGGTCCTCATCCTTTTGATCGGATTGGCGACCCGGTCCGGATCCCGGGGCGCCGGTAAGCGTTCGTTGGGCTGAGGGCCGGCATGCTCGTCACCGGGATCATCCTCCTTTTTGCTTTCGGGTATGTGGGGCTTCTGTTCGCCATTGCCTTTTACGGCGACAAGCGGGCGGATATGGGCAAAAGCATCATCAGCAACCCCTACATTTACGCCCTTTCCTTGGCCGTGTATTGCACGGCGTGGACCTTTTATGGAAGCGTGGGCCGTGCCGCAAAGACCGGGGCCGGGTTTCTCCCCATCTACATCGGCCCCACCCTGACCGCGGCATTGGGATGGCTCGTCTTAAGGAAGATCATCCGCATCAGCAAGGTCAACCGCATCACCTCCATCGCGGATTTTATTGCCTCCCGTTATGGAAAAAGCATGACGCTGGGCGGCGTGGTCACCGTCATCGCCGTGCTGGGGATCATCCCCTATATTTCCCTCCAGCTGAAAGCCATTTCCACGAGTTACCTGTTGATTAAACAATATCCCCGGGTCACCATGGACGTGAATTTCGGTCAGATCCCCTTCTTGAAGGACACGGCCTTTTATATTGCCCTGTTGCTCGCCCTTTTTGCCATACTCTTCGGCACACGCCACCTGGAGGCCACGGAAAAGCATGAAGGACTGGTGGCGGCCATTGCGTTTGAATCCGGGGTCAAGTTGGTCGCCTTCCTTGTTTTGGGCCTTTTTGTCACGTACGGAATTTACCATGGCTTGGGCGATATTTTCCAGAAGGCAGGCCGCCTGGAGACGTTGAAAAAACTTTTTGTGCTGGAAAACCGCATCGGCGCGTATGCCGACTGGAGCATGTATATCTTCCTGTCCATGCTGGCCGTCATGTTTTTGCCCCGGCAGTTTCAAATCACGGTGGTGGAAAATATCAACGAGGAGCACCTCAAAAAGGCCATCTGGCTCTTCCCCTTATACCTTTTGGCCATCAACATCTTTGTGCTTCCGGTGGCCATCGGAGGGCTCATGCACTTCGAGGGCGTTGCCGTGGACGCCGACACCTTTGTCCTGACCTTGCCCATGGCCGAGCACCGGCAATGGCTGGCCCTTTTTATATTCATCGGCGGCATGTCCGCGGCCACGGGGATGGTGATCGTCGAGAGCGTGGCCCTTTCCACCATGATCTGCAACGACCTGGTCATGCCGATCTTGTTGAGAAAATTCACACGGCAACTGGCACAACGAAGCGATATCAGCAATATCCTCATCGTGGTCCGGCGCTTCAGCATTGTGTTGGTCCTGCTCATCTCTTATACCCACTTCCATTTGATCGGGGAATTCTATCCCCTGGTCTCCCTGGGACTCATCTCTTTTGCAGCGGTGGCGCAATTCGCCCCCGCCATTCTAGGGGGCATCTTCTGGAAGCGGGGGACCCGTCTGGGCGCCCTCACCGGCCTGATCGCCGGATTCACCGTCTGGATCTATACCCTCGTGCTCCCTTCCCTGGTTCAGGCGGGCATCCTTTCTCCTTTCTTCGTGTCAGAGGGCCCTTTCGGGATCGCACTCTTGAAGCCGTTTCAGCTTTTCGGCCTTCAGGGATTCGATCACATCTCCCATGCCATCTTCTGGAGTCTGCTCTTTAATACCGGATGCTACATCGGGGTTTCTCTTTTTGATCGGCCCACGGCCCTGGAACATTCCCAGGCCGCCCTTTTTGTGGATATTTTCAGATATGCGGGAGAGATCGACAGGCCGGCCTTCTGGCGGGGAAAGGCCACCGTTCCGGATTTACGCTCGCTGCTGGAGGCGGTTTTAGGGAAAGAACGTGCCGATGAAGCCATCGCCGCCTATGCCAAGGGGCAGGACCAGGACTGGGAGCGCACGGTGGAAGCAGAGGCCGGATTCGTCGGTTACGCGGAAAAGCTTCTCGCCGGCGCCATCGGCTCGTCATCGGCACGCGTGATGGTCTCTTCCGTGGTCAAGGAAGAGCCCCTCGGCATCGATGAGGTGATGGATATTTTGGATGAGACCCGCCAGGTGATCACCTACAGCCGCGAGTTGGAGAGGGCCACCCGGGAACTGAAGCGGGCCAACGAACGGTTGAAGGAGTTGGACCGACTCAAGGACGATTTCATCTCCACGGTCACCCACGAGTTGCGGACCCCCATCACCTCCATTCGTTCCCTTGCCGAGATTCTCTATGACAACCCGGAACTCGATATGCTCAAAAGGAAACATTTCACGGGAATCATCATCCACGAGAGCAAGCGCCTGACCCGACTGATCAGCCAGGTGCTCGATTTCCAGAAGATCGAATCCGGGAAGCTGGAATGGAAAATCACCAGCGTGGACATGGCCAATGTCATCGACGAAGCCCTCATTGCAACGGATCAAATGATCAAGGACAAGCATTTGACCGTGAATGTTCAAGTTCCGGATCCGCTTCCCCTGGTGGAAGGAGATCCGGATCGTCTGGTCCAGGTCATGGTCAACCTCATTTCCAATGCAGTCAAATTCTGTGAAAAAGATACGGGGATCATCGACATCACCCTTTTTGTGGAAAAGGACCATATCCAGGTGGATGTGGCAGACAACGGAATCGGCATCAGTCCGGAGCACCAGGAGCTCATCTTCGAGACCTTCCAGCAGGTCCGGGACACCTCCAGGGGAAGACCTCCCGGAAGCGGCCTGGGCCTGGCCATTGCCAAACGCATCATCGATTTTCATCATGGACGGATCTGGGTCAAAAGCGCACTCGGAAAAGGCGCCACCTTTTCCTTTACACTCCCCATTCGAAAAGAGAAATGGGCCCTTTAGCCCGGAAACACCCCTTCAGATGAGAAAGGGAAAGGGAAGCCATGGCCATTGTCATCGTGGGCACATTCGATACCAAAAAGGAAGAACACCTCTTTCTCAAAGACAGAATCGAAGGGAGGGGATTCAAAACCCTCGCCCTTCACGTGGGGACCCGCACGCCCGCGCCCTTTCCCGCGGATCAGGATATGTACCGGGAAATCGAAAAAACGGACCCCGCCTGTCTGATGCGGCGGGATCGGGCCATCGAAGCGGTGCGGGTTTTGGCGCAAAAGACCGTGGCGGCCCTGCATCGACAAGGGTGTGTGGAGGGGGTGATCTCCGCCGGAGGGGGGACCGGGACCTACCTGGGCACCAGCGTCATGAAGGTGCTGCCCCTTGGCGTGCCCAAGGTGATGGTTTCCACCGTGGCGGCCAAGGACATGGGGCCGGTGGTGGGTACCCGGGACATCACCATGATCCACAGCGTGGTGGACGTGTTGGGGGTCAACAGCATCTTGGGGGGGATTTTGGATCGTGCGGCCGGAGCGGTGTGCGGCATGGCCCAAAGCCGCTGGCAGCCCGGGGCAATGAAAAGGCGCATCGCCTTGACCTTCTTTGGCTTTGTCACCGAGGGGGCGGAGCGTATCCGGGAGCGGCTGGAGGCCATGGGCTATGAGGTCATTGCCTTTCATGCCAACGGTACCGGCGGCATGGCCATGGAGGAACTGGCCGGGGAGGGGTATTTCGACGGTATCCTGGATCTGGCCACCCACGAGTTTGCCGATGCCTTGAAAAACGGCTACTGTAAGGGCATCGGTCCGGAAAGGCTGACGCCTCCGAAAGGAAAGCCGCTTCCCCGGCTGGTGATTCCGGGGGGGCTCGATTGCGCCGTCCTGGAGTTTACCCGGGATGCGGTTCCGGAGGCCCATCGCAGGCGCAAGATTTTCTTTTATGACTTTCGGAGCGCCATTCGTCTCAGCCTGGAGGAGTCCCTTCACATCGCCGATCAGCTTTGTGAAAAGATGAACCTGAGTCCCCTGACGGTAAAATTTTTGGTTCCCCAAAAGGGGTGGTCGGAAGCGGACAAAAAAGGCGGAGTCCTTCATGACCCCGCAATCGCATCCGCCTTCGTCGGGCGGATCCGGGAAAGGCTGGATCCGCGTATTGAAATCCGCCAGGCGGCGGCGCATATCAATGATGCGGCGTTTGCGGACCTTGCGGCGCGACTCATGGATGCCATGGTGAAACGCTGAGGGCGTTTCATGTTCCCGGGGCAATCAGCGGGCGGCTTTCCCCAAAGGGGATTTGAACGCGTCTTCACACTTCCCGGAATCCCCACAGCGGATATTCCAGCACATACTCGGCCACCTTTCCCGGGCTGTTCTCCCGGCTGGCCACCAGGAAGAGGGCGTTCTTCCTTTCTTTTTCGGAGATGGGATCCATGGGGTTCCAATCCGGCATCAAGATCATGGCGTTGTCGGCGCTGTACTCGATATCCCCGGACTCCTTGAAAGAGGCCATGTCCGGGGTTCGGTCGTATCGACCCTGGGGGCCCCTGGACAGTTCGGAGGTCACCAAGAATGTCACGTTCTGTTCATCCCGGATGGATTCCATGTGTCTGAGCCATTCATCGATTCCGGTGCGGCGCTCGGACAGATCCTTGAACGGGAGTTTGTGGAGGCTGTCGATCACCACGAGGGTGGCCTCGGTCCCGGTTTCGTGCTGTAAGAAGTCGATTGTTCGCTTCATGAGTTCGGGGCTGAGTTTCCGGTCGGTGACGACACGGAAAAAGGGAAGGATTGCCGCCAGGGTGGCCTGGGCCTCTTTGAGGCGTGCTTCCTTTTCTTCGTCCATGGCATTGAGGCGGATCTCTTTTTCCGAAAGGCGGCTGAGCCGGCACAGGGTCCGGATATAGATTTTTTCACGGCCGTTTTCGAAGTCGTGATAGATGACGGGAATGCCCTGTTTGGCCATTTCCGTGGAGATTTGCATGAAAAAGCAGGATTTTCCCGCCTTGGGAGGCCCCCCAAGGATGTTGATGCCGCGCAGGCCGTTAAGGGCCCGGTCCAGCTTGGGAAAACCCGTGGGCATTCCCAAGAGCACTTTGCCTTTATCCCGCTTCATGGAGGCAAGGATCTGTCGGTGTTCCCTTTCCGGCGACGGGAAAGGGGAAAAGGCCTTTGCCGACTGAAGCATGCGCGATACTTCGGGCCCCGGTGCCGCAGCCTTTTTTTCAGCCAGATGCTTGAGGTGAAATCCTCTTTTCAGGGTGGCGGGCCATTTCAGGAGCCTCGATTTGTATCCGAGTCGGGTGGCCAGGGAGCGCGCGGCCAGCTGGGCCTCCGGCGAGTGGTTGACAAGCAGAAAGACGTGCCGGATGCCCTCCAGCCGTTGCGGCGTCAATACGCCCAGGTCGCCGGCATGGGGGACGGCGATGCCCGGATAGCCCAGCTGGATCAGGATCAGGAGGTTGATTTCACCGTCGGTGACAAAGAGGGCGCCGCCTTCACAGCGCTCGATTTCCCGGGCGTTGAAAATTCTGAAGTCGCCCGTGGTGAAAGAGGGGTTCCCCTGCCAGAAGGTGTCTTCTTCCCGCTCCGGGTGGATGCAGCGGGCGGCATAGCAGTTGTTGTCTTCCATCACGTAGGGAAACACCAGGTACCTGCCGTTGTATCCGATTCCCAACTGCTTGATGACGGCCGTGGAGACGCCGAGGCGGTGGAAGAACGCAAACTGGTGCTCGTCCAGGAGGCTTTGGAACTTGGTGATTTCGTTGTTGAGGTTTTTCACGGGAAAAAGCGTGTCTCTCACGAAGGGTTCCCGATCCGGATCGAATCCGGGAACGGAGGCGGGATCGATCCCGTGCATCCTGGCAAAGAAGATGGGAAATCCCCCCGGAGAACACCACCGGCTGCACCGGTAGTATCCCATGAACGCGCTTTCGGAATCCATGTTCACCCGGAGACGTCCCGCTCCCCCGGCGACCCCCGGAGCACAAAAGGGACAGGGCGCATCCAGGCAATCCTTTTCGATACGGCTTTCCGGGAGATGTTTCAGATAGAAGTCTCGGATCGCCTCATAGCGGGGTGTGACCGTCATGAGTGTTCTCCCAGACCGCGGCGTTCACCGTGTGGACGGGTCGGGTCCCTTCGGCGTAGGCAAGGATTTGGTCGGCAATGCTCCGGCTCATGTTGTTCAGGGCATCCTTCGTAAATGCCGCCGTATGCGGGGTGAGCACCACATTGTCCAGCGTCAGAAGGGGGCTGTCCACGGGGGGTTCCTGTTCAAAGACGTCGATGCCGGCGCCCGCAATGGTGCCGTCCTTTAAGGCCTGATGGAGATCGGCTTCCTTGACGATTTCCCCCCGGGCCGTGTTGATGAGAAAGGCGCTGGATTTCATCAAAGACAGGGTCTTGGCGTTGATCATCCCTTTGTTTTCAGGGGTGAGGGGGGCGTGGATACTCACGATATCCGAGACCTTAAGGAGATCTTCCACTTCCATTCGTTCAATGGCGTATGCCTCGGCAAAAGCCCGGGGCCAGTAGGGATCGGAAGCAACGACCTTCATATCGAACCCTTTGGCCCTTTTGGCCACGCTTTGACCGATGGCGCCCAGGCCGATGAGACCGAGGGTTTTTTGCCAGATTTCAACCCCCATGATCTTGGTGTGCTCCCAGCGCTTCTCCCGGAGGGACCGGTCGCAAAAGAGGACCTTCCTGGCCAGGCTGAGGATGAGGGCAAAGGTATGATCCGCAACCGCCTGGGTGTTGGTCCCCGGCGTGTGAAAGACGAGCACCCCTTTTTGCGTGGCGGCCTCGATGTCCACCGTGTCCAGGCCCACCCCCAGTTTGGCCACGGCCTTCAGGCGGGGGCATTGATCCAAAAGGTCGGCATCCACCCTCAGGTCATTGCCGCAAAGCACCATGTCCGCGGCTTTGAGGGCGGCGGCAAAATCAGGATTCTCCATGCCGGATCCCCGCATGTCCGTGAGGTGCAAACCGGAAGCGGCGAGATCCTGCATGGGACTGTCATCAAAAACGCAAAAGGGTCTGGCTTCGATCAGGATGTTCAATGCAGGCATGGCGGTCTATCTCTCCTTTTGTCTGTGAATTCCGGGTGCGGTTTCCAAAGTCCTGGGCCGTGCGCCTCCACGGCCGCAGTCCATGGCTTCCCGTGAAACACGATAGGGCAATTGGCCGGCAAAGTCAAAAAGATTCGATCTTGATGCATCAGTCAAGGGGCCAAACCCTCGATCGAGTCTTGAAAAAGAAGAAGGGATGCGTTAACATAAAGCTGTCATGTCGGCAAGACCTTTCCCCAGTGCTTGCTGTACGGTGAAGATCCCCTGTCGCGTGTGACCGGAAGCGCCGGTTTCCAGTTTCAACGAGGAGGAGGGATGCAACGTCTATTTTCACCGTTTCGACTCAAAGGCCTTCATTTCAAGAATCGGATCGTCATGCCTCCTTTGGCCTCTTTTCTCCTTGAAAAGGACGGCACCGTCACGGAAAAGGCGGTGGAACACTATCGGATGCGGGCGGCGGGCGGCCCGGCCATGGTCATCATGGAAGCCTGTGCCGTGTCCCGGGAGGGCATCGTCTCTTTTCACCAGGCACGCATCGATGACGATCGGTTCATCGAGGGGCTTTCCAGGGTCACCCGGGTGATCCGCTCCGAGGGGGCGATCCCGGCGGCCCAGCTCCACCACGGCGGCCGACAGACATCGTCCAAGATCATCGGCCGCAAACCCTTTGCCCCGTCCTCCTTGCCCTGTCCCGCCATCCAGGGGGAAGTGGAACCGCTCACGGTGGCCGGTATCCGGGAATTGGTGGAAAAGTTCGGAGATGCCGCAGTGCGGGCCCGGGAGGCGGGGTTTGAGATGCTGGAGATTCACGGGGCACACGGATATCTGATCAACCAATTTTTGTCCCCTTATTCCAACATTCGAAAAGACGCCTACGGGAGGGACCTTGAAGGCCGGGCGCGTTTTGCCAGGGAAATCATTCAGGAGGTCAGGAAACGCCTGGGATCCGCTTTTCCGCTGTCTTTTAAGATCAGCGCCCAGGAATTTGTCCCCGGAGGACTCACGGTTGAAGAGAGTATCGCCCTGTTAAAGATCCTCGTCCAAGCCGGTATCGACATTGTTCAGGTGTCGGCGGGAAATGACGCCACCCCGGAGTGGATCTGCCAGCCCATGTTCATGGAGAAGGCCTGCCTGGCCGATTCCGCCAAAAAGATCCGGGATGCACTCCACATCCCCGTGATGAGCGTGGGGCGCATCAACGACCCGTTTGTTGCGGATCGCTTGTTGGTTGAAGGCAAAGCCGACCTCGTCTGCATGGGTCGGGGACTTTTGGCCGATCCCGAGTTGCCAAAAAAAGCCCGGGAGGGGCGCTTCGAGGATATCCGGACCTGTATCGCCTGCAATACCTGCATGGCATCCATTTTCAAAAAGGGAAGGGTGGAATGCCTGGTCAACCCCACGTTGGGCCGTGAGAAGGAGATGGCGATCGTCTCCGCAAAGCAGACCAAGAAGATCATGGTGGTGGGGGGCGGGCCGGGCGGCATGGATGCGGCGTGGGTGGCTGCCAAGCGGGGACACCGGGTCGATCTTTTTGAAAAGCACGACCAACTGGGCGGGCTTTTGATTCCGGGGAGCGCCACCCCTTTTAAGAGGGAGCTGCTCAACCTGATCCGGTTCCAGAAGCGCCAAATGGCCAAATACGGTGTCCGCGTCCATTTGAATCGAAAGATCGGGCCCGAAGAGGTGAGGCATGAAAATCCGCATGTGGTGGTTTTGGCCACCGGCGCCGAACCGGTCTATCCGGCGGTGGAAGGCATTGAAAATGCCAACGTCCTTCCCTTTTCAGCGGTTTTAAATGGAGATCGTCCCCCGGTTCAAGAGACGGTGGTGATCGGCGGCGGCCCCACGGGGTGCGAGGTGGCATACCATCTTTCGGAGCAAGGATCCCCCGTCACCCTGGTGGAGGCCCTCCCGAGGGTGGGAAAGGGACTGGAGGCCATCACGAAGAAGGTGCTCCTTGAAAATCTCAAAGCCAACGGTGTGCGCATCTTCACCCGGTTTCAGCCGGTGCGCATCACCGCCGACGGTGTCACCGTGACGAGCGATACCGGGAAAGAACACTTTCTCAGGGCCGAGCGCGTGGTGGTGGCCACGGGGACACGCCCGGACACCGGCCTTTACGAGGCGGTCAAGGGCATGGGCTTTGAGGTTTACCGGATCGGGGATTGTGTGGAGCCGAGAAGCCTCAAGGAGGCCATTCTGGAAGGCGCCCGCCTTGGACGCATCCTTTAACGCGCCCGGACTTTGAAACACCCCCCCAACCCCGCACCGGGGAGATGCCTTTGTTGTCAAGAGGGCGGCTGCAGAGGCAGGCAAGAGAAGCCTTGGAGTTGCCCCCTCCGCGGGGGCCGGGGGCTCAGGAAAGGGGCGCTTCCCCTCGAAGAAAAAGAGGAAGCGCTTTCTTGCCTCAATAGATCAGGTCTTGTTCGGTGACTTTCCCTTTGAAGAGATTGTATGTCCATCCCTGATATGCCAATACGATGGGAACGAAAAGGATGACCACCACCAGCATGATCTTCAGCGTCAGGGGGCTGGATGCGCTGTTATGGGCCGTCAGGCTGTAAGCGGCGTCAATGTTGGAAGGGAACATGTTGGGGTAGAGCCCGAAGACCCCATAAAACGTGGCGCTGACGATGGTGAGGGCCGAAGCGAACCATGCTTTGAAAAAGGACCCCCTCCCAAGGAATATCCGGATGCCCAGAAGGCCCAGCACCGCAGCAAGAAGGATCACGAAAAGGATTGGATGGGCGAGGTAGTTGTCGTAAAGCCGGGTGGCAAAGAAGCTCGATGCCAAAAAGGCCACCGCCGCCACGAAAAGGGCGATCCACAGCTTCCCGGCCAGGGAGACCGCCCGCACGTGGAGGTCGCCTTGGGTCTTGGCCGACAGCCACAAGGCCCCGTGGGTCAAGAAAAGGAAAAGGAAAAGGACACCGCCCAAAAGGCCGTAAGGGTTGAGAAGGGTGAAAAGGGTGCCTTTGTAGAGGCCGTTTTGATCAATGGGGATCCCTCGAAAGATATTGGCAAAGGCCACCCCGAACAGGATTGCCGGAGCCACACTTCCGATAAAAAGGCAAGTGTCCCAAAGCCTTCGCCAGGACGGTGCGTCCACCTTGCCCCTGAATTCGAAAGAAACACCCCGGATGATCAGGGCGAAGAGGATCAGCATCAGTGCCGAATACATGGATGAAAACATGACGGCATAGACCTGTGGAAAGGCCGCAAAGGTCACCCCGCCGGCGGTCAACAACCAGACCTCATTTCCGTCCCAAAGCGGCCCCATGGCGGCCAGCATGACCCTTTTGTCTGCTTCGGTCTTTCCGAGGAATGGATAAAGCGTCCCGATCCCCAAATCGAAGCCGTCGGTCATGAAGTAGACGGCCCACAACAGCCCCCACAGGAAAAACCAGATGGTTTCCAGTATCATTTTATCCTCCTATATATGCTTGTTAAATTGTTCATCATGCCGTTTCAGGAAGCGCTTCCGGTCCCTTTTTGGCATTTGTGATGATCAAATAGAACCCGAGAATGCCGAGAAGCCCATAGACCAGGACAAAAGCAAGCAAAGAGATCCCCACCTGGGATACGGCAATGGGGGAGGCCGCCTCCGAGGTTTTCATCAACCCGTAAACGATCCAGGGCTGGCGCCCCACTTCGGCCACCACCCATCCCGCTTCGATGGCGATGTAGGGCAGGGGAATGGAATAGAGCATGAGCTTGAGATACCGCGGGCTTTCCATGAGCTTCTTTTTCAAGATCACTCCAAGGATTGTGGCAAAGACGAAATAGACGCCCAGAGCCACCATGAGTCGAAAGGAAAGAAAGGTGAGAAGTACAGGCGGCCGTTCTTCTTTGGGGAAATCTTTCAGGCCTTGAATGGTGGCGTTGAAGTCGTGATGTCCCAAAAAGCTCAAGATTCCCGGTATCGATCCGATCTGCACCGCATTTTTCTCGTTTTCCTCATCCGGGACGGCGAAAAGGTGAATGGGGGCGTTGGCCGTGGTTTCCCAGTGAGATTCCATGGCCGCCAGCTTGGCCGGCTGGACCTGGGTGACATGGCGGGCATGCAGATCCCCTTCAATCAGGAGGACCAGAGAGGCGACGAGCCCGAAGGCCAGGCCGATGTTGAAGGACTTCAAGGCAAATTTAACATGTTGCTTTTTCAGGAGGTGGTAGGCACTGATGCCCATCACGAAAAAGGCGCCCAGGACAATCCCGGCCGGGACCGTGTGGCAAATTTCGAGAATCCCGAATTTGTTGAAGACCACGGCGGCAAAGTCGGTCAGCTCGGCCCGACCGTTTCGAATGGTGTAGCCCACCGGATTCTGCATCCAGCCGTTTGCCGTTAAAATCCAGATGGCGGACAGATTCCCGGCCCCGGCCACCAGCCACATGACAGCGGCATGGGCCTTTTTTGAAAGTTTTTTCCATCCGAAGATCCATACGCCGATAAGCGTGGATTCCAGGAAAAACGCCGCGGTGGCTTCAATGGCCAACAGGGACCCGAAGACATCCCCCACATAGGCGGAGTAAAGCGACCAGTTGGTGCCGAACTGGAATTCAAGGGTGATCCCCGTGACGATTCCCAATGCAAAATTGATCAAAAAAAGCTTTCCCCAGAATCGCGTCATCTCCAGATAGACGGGATCTTCGGTTTGGGCGTAGCGGGTTTCCATGACGGCCACGAGGACGCTGAGCCCCAACGTCAACGGGACAAAGAGAAAATGAAACATGGTGGCTGCAGCAAACTGCAACCTGGAAAGAAAAACGACATCCATAGATCCTCCTTTCTTTAGTCATCAACCATTACAATTTCGGGCAAAAGACTTCAAGGCGTGATGCTTTTTGTGCCGGAATTGAAGCATTTTAAAAAATTTAAAAAAATCAGGGAACGCTTTTTTCGTCCAAACAGTTTTGTGACACCGGGGACAAGCAGCTTTCCTCGTTTACCAGGTCTGCAAAGGTCGTCTCCTGTAACGTCTTTCGAAGCTGATCCCGTGCCTTTTCCCATACCCGGTTGACGGCACAGGTGCTGCTGCGGTGACAGGCGTTGGGCCGGATCACGCAATCGTTTAAAAAGATTTCACCGATAACGGATTCCACCACCTCCAGCAGGGTCAGTTTTTCCGGGGGCACTTGAAGTCGAAAGCCCCCTTTGGATCCCCGCACAATCTCGATGATGCCTGTAAATGCCAGTTGTTGGGCGATTTTTCCCAAAAAGGGTTCGGGAATATCCATTGACCGGGCGATTTGCTTCCGATTGCCAATGATGCCCGGTTCCTGAAAGGCAAGATACAGGACACACCGCACGGCGTATTCACCGGCTCTGGTCAGGCGCATGGGGCTTCCTCGGTTAGATATAAGATATATTAGATATTAATTATCCTATATATTGCGAAAAAGGGCTTGTCAAGGGAAAAAGCCTCCTTCAAAAAAGAGGCCGCCGTTTCCTGGGACTCGGCTTCAAATCCGCACCCGGCTCCGGCAGCCGTACGTGAATAGCGACCGCTGTACCGGCTCCGGCATCTGATGGAATGAATGGGCTATTTGATCCCGAAGATGTGATGGAGGGTTTTTTCCAGGGTCTTCAAGTCAAAGGGTTTTACAAGGACCGCTACTATGGGATAGCCTTTCAACTTTTGAAAGTTGTCTTTTGTTCCCTATCCGGTGATAATGACGGTTCGACGTGCAGGGGGGTTTTCTTTAATCCTTTCGGCGCGATTAAAGCCGTTGAGGCCCGGCATGTTCAGGTCCAAAAGGACGAGATCCGGCTTGGTGCTGCCGGTATAATGTGTTATTGATATAAACTTCTTTCTATCACAGGATTCATTTTAAATGATAATATTTTTCTTGTGAGAAACGGTGACAGCATTTTCCCGCGCATGACATGAAAGATATTCCTTAAAAAAGAGTCCTTGCTCCTGATTTGTGACTACAGCAGCGATGCAGTAAGAAGCTTTTCTTCGTAACGGGGGGGATATCTTCTTTTTTCATTTGAAAATGAATCCTGGAAGGAAAGGCGGATGGGTGTGAAAATCCTTGTTGTGGGGGGTGCCGGGTACATCGGAAGCATTGTGACCCGGTTGCTCGATGAAAAAGGCTACGAAGTTGTGGTGTTGGATAACCTCTTGTTGGGGCATCGGAAGGCGGTTAAGGCGTCCATTCCCCTTGTTGAAGGGGATATGGCCGATACAAGGGTCCTGTCGGATGTCTTTTCCGCACAACGCTTTGATGCCGTCATGCACTTTGCCGCCTTTGCCCTCGTGGGCGAATCCACAAAAGCCCCTTATAAATATTATCACAATAACGTTTCAAACACCCTGAACCTGCTTCAAAGCATGAAAACATGGCAGGTGAAACATTTTATCTTCTCATCGAGTGCGGCGGTCTATGGAAAGCCCCAGAGGATTCCCATCGAAGAGGACCATCCCCAAAAGCCCATCAATCCGTATGGATGGAGCAAAAGCATGGTCGAACAGATTCTCAAAGACGGATCTGCCGTGGATCATGTGCGCTTTGTCTCCCTTCGATATTTCAACGCCGCCGGCGCCCATCCAGACGGCACCATGGGCGAAGATCACGCCGATGAAACCCACCTTATTCCGTTGACATTAAAGGCAATTCTGGGTCAAAATGCCGGAACAACGCCTTTGACCGTTTTCGGTACAGACTATGATACCCCGGACGGAACCTGCATTCGGGATTATATCCATGTATTGGACTTGGCGGAGGCCCATATCCTGGCGTTGAATTACCTTTTGGATGGCGGGGAAAGCAATTTTTTTAACCTGGGAAATGGAACGGGCTTTTCGGTCAACGACATCATTCGTGTTGCTGAAAGGATCACCGGGGAGAAAGTCCCTGTCGTCTATGGGGACAGAAGGCTCGGGGATCCTCCTGTCCTTGTGGCAGGATCCAGGAAAATCAAGGACATGCTGGGATGGAAACCGAAGTTTGACGACATCGAAAGGATCGTCGAGACCGCTTGGAAATGGCATGCGTCTCACCCGATGGGGTATGAACAATGAAAGACCCGAAGAATAGGAAGATGGAATGAAACAGATGCTGGTGACCGGAGGATGCGGTTTTATCGGGACCAACTTCATCCGATATCTCTTGGAAGACTCGGATTTCCAGGGTCGTATTATAAACGTCGATTCCCTCACGTATGCCGGGAATCCTGAAAACCTGGCGGACATCCAAGAACGGTTTCCCGAACGCTACTGTTTTGTGAAAGCGGATATATGCGATCTGGAGGCCCTGGAAACCGTTTTTGAAAGACACGCCATTGATACCGTTTGCCATTTTGCCGCAGAATCCCATGTGGACAGATCCATTGTGAGGCCAGACGCTTTTATTCGGACCAATATCGTGGGAACCTTCAATCTTTTGCAGATGGCGAAAAAGCATAAAGATCGGATCCTCTTGTTCCACCATATCAGCACGGATGAAGTGTTTGGCAGCCTGGGAAAGAATGGCGTTTTCACCGAAGAAACGCCTTACCGTCCCAACAGCCCCTATTCGGCCTCCAAGGCCGCTTCTGATCATCTGGTCCGGGCGTATCATAAAACCTATGGATTGCCGATCACCGTGTCCAATTGCTCCAACAACTACGGACCCTATCAATTTCCTGAAAAGTTGGTTCCCCTGATGATCCTTAACGCCCTTGAAGGAAAGCCCCTTCCGGTATATGGGGACGGGAAAAATGTTAGGGATTGGCTCTACGTCAAAGATCACTGCCGTGCCATCTGGCTCATCATGAAGAAAGGAAAAAGAGGCGAGACGTACAACATCGGCGGCAACAGCGAGGTGGAAAATATCCGCATGGTGGAAATGATTTGCGATCTTGTGGATGAACGGGTGGGGAAGCCCGAGACCGGGTCAAGACGGGCGCTCATTACTTTTGTAAAAGACCGACCCGGGCATGACCGTCGCTATGCGATTGATTTCACCAAACTCAAGGAAACGTTGCACTGGTACCCTGAAGAATCCCTTTCAACGGGCATCCGAAAAACGCTCCAATGGTATTTGGAACACAGGGAATGGGTGAATCGCGTCAGGAGTGGAGAATACCAGGCGTGGATTCGAGAACATTACGGTTGAAGTGCCCCAAGACTCTTTGAAGCCTCCTTTTTCAGCTTCCCGAAGAGAAGATTTTTTTGAGGTTCCTTTTCCATCCATCGGGAAGCAATTTCCCCATCCTGGAAAGCAGCCGTCCCTTTGAGGCACTTGGATTGACGGGAATTTCAGGAAAGCTTTCGGGAATTTCCCGGGCATCCCCTTCCTCCAATTGAGGGCAGATGACAGGCCGGAGGCGATCCCCTTTCACCGCCAGCAACGTGAGGCGGTCTTCGGGTTTTCCCGGCTCTTCGGGAACGTGGCATTCATAGACCGATGAAAAGCCGGTATCCGAAAGGAGCCTGAGCAAAGAGGATCGGGTCAAGTACACGCTTTGAGGATTATCCAGGGAGGACCATAGGCGGTTTTTTATCTCCTGCGCACTTGAGCCCGGCGGATGCTCCATCACCGACTTGCCCCAGTATTCCCGCTTGTTATGGGGAAAAGGGGTTTCCGGATGCAAGCTGATGTGGGTATCGATGACGACGAAATGTTCGCATAAGGCATAGACTTGTTCTATGAAATTGAAAAGGTCGGGCGCGTCGAGGTGGTAAAGGATCCCCAAGCATAAGATGACATCGAAGGTCCCGTATTTTGTTGTGCTGAGGTTTCGCACATCGTCTTTATGGAAATCGATTTGCGGAATCAGATTGAGGGCCTGGGCCGCAAACCTGGCCTTTTCAAGATTGGCATCACGGCCCTCTATGGCGCAAAGCCGGCTGCCCCGCCGCGCCAGTTCGATGCTGTACATGCCTTCCAAACAGGCCAAATCCAGGATCCGAAGCTCGGATAAAGGGCGGGAGGCCACGTCCGCGATGATTTGAAGAATGCGGCGCAGCTTGATCTCGTCCCCCAGGACCGCCTCTTTCATGGTGAAAAGACCGTTTTTCAGGTGGAAGTTGTGGGCTGTCCAGGGGCCGTGTTCTTTTTCGATCGCGCTTTTTTTAGCCTCCAGGGATTTGGTCAGCCATTCCGCCATGGTTCATCCTTTGTCTTTTGGAATCCGCCTTCAGCATGGGGGGCTATACCCGGTGCTTTCCCTCGCATCAACGAATCGGTTTTAAGGAGCGGAAGATGTCCGGCCGGTTGGTGATGATGCCGTCGGCACCCATCTGAATGAGACGCTCCATGTCCTTTTTGGTGTCCGGCGTCCAGGTAAAGGCTTTGATCCCCAGCTTGTGGGCTTCTTCGAGGGCTTCGGCCGTCAGCCATTGGAATTGGGGCCCCCAAAATTTCCCGCCCAGATGGTGGATGGCACGGAAAACAGAGCCTGAAAAGGCTTTCGGGTCAAGGCCTGCGGTCCAGGGAGAAGGCCCGGGACGGCTGGACTGCCTCTCCTCCAGGGCGGGCCCGGTATGAGAGAGGAAGACCACCGGTACGTGGGGGTGGTGCTTGAGGCAGTAGACCAAGGGGCGCCAGTCAAAGGAAAGGAATCGGGAGCGGTCTAAAAAGCCTTCCCGGGTTAATACCGCCACCACTTTTTCCACAATCTCGGTGTAAGGGGGGGTGTGTTCCGGCTTTTCAGGCGACGTCTTGATTTCGATCCAAAGGCCCGTATGCGTGTCCTTTCTCTTTTTTAAAAGGGAAATGACCTCCCGCAGGGTGGGTATCCGCTGGCCGTCCACGGCTTTTTGCTCCGGGAAGCGTTCGGCATACGCTGTGGAGACATTCAGGCGTCCCACGTCATACGTTTTCAGTTCGGCCAGGGTCAACGCCCGGATCGGTTTTCGGTTTTCTTCAAGAAGCCACTTCCCGTCCGGCGTCCGGGTGATTTCGGGCTTCAAGGTGAAATCGTGGTGGATAACCACTTCGCCGTCCGCGGAAACAAGAACATCCATCTCCAGGCCGTCCACCCGAAATTCCAGGGCTTTTTCAAAAGCCGCCAGGGTGTTTTCAGGTAAAAGACCGGCAGCCCCCCGGTGACCGACGAGAATCATGTGGCGTCTCCCTTTTTAATCGTTTTTCCAGGGCGGTTTCCCCCTTTCAAAGATCGCGAAGCGGCGCATAAAGGCCCAAACGCTCCGGCCCGGCTTGTTTTCCTGATATTGTCGAAAGGGATTCGCCCGTGCCCGAAACGCTCTTAGTGCAACAGGGGGAGTGGATGGAATCCTGTCTGAATTCAATTGGAGCCCGGCACCGTTTTCCCGGGCAACCTGACCCTTACCGGGAAAAGCGTGGCAGATTGGTTCGGCGTCCCGAATTTTTCCGGAAAATGGCGCCTGGATGTTCCCGAGGCAGTGCCTCCGGATGCCGCCCTGTATCTGTCCTATACACTGGATAACCGGTGCTGCTATCGAATACTACCTTTCACAAACACCATAACCGCCTTGACAGCGGGACCCTCCTCTGACAGGGTTCGGCCCTATGGATTCAAAGAAAAGGACGCTTAAAATGATTCGATCGCTTCTCATTAAGGCAATGATCGTGATGACGCTTTTTTCTTTTTTGGGATGTATTGAGTTGGAATCGGACCCGCCGGGAGGGGACTGGTCGCCCCCGCCTCTGACGCGCGGCCTCAGATGGGTGCGGAACAATCCCATGTTCCTCAGCGCCCTGACCGTGTCCATGGGACCACCTCCGGCGCGTTATGTCAACGATTATTTCGACGGGTTCCATGCCAGTGCCGTCCACTTGTGGGAAGATGGACTGCCGGCCGAAATGGACGGGTGGGCCGCCGCCGGGAATCCGGGCTTTCGTTTTGTCTCCTGGGTGCAACCGGACGGCACCAGCCGGGCCAACGGACGGCTGCTGGGGGGATATCCGGCCGAAGCCGCCGGCCGCATCGGCTATCAGATCGGGGATGAACCCATGACCTGGGCCGAGTTCCTGCAATATGAGGCCGGGTTCAATGTGGTGCGCGCGTATGACCCCGATGCCCTCTTGATCCTGAATTTTTCTTTTCAGGCTCCGGAGGTGGATCAAATGCTGGACCATTATGGCCGGAACATGGACGGCGACGTCATCAGCCATGACGTTTACACGTGGACCAGCAGTGTCTATCAGCATCTGGCAAAATTCCGCAGAGCCGGTTTGAGATACAATAAACCCTACTGGCGCTATCTCTTTTCCCATTACTCGGACCCAAACGAGGCGATCTCGGAATCGGACCTTCGATGGGAGGCTTTCATGGGGCTTGTTTACGGGTATACCGGACATACCTGGTTTATCTATCAGATCGCAGAAAACGATGTGCTCTACCCGGTGTTTTTCGACCGGCAGGCCGATTTCAATGCCGCCAAGACCCCCTTGTGGTATGTGGTCTCCCAGATTAACCTGGAGATGAAAAATCTCGGAAGATCCATCACCCAGATGACCAGCACGGATGTTCGATACGTGCCTTCCACAAACTATTACATTCCTCCGGGGGCCGTGCCTTGGTGCAGGGGTGCCGGAAATGACCCTTATATCACCGATATCGCCCCGGCACCCGGGCAAGAATATCTCGAAATCCTGGCGGGCTTTTTCAGGGATGATGCCGGTGAATTTTACACCATGGTTCAAAATGTCCGTCATACCCACGGGGATATCCCCATCAACAGGGCGGATCCCGGCATTGTGCGCATCACCTTCGATTTCTCCAGGGCGCCTTCCGGATTCGATCAGACGAAAGTATTGACGTTAAACAAACGCAGCGGGAATGTGGAGGCCGTGCCCCTCACCGCAACAGGGGGAAATACCGCCTACGTCGATATCGCTCTGGGTGCCGGGGACCCTTTTCTTTTTAAGTATGCCACGGGCGCCCCATTTGCAATGCGATAATATGAAGGTTTCATATATAGGATAAACTTCTCCGGTCCTTAAAGAATCCGGATAAGATTGCCGTGATTTTCATTTTTATACATCATATAGGTGTCTGTTTTTAAAAAAATACAATATCTTGTTGACAAGGCTCTGGAGAAGGATTAGGCTGCCCTTCAAAAGTGTAGCGCCGCCGAGCACCGCCATAACAGAGAGGCAGCCATGGCCACCATCTTGGTGATTGATGATGAGGGGATGACCCTGAAAATGCTCCAGATGGCCCTGGAGGCTTATGGCCACCGGGTGGAGGTTGCCACAAGCGGCGAAGAGGGCCTCAGGAAATTCAACCAGGCCCATTTCGACGTGGTCATCACCGATATGATGATGCCCGGGGTGAGTGGAAAAGAGGTGGTCCGCTCCATCCGGAGATCCAACCGCTTCTGCACGCCGGTCCTCGGAATCTCGGGAACCCCTTGGCTCAAGCATTTCCGGAGATTCTTCGATGGAAGAAATTGTGGCATTGACCAAAAGACTGATCCGATTCCGCACCACCCCTTCACATCCCGGGGAAATGCAACGTTGCCTGGCCTTTGTAGAGGATTGGTTCAAGGCGTACGAACTTGTTTATGAACGCATGGAACATGAGGGGGTGCCTTCTGTCTGGGTGATGCCCAAAAGCGGACGCGTCCCGATTTTGCTGATGAGTCACCTGGATGTTGTGGAGGGGCCGGACGAGGTTTTTGAACCCCGGGTGCGCAACGGAAGACTCTTCGGACGCGGGAGCATCGACGATAAATATGCAGTGGCCTTGTCCATGGTGTTGATGCGGGATCACATGGCCCGGTTGAAAAAGGCGGGTTTGGATGGCAGGCATGCCGCCCTGGGCATCCTCATCACAGGGGACGAAGAAGTCGGAGGACACAATGGCGCCAAAAAGGCCCTGGAAAAGATCAAGGCAAGCTTTTGCGTGGCCCTGGACGGCGGGAGCGTGGGGGAGATCGTCGTCAAGGAGAAAGGGCTGTTGACGCTCAAACTTGTCACCCGGGGTAAGGCGGCCCACGGATCGCGTCCTTGGGTCGGAAAAAACGCCATCGAGGTCCTCATGGAAGACGCCAAGAGGCTCCAATCCTTCTTTCCGCCTTTTTCAAAGGATCGGTGGCATCGGACCGTGAGTTTCAACATGGTCCGCGCCGGAGAGGCCTTCAATCAGGTCCCGGAAAGGGCCGAGGGTGTATTCGATATCCGATACACCGAAAACGATGATATGGAAGGCCTTTATGAGAAGATGCGGGAAGCGACGGCCGGGGATCTTCTCGTGGTCCGGAAGGAGCCGGTCTTTTTCAGCAGGACCTCCCCGATGATCGATCTTTTGTTGGAGGTTTCCCCGGAAAGCCAAACCACCTTCGAACACGGCGCCAGTGACGCCCGTTTCCTTTCCGCCTTTGGTATCCCCGGGGTGGTGTGGGGCGCCGACGGTGAAGAGAGCGCCCACAGTAGAGACGAACATGTCGTGATCTCCAGCATCCAGGCCTTGTACCGCAGGTTGGAGACGTTTGTGGAACGGGTGCGCCGGGTGAAACGGGGAAAGAGGGAGGCCCCTCCTTCTTCTTGAGGAACCGGCGTTGCACCACCGGGGCGTTTCCGTCTTAAATCAGAAATTCTTCGCAACGACCCGCCGAAGGGTCGCCTCAGCACAGGCATTCCTTGATGAACCCGCTGAGCATTTCTTCCAGGACCGCATAAGAGTAGTGGCGCCGGGCGATGGCGTAGTTGTGCTCCACCATCTCTTTTCGATATTGAGGATCGGCGAGCACCCGTCGCACCTCTTGGAGGGTGGTTTCAGAGACGTAGCCGTCCATCTCGATGGCACGGAATCCTTTGGGCTTGATGTCCATCACATAGATGGAATAGGCATTGACCACGATGGGCTTTTTAAAGTAGATGGCTTCCAAAAAGGCGTTTCCAAACCCTTCGTAAGTGGAGGGATACGTGACCAGGTCGGCGTGGGGATAGACGTCGGACAACGCGTAGATCTTTTTCCCGTTTGGAGCGATTCCCCGTTTTTCGTTGATCAACCCTGCACAGAAGATCGTTTCCACAGAAAGCATCCGGGAGTATTCTTTCAGCCGCTGTTCGTAATCGTACCCTTCATCCCCTGAAGCGTGGGAAATCACCAGTTTCGCCTTGGCAGAAAGACGATGGACAAGCTCAATGGCAAGTTCGATCCGCTTGCGTTTCACGATACGCGTGGGCTGGAGAATAAAAAGCTCGTCGTCGCCCACGCCCAGGGTTTTCCGAACATCTGCCGCATAGGCGTCCGGAGGGGGGGGTGGATTTTCAAAATCCATGACGTTGGGGATGACCTTGGAAGAAATTCCGGTTCTCAGCGCCAACTGGTGGCCCGCCGATGAGTTGATGACGACATGCCTGATAGAGGGGAGGTTGGGAGGATAGGCCATGTTGAGGTAGTCCCACACTGCATTGGTTTTGAACCGTTGCCTTTCCCAGAAAAAATCATGGTGATGGGCAATCGCGTTGATGCCGGTTTCGGCGATCAGCTCGGTGATCGCCATGCCCAGCGGGATATTGACGGGGAGACTGACGGCATTTTCGATGACGAGAAACTTGACGGCGAATTGTTCGATGAACCGGTAGAGATGCATCTTGATACGGCGGGTGAGGGCATGGATCTTTTCCGTAATGGATCTGCCCCGCGTGGCCTTTCCAAAGACTTGGGCGTTGATTTCCAGGATGGCCGGATGGTTGAAATGGGCTTCTTCGATGAGGTAGGAACGCTCGGGAGGCCAATCGAGTTCCCCGGCGCAGAAAAAACATTGAAACGCCTCCTTTTCAAAAATCTTCGCCCATTTCTCCGTCTCCAGGGAAACACCGTCGGTGCCTGCGAGCCGACTGGATATGAATCCCACGTTCCGTTGTTGTTCTGAACGGCCCTTTGAAACCAATGCGCCTCCTTCTGATTTTGAGAAAATCTATTGTTTTTCTATCCAACGGTCGGATTTGATGGAATTTAGATCAATCCGATCAATTGTTCAAGACACTCCCCAACATTGCCTTTCAGATGAAAACGGATGACCGTTCGTCCGGCCTCCAGAAGGGCTTGCCGATCCCCCAGGGCTTGGGCCAGTTTGAGTACGCCAAACGTCAGTTTCCCGGAGAAAGCGCCCACTTCATCCGGGATGGTCACATCCGTTTTCGAATCGGCGGTGAGTTGAACAAACAGGCCCAGGCCTGCATCCCCTTTATGCAACTGCCCGGTGGAATGGAGAAACCTCGGGCCGTATCCCACGGTCACCGCGAGCCGATAACGGTCCCGAATCCGGCAGCGAAGCATTTGGAGGCGTCGGTCCGTTTCCGCATCCGGCTTGAGATAGGCCTGGAGGGCCACATAGCCGGTGGCGGCGTCTGTCTTTGGAATGCCGCTGAATAAGCGCTCCAGGACTTCTTGGAGGGGGTGCGCCTTGGATGGCAGATAGACCTGAATCCCTTTTTCCTCGAAATCCGGTGCCGCTTCCGGAAGCTTCCCGGTATGAAGAAAGACGGAAACCAGTTTGCGCGCCCGGGTCTTGGCGGCTTCCACGTTGGGTTGATCAAAGGGATGGATTCCCATGTGCGCCCCGGCCACGGCGGTGGCCATCATCCATCGGAAGAATTCCCCGGAAAGCGCGTCGAGGGATTCCAAATCCAGGGTGACCACCGGATGGCCGGCTTTCATCAAGGCGGCGAGGGGTTCCTCAAAGGGGTCCTCCCCATCCGGTTTTATCCGGACAAAGAGCCTGTCGTTTCGGTATTTCTCCGGAGGTGCCAGGGGTTCGCCAATGACGGGAAGGATGCCTTTTCCTTCCTTGCCCAGGCTTTCGGCAATCAATTGTTCCAGCCAGGCGCCGAAGGGTTCGATGGCCGGAGGCAGGACCAGTGTCAGCTTGTCCTTGCCCCGGAGGGATAGCTCGCCCATTAAGATCCCCAAATAGGCGGCGGTTCGATCCCGGGGAGTGGCTATGGCAGCGGCGTGGGCAAGGATCGATTCCATGTCCAGGCCGATGAGGGCGGCGGGCACCAGGCCGAAGCAGGAAAGGGCGGAATAGCGTCCCCCGATATGGGGATCGTTCAAAAAGACCTTCATAAAGTGCAGTTCCGCCGCACGCCTTTCCAGCCTGCTCCCGGGATCGGTGACCGCAACGAAATGGTCCCCGGCGTGCCGCCTCCCCACCTTTTCAAGGACAAGGGTGTAAAAGTATTTCATGAAAGAAAGGGTTTCTACGGTGGTTCCAGACTTGGTGGAGACGATGAAAAGCGTCCTTGGAAAGACAAGGCCCTTTGTCAGGGCGGCCACGGCATCCGGATCCGTGCTGTCCAGGACCATGAGGTCGGGATGCCCCGCTTTGACCCCGTAGATCAGGCGGAACACTTCGGCTGCCAGGCTGGACCCCCCCATTCCAAGTAAGACCGCGGTATCGTACCCCTTTGTTTGCACGGCATGGACAAAGCGCTTGATTTCAGGAATACGGGATTTCATCTTTTGGGGGCTTTGAAGCCATCCCAATCGGTTGACGATTTCTCGAGGATCCTCCTTCCATACCCGGTGGTCCAAATTCCAGATGCGTTCAAGGATTCCCCGGCGTTCAAAGCGATCAAAAGCCGCATCGACGCTGTCTTGTAAAGGTCCCAGAGAACCCTTTAGGGCCCCTTTGTCAAAGGTGATGGCTGTCATGGCAAGATCCTTCCTTCAGGGCTTGAGTGGGTTTGTCGTTGAAGAGCGCATTGAATCATAAAGTGCCTGAGGGAGCAACGCCGCAGCCTCCATGTCCAACAGGAAGACCGTCTCACCGCCTGCTGGATGCACCTGTTGCGCCGGAAGGTCGTGATCCCGATGCACAAGCACCCGGGCGACGACGGAGGCTTTCCGGCGGCCGGAAATCAGAAAACACAGGCATCGTGTGGCATTGATGGCCTCAAGGGTCAGGGTGAGGCGCCAGAGATCGGGATTTCCCCCCCGCACCAGGGTGGTCCGGCGTTGCCGTTTCGAAAGGGCGGGTGTTCCCGGAAACAGGGAGGCAATGTGTCCGTCAGGGCCCAGGCCCGCAAATACCAGATCAAAAAGGGCCCCTTTTTGATCCCCTTGCCTGGAAAAGCGGCCAAGTTCGGACTCGTATTGATCCGCCCTGGCTTCCATGGGTCCGGACAGGGGCATGGGATGAAGATGGTCTTCTGGAATGGGGATGTGCTGAATCAGGTCTTCCATGGCCCGGCCGAAATTGCTCGCTGGATGTGAATGGGCCACCATCCGTTCGTCGACCCAGAAGAGATGGGTGCGCTCCCACGGGATCAAAGCGCGGTAGGGCGCCTCCGCCAGCCTGCGGTGGACAGGCCGAGGCGTGCTGCCGCCCGAAAGCGCCGCAAGGAATATGCCCTTTTCATGGACGCTGCGCACGGCATTTTCCATGAAAAGCCGCGCGCCTTTTTCCGAAAACTCGGATGCGTTTGCCGCCACCAGGATTCTGCGACGCATCCGTTTCAAGGGGGCCACCGCCGGAGTCCTTTCAGCTTCCCAAAAGTATTCGGGCCGCGTGGAGCCGAGGCCCGCCGGCGGGGTAGAGATGCAGCATGGCCTCCCGGAAGGCGCAGGTCTCGCAGGCGTTTAAAATGGGTGTTAAGAAGGACCAGCATGCCTTTACGCCGTCTTGGCGCCAGAAAAGCATCTGATCTCCTGTCATGCAATCGATGAGGACCTTTTCATAGGCCTCAAGGACCGGCGCCGCACTTTCCTGATGGTATTTGAAATCCAAAACAGCGCTCTTGAGGCACATCTTTACACCGGGGCTTTTGGTCTGGAAGGTCAACTGGATGTGTTCTTCAGGATAGATGCCCAGAACCAGACGATTGGGGGAAATGGCCTCGTCAAAGGTTTTTTGGAACATGAGATGGGGCACGTCTTTGAAGGTAATGAGAATTTCGGTGCGCTTTTTCTTGAGCCGTTTTCCGGATTCCAAGAAGATGGGAACCCCCTGCCAGCGCCAGTTGTCGATAAAAACCTTCATCAGGGCATACGTGGGGGTGAGGGATCCGGGCCTGACCCCGGGTTCCTCCCGGTAGGCGGGAAGGGGTGTTTGACCTGAAAATCCGCGTGTGTACTGGCCGAGGACGAGAAGCGCTTTCAGGGCATCCACCGGAAAGGGGCGAAGGGAACGAAATACCTTGATTTTTTCGTCCCGTACGGCGTCGGATTCGAATTGGGGCGGCGGCTCCATGGTGACCATGGCCAAAAGTTGCATCATGTGGTTTTGGAACATGTCCCGGATGACCCCGGCCTGGTCGTAGTATCCGGCCCGATGCTCCACGCCGAGGCGTTCCACTGCCATGATGTGAATGGAATCAATGTACCTGCGGTTCCATATGGGCTCGAACACGGCATTTGCAAAACGAAACGTCAGGATGTTTTGAACCGTTTCCTTGGCAAGATAGTGGTCGATCCTGAAGACCTGGTGTTCCTCAAAGTGGCCCCGGATTTCGCGGTCGAGTCTTAAGGCGCTTTCCAGGTCGTATCCGAAGGGCTTTTCCACCACCAGCCTGGACCATCCCCAGCCTTCCTTTTTCTCGAGGCCCAGCCCCGCCTTTCCGAGGATACCGGCCACGGGCCCGTAGAGGGCGGGGGGCAGCGCCAGGTAAAAGATGCGGTTTCCCCGGGTTTTTTCCTTTCGATCAAGGGATTTCAGGTACCGGGCAAGGGCTTTTCCGGATTGGGCATCATGGTAGGAAAGTTGCTTGTAGAAAAGGGAGTTTGAGAAAACCCCCCATTTGCCCGGATCCAAAATCCCGGCCCTTTCCAACGAAGCCCGGGTACGCTCCTGAAAGGCTTTTCGGGGGATCCGGGTCCGGCCGCACCCGATGATGAGAAAGGGTTCCGGTAACGCCTTGTTTTTAAAAAGATTGAAAAGCGCCGGAAGAAGCTTTCGATTGGCCAGATCCCCGGTGGCACCCGGAATGACAAACACACACGGTTCCAGCGGGATGTTTCCCAGGCATTCGATAGATTCCATGCCCAAGTCTCCATGGGGGGCATTGACCTGATTTTTTTTATTTGGCGCAGACGTTGAATGGCACCAAACGCATTGTCTTTTCCCTTGAATCCCGCTGCTTTCCTCCGTAAAAGGGATCCCATCAAGAAAGCAGTTCTCTTTAAAGTACTTATTTTCGTTGACAAAAATGGAAATGTCAAATAAATACCCACAATCATCGAAAAATATGCTCTAAAGGGCTTTGCCTGGAAAACCCTCCGACCTGTGCAAGACGCAGGTATCAAGAGAATCCAGGAACAAGGGCAGGGCATTCCAAAGGCCCTTTCATCCCGGAGGATGTTTCAGTGGCGGATAATAAAGAGAAAAAAGAACGAAAACCCGGCGACACAGACTCCGGTTTTGCAAAAAGCCCGGAGAAGAAAAACAAGGAAAACGGGCTGGAGTTTTTGATCGTCACACGGGAAACCTATCGGACACCGGAGGATCTTTCCCGGCCGGTCCGGGTCCGGATCAAAAACCAACGCTTCCCTGTCCTCAATATGAGCCGTCGGGGAATCGGTTTTCTTGTTCCCGAACCCGGTATCTTCGAGCCCGGGGAGATTCTCGATCCTGTCACCGTGGTTTGTGGGAAAGAGCGCATCGTGCTGAAGGCGCGTGTCGTTCATATTACCCCGTGTGAGGCGGAAGCGTATTTATGCGGCATCGAAGTTCTCCAGTCCAACAGGCGATCCCTCGATCGGATTGAAGCCTATCTCGAATCCAACCGCCGCACCTTGTTTTCCAAACAATGAAAACGCCTGGGACCCTTTCGGGGATCGTCAACCAGGACCCGGTCCGGGTCCTGAAAGAATTCGAGCAAAACAAATCAGCAAGGCGAGTGGTTGAAAAGATTTTAAGACAGAACCTGGGCGGCGGACGACGAAAAGGAGACGGCGTATGATCGTGATTTGCCCGGCCTGCCGGAAAGCGCATCATATTGCCGAGGGCCGGATTCCCCCGAATGTGAAAGTCGCCAGGTGCCGGGCTTGCGGCACCCGTTTCCCGTTCTCGGTAAAGGCATCACCGTCCCCAAACCAGGGGAAGGCGCAAAGAGAAGGCAAAAGACCCCGGACCCTCGCCATCGCCCTGAGCAAAGGTGGGGTCGGCAAGACGACCACGGCGGTCAATCTGGCTGCAGGCCTGGCCCTTGGAGGGTATAAGGTCCTCCTCGTGGATACGGACACCCAGGGCCAGGACGCGTATATGCTGGGAGTAAAGCCCAGGGCCGGACTGACCGAGCTGGTCACCGGCGAGCTTTCCGCCGGGGAAGCGCTTTATGAGGCACGCAGGGATCTGTGGCTTCTGTGCGGGGGGAAGTCTTTGGCGGGTGTGAAACGGCTCATCAGCCGCAAGGATTTCGGCGGGGAAATGACCCTCACCGAGGCCCTCAAACCCATAGAGTCGGCCTATGATTTCGTTATCGTGGACACATCCCCGGGTTGGGATCCCCTCACCATTACCACCCTCTTTTATGTTACAGAGATTTTAACGCCGGTCTCCCTGGAAGTCATGACGCTTCACGGCCTGCTTGAATTTTTTAAAAGTGTCGCCTCCATCCAAAAATATCGCAATATTCTGACGTTGAAGTATATCCTCCCCACTTTTCTCGATTTTCGGGTCAGCCAATCCCGGAAAATCCTGGAGAAGCTGGAGTCCCTCTACGGAGAGTTGGTGTGCAGGCCGATTCGCTATAATATCGTCTTGTCGGAAGCGCCTGCGTTCGGAAAATCGGTCTTTGAGTTCGCCCCCGGATCCCACGGGGCCCAAGATTATCGGGACCTGGTCCGCCGGGTGAGCGGAAGGGAAGATCTCTTTGCGGTCGGGGATAGGGGGGTCGGTAACGATTGAGGGATCGGCCGGAAGAACATCCCCAGTGGGCTGTCGGGGAGGACAAGGAGGTGAAAATGAAGAAAAAACGAAGCGGTTTTTTGATATGCACAACGGGGATCGTTCTATTTTTCCAGGCGGATCGCTCTTACGCCTATTTGGATCCGGGGACCTGAAGCATGTTGGTTCAGGGGTTGCTGGCGGCCGTCGCTGCAGCCGGGATCTCCCTGGGCGTTTTTTGGAAGCGGATCAAGACCTTGTTCGGGAAGGCCCCCCGTCCCGCCCGGGAAAACGAAGGAGATCGTGGCTGACCTTGGGTCATTCAGGGATCCCGCCGGCCGCGTCTTTGATTCCGGCACAACGATCTTCCGGAGTGTCATGCCGGACGGTATGGAAGACTTTGAAGCGGCCCGGAGTGCGGGAGTCTTTAAATCCCTCATTGGTGAAGGGCTCCTCATCCACTATGAAGAGGTGGAGGCGCCGTCAGGTGCTCCGGACGGCACCGTATACTGTCTCAGGCATCCGAGACTGCCCTTCGTCAGCTATCCCTGGGAGTGGTCCTTTTCCATGCTCAAGGATGCTGCGCGCCTTCATCTTGACATCATGGAGCGACTGCTCCCAAAAGGATTTTGGCTGCGGGATGCCAGTGCCTTCAATGCCCAATACGATGGATCCGGCTTAAAGCTCATCGATATCCTTTCCATCGGGAAACGGATCCCGGAAAGCCCCTGGGTGGCATACGGACAATTCTGTTCCCACTTTTTGGCGCCTCCGGCCATGGCCGCCCATGGCGATATTCGCCTCACGGGCCTGTGGCGGCATTTCATCGACGGTTTCCCGTTGGATTTGGCCCAATCCGTTCTTCCACTGAGAAAGCGGCTCCGCCCCGGTCTGTTCATGCATCTCGTCCTCCATGCACGGTTTCAAAAAAACGCCCAGCGCCGGGAGAAGATGGAACGCCCCCCTTCCGGGAAAAACCCCCAAGACAAGCGATGCCGGGCTCCTGGGCCTCATCCGGTCCCTCAGGCGGACCGTTTCCCATCTCTCATGGGAAAACGGATCCGGCTTGTGGAAAGAATATGAAAAATTCCGTACCTACGATTCCCAGGCGCTTCAGGAAAAATCGGAATTTAAAGGGGGTCCTGGGAAAGGTACGGCCTGAAACGGTGTGGGATTTGGGGGCCAACACAGGAGAGTTTTCGAAAATGGCCGCCTCTCATGGCGCCTTTGTCGTCAGCCTCGAACAAGATCCCGCATGCACAGAACAGATTTACAGAACCAGCCGGCAGCGCGGCTTGAAAGCGCGGATCCTCCCTTTGACCGTGGATCTTGCCAATCCGTCTCCGGGTTTGGGATGGGGCTCTCGCGAGCGCATGAGCCTTCAGGAGCGGGGCCCTGGGGACTTGGTTCTGGCGTTGGCCCTGGTCCATCATTTGGTCCTGTCCTCCTATATCCCCATGGAGCATGTTGCCTGTTGGTTTTCGGAAATATCGAAAAACCTGATTGTCGAGTTTGTCCCTGCCGAGGATCCGATGGTGACCCGGTTGCTATCCAACAGGCCCACGGGCCATCTTCCTTATGACTTGGCGTCTTTTCAGGAATGCTTCAGGGTCTTTTTTGCAACCGTGGATCAAAGGCGGCTTTCAAAAACGAAAGCCGTAAACGGGGGTAAAGGACAAACCATGAAAGCTCCCCGAAAGGATGAGCACCCATGTCATGAATGTCCAGGGCCTCTTTTTCCCAGTTGACACATCCATTCCCGAGTTTCCTCCCATATTCGAAAATAGGTCTTTTTCCGCCCTCCGTAAAGCCTGAAAAAAATTTATCCTTTGAAACAAAGTTGTAGACCTATCGCATTCCTTACACGTCCATAAGGACAAACGGGTCAGAAAAGGAGGTCTTCCATGAAAAAGAAACCATCATTGCTGGCCGTTGCAAGCCTTGTGGTATGCGTGGCCCTCTTCACCGCTTCCAGCGCCCATGCCAAAAGCCCCCAGCGGTATCGTTGGGAAGGGGTGGCCATCGGACTCGGCGCGGCACTGCTGGGCAGTGCGTTGTTGCATCCCCCCTATTGCTACAGGCCTGCACCGCCGCCCTTTTACCGTTTTCCGCCGTCCCCCCCGGCGCCTGAGTGCGATCAATGGGAAGTGCGGCGCGTGTGGATCCCTCCCCGGTACGACTGGGTGTGGGTTCCCGGCTACTGGCGGCGTGGGTGCTGGGTTCCGGGGCGATGGGAAAAACGGCTGGTTTCTCCCGGACACTGGGAAGAAAGGCGCTATTGCTTCCGGGGAAGATGAAGTCTTGATAGGACAGCGATAAAGAACATGTTGTGAAAAGCACACGGCGTCCGATGCCACGTTGAAACACCCTCCTTTTTACACGGCGCGTTTTGTCCTCCGAGGCCAAGACAAAACGCGCCTCTTTTTTGTCCTTAAAAAATCGGGCGCGCATCAGGGTTGCGGGAAGCCATTGATGGTGTATAAAAGATCGGTTACAATGGAAAAAGGGCTCAGGGACGGCCCAATTGGGATATAAGCGGCCCCGGCTTTTCCGGAAAAGCCCTTGAACGTTCCTTTGCAATCAACAGGAAAAAGACAAGTGCCGTGTTTTATTTCCATTTATAAAGGGCGCCCAAGATGACGGGCAGAAAAGGACAACGATGGAAAAAGGCGGGGCTTTTCCTCCTGTTTGCGCTTCTGGTTGGGGGCATCACCACGGTCCTTTACTGTTTTTATCTGTCATTTGAAATCGAAAAACGATTTTCAGGCCGTCGCTGGCAGATTCCTTCCCGGGTGTACTCGGATGTCACCCTCCTGTACCCGGGGCAGCGCCTCAATAAAGGCCTATTTTTCCAAAAGCTGAGGGATCTGGGCTATCGAGAAGTCCCCCGGAATCCGGAGATGCCAGGGGAGATGCGGATCCTTCCGGAAAGCCTTGCGCTTTTCTTGAAGGACATTAAGATGACCGGAAAAAAACGGAAGGGCTTTCCGCTTCTCATCCGTTTCGAGGCGGATCAAATCGAGTCCCTTGAGCGCAGGGATACCGGGCAGGTCCTTCCCCTTATGGAGATGGAGCCGGAGGCGCTGATGCTTTTTTTCGGCCCGGAAAGGGAGCAACGCCGTCTGGTCTCCATAGATCAGCTTCCCCGGCATCTGATCCATGCCGTCCTTGCCATCGAAGACAGCCGTTTTTTTCATCATCCGGGGATCGATCCCATCGGCATGGCGCGGGCCCTGGTCACCAATTTGCTCTCAGGGGGGATCCGGCAAGGGGGATCCACCCTGACCCAGCAGCTTGCCAAGAATTATTTCCTCACGCCGAAAAGGACTTTTTCAAGGAAATTCAAGGAAATGCTGATTGCCCTGACCATGGAGGCCCTGTATGACAAGAAGACGATTCTGGAGATCTATCTCAATGAGATCTATTTCGGTCAGAAAGGGTCGGTGTCGATCAACGGCATCGGGGAAGCGGCCCAATTTTATTTCGGCAAACCGGCCCAGGATCTTTCTCTTGATGAATCCGCCCTGTTGGCCGGACTCATCAAGGCGCCGAACCGGTACTCCCCCCATCGCCACCCGCAGGCGGCCCTCAAACGACGGAACCGGGTACTGCGTGCCATGTTCAAAGAAGGATGGATTTCCGGCAAACAGCTGAAGAAGGCGCAATCCCTGCCCGTAAGGACGGTGGGCGTGAAACGCTATGGGAAAAGGGCGCCGTACTTCATGGATTATGTTTCCAGACAGCTGTCCCGCCTTTACCCCAGGGAAGTCTTGTCGGGCATGGGGCTGACCATCTACACGACTTTGGACACGCAGGTTCAACGTGCCGCGGAAAAGGCCCTTGCCCACGGCCTGGCGCGTTTGGAAAGACGTCATCCCGAGCTGAAACGGTTAAACCCCTCAGAGCGGCTCCAAGGCGCAATCCTCGTGATGCATCCCAAAACCGGCGCCATCCTCGCCATGGTGGGGGGGCGGGACTACAGTGCCAGCCAATTCAACCGGATTACCCAGGCCAGGCGACAGCCCGGGAGCACCATCAAACCCTTTGTTTATTTGAGCGCCCTGGACACCTTCACCCCTGCCTCTTTGCTTTCCAATGAACCCAGGACATACACGGTGGACGGCCATTTTTGGCAGCCTAAAAACTATAAGCCGGTTTTTCGAAAACACCTCCGGCTCAAAGAGGCCCTGGCGCAATCGGTGAATCTGGCCACGGTGGATTTGGCCATGAGAATCGGCCTGAAAAAGGTGGTGGAGACGATTCACAAATTTGGGTTTTCAACCCCCCTGCGCCCGTATCCGGCCGTCTCCCTGGGGGCTTTCGAAGTGATTCCTCTGGAGCTTGCCACCGCCTACTGCGCCTTTGCCGCCGACGGCGTCGAGCCTTTTCCCCTCTCCCTCAAGGAAGTCTATGATGAAAACGGGAAGCTGGTGAAACGAAAATATATGACGTTGTCTTCGGTGATTCCGCCCTCCAAGGCCTACCTCATGACGTCCATGCTGCAGTATGCCGTCACGCACGGGACCGGCCGCTCCCTGTCCCGGCGCGGCATCACCTTTCCCGTGGCCGGAAAAACCGGGACCACCAACAACTATCGCGATGCGTGGTTCGTGGGTTACACCCCCGAGGTTTTGGCGCTCATTTGGGTGGGATTTGACGACAATCGATCCACGGGGCTCACCGGCGCCTCCGCAGCGCTGCCCATCTGGGCGGAGTTGATGACGGCCATCAAGCATCGCATTTCAAGGAATGTCTTCAAGGTCCCCGAGGGGATTGTGAAGAAACGGATATGCGTGGAAAGCGGCCAATTGGCGTGGCCGGATATTTGCCCTGTCACCGAAGAAGAAGTCTTCCTTTCGGAAAACGTCCCCAAGAGACGCTGTACCCTCCATGGACCGAACTATGGACTCCGTATCATGAGAAAAAGATGGGAAAAATGGGTTCCGGAAACCGAAGAGGGAGGTCCCTAGGATGCCAAAAAACCGGATGTGCCTGGTTTTGGGCCTCTTTTTACTGTTTTTGACGGCCTGTGTCAGACAGGTGGCCCTTCGTGTGCCGGTGGGGCATGTGTCCAGGGATCACCCTGCCGAGACATGGAAGGAAACGGGAGAAGGTGCTCAACAGGCGGAAAAAGCGGTTCCGTCCAAAAGCCCCGGGGAGGTGGCTTCCGTCTCCCTAATGGAACAGGCCCGGCGATACCTGGATGCCGGGGACGCGGAGTCGGCCATCCGGATCCTGGAGCAATCCATTGCATTGAACCCATACAACGGCAGGGGATATTACCTCCTTGCCGAGGCGTGGATCCTGAAAAAAGATCCCAAAAGGGCGCTGTCGTTCAACCGCATGGCCCGCTCCTATCTCAAGGGAGATGCCGCCTGGGAAAAGCGGATCCGTGAGCAATACCGAAAAATAAAGCTCATTCAATAAAGACGTTATGGGTCACTCTTTTGGGGAGGCCCCGGAAAAGGGCAGGGGCCGGGGCCCTTTTGTTGCGGTTTCATGGGGGATCCCGGAGGGATCGGTCAGGGACAGGACGGCGGTGATCTGGTCGACGAGGGGGCTTTCTTGAAGGCGTCCTTCCGCGGCGGCCATCCGGCGGGCCGTCTCAAGGGCGCGGGCCTCCAGGCGGTGTTTTGTTGCGGCAAACCGGACCAGGGCCTGGTAGGCAAAGAAACTCAACAAAAGGATAACCCCCACGGCAAAAAGGGCATGCAGGAAAAAATCAAAGGGAAGGATCCTTCCCCGGATGAAATCGTTTACGGTCACCCATGCGGCGTACCCCAGTATGCCCAGCCCGGGGAGGTTGAAGAGCAGTTGAAGGAAAACGCCGCTGAGCCTGTTGCAGGTGCGCTGAATTTCCGTTTCAAGGGCGCTGTCCCATAAGAATGAAAAATAATCTTCCAATGCCGCCCTTTGTTGAAGGAGGGTATCGACCTTCCACACCCAGGGGTCAAAGCGCCCCTTGACCAGTGCCGCCGCCATGTCTCCCCAATGCCGTACAAGCTCAAACCGATAGGCGAAAAGCGCGGCGGCCCCCGGTCCCTTGCCGGTCATGGCGGCCCCGGGGCCGGTTGGGTTTGACGGATGAAAAGCCCTTGCCCGCTCTTTAAGGTGCCGGACGGACCCGGGCAGGCGAAACAGATTCCGGATTCCGCTTCCAACCATAAGGAAACGGGCCCATACGGCGATGAGCCAGCCCACGGGCCCGGTCCAGCGCTGGGCCAGTTCCTGGTAGATGCGGGCGGGAACGGAAAAAGGAAGGCGGGTCCTGTCGGATTGGAGGGTGGTCACCGCCTTCTCGGCGGCCCTTTTTTCGAGGTTTTGGATCTGATCCAGGGCCTGAATCAAGGGTTTTCGATCTTTTAAGGCTTCCCTTCGGGCCCGGCTGGAGACGGCTTCCCAAAGCGCGCGGGCGTTTTTCAACCGCCGGTCAAAGCGGGCCCCCGCCTTTGCAAACGCCTGCTGTAGGGTTTTTTTGAGGCCGTCAAACTGATCAAAACCGTGCCGGGGAAGGGCCGTGGCATCCCACCGGGGATCTTTCAGGTGGTTGCGCGCCGATATGCAAAAGAGGGCTTCGGCCGGTTTTCCCCAACACGCCTCAAGATACCCCGTAAACTCCGGTACAATGGTGTTTCCGAGTTCTTCTTCGTCCAGGCGGTCGCATTTGTTCAGGACCACGATGAGGGATGCGCCCTCGAAACGGCGGACATGGGGGCTGAGAAAATCGACATGATCTCTTCTTTTCGGATTCTGCGCGTCGAAAAGGCAGATGAGCACGTCGGAAAGGGCAAGGACCTGATGGAGGCATCGGCGGTGATTCACGAGATGGGTGCTGTCCGTGTCAGGCGTGTCGATGAGCACCATGTGTCTTAAAAGATCGCATTCCGGGCGGTGGTGGATTTCTGCGGGCGCGGTTTCCAGGGTGCCGAGGATGTCTGTTATGTCGGAGTCCTTTTGGGATAAAAGGACGATTTTTTCGGTTGTGGGGCGCTTGGAGCCCGTTTTCGAAAGATCGTCCACGCCCGCAAGGGCGTTAAAAAGGGTGGATTTCCCGGAGCCGGAAGGACCGATGAGCGTCACCACGAGCTTTTGTTCGAAACGCGCTTTCAAGCCGGCAATCAGGCGGGAGGCTTCACGGCATTCCCGGATCAAGGCCGTGCCCGGCCTCCAGAGGGGTGCTTGTTTCAAGCGCTTTTCAAGGCGGTTCAAATCCTTTAAAACCCCTTGGATCTCCCCCAGGGCCTGAATCCGTGAAAGGCCTCTTTCCACCGGTTCACTTTTTTTCATGGTTTATTCCGGGCTTGTTCAAGGAGATGCCCTTCAAGGGCCCCGAGATCCTTCTCAATGCCGGCAATGAGAGACGCGGAGCGGGAAAGGGCGTCACGGGCACACGCCAAGATCTCGCCGGTGATATGGTCTTCAAAGATCCTTTCAACTTCCCTGCGTTTTTCTTTGAACCAGGTCTGCACCAGGGGACGGAGCAGTTCCCGGAGTTGTTTCATGTCCGCCGCCTTGAACCCGGCCGTGGCGGGGATGGCCAGCAGGGCGTACAGGTCTTTGCTCCTGAGAAGATGGGCCAGCTTCACCTTGATGCCCACGGCACCCGCGGGATTTCCGGTATGCAGGATATAGGTGACGGCAAGGGTTGCCGGAAGGATATTCAAGGCCGCCGAAAGGTATTGCCGGATACGGTCGGCCGATCCCATTTGCTTCCTGAAATCGTCGGCGATTTCAGCCAGTCGGTCGTCCAATTGGTTTGAAAGGGTAAAAAGAGTCTCCTTTCGGGCCAAAAGGGCATCCCGGGTGCGTTTCCATCCGGCGGCGGAAAGCGCCTTTTGCGCGGCAAGGACCGCCGGAGGCGCCGGAATCCCGGGGTCTCGGTTTTCCCCCGGAACATGGAGGTATTCGGAAAGGGCGCTTGAAAAGAGGTCGTGGGCGGCAAAGAGAAGATCCGATGTGACCTGGGATTCGAAGTCCAACGGCCCCGGGGCGCGGGGTCTTTGACTGTTGGAAGGCCGCATCCGGGCGGTGACCTTTGCAAGCCATTGGAAAGGACTTTCCAAAAGGTGCCCCGTCTTTCGGAGGGTGCGGATCAAGGGCGGATCCGAGGCGGTCCAGATCCGGAGGAAGCGTTTCATCAACCGATCCGCCGGAAAATGCCGGAGGCTTTGCCGGATCTGGGTCTCCTGGACGTCTTTGAGGCTGCGGGTGTATCGGGAGAGCGCCTCCCGGGCGCCTTCGAGCGCTTCGAGCAGGGACCGGGCCTTCCGGAGGGCATCGGTTAAAATGGAGGTCAATGTACTTTCCCGGAGCCCGAGCGGATCGACGGCCTCGAGGGCCTGGTGGAAGGGCGGATACCGGGTATGGGCCGGCCTGAGGGAAGGAAAGGCCTTCCCCTCGGCCACGGCGTTGTTTTCATCGGCCCGGTAGATTCCCAGGATCTGGGACTCCGCATCTTCCCCGTAGATGTTTCGGGCCACGGTCATGGCGTGTTCACAGACTTCGGCGTCGGTGAAGCCGGGATAGACCCGGTACACCAAAAAGGCCTTGCGCATGCCGATGCCGGTGAGCATCCGGGAGATAAAGTCGGTATTGTCGCGATTGTTGTAAGTGGCGTTGGTGAAGATGTAGATGAAAAGGTCGGCGGCCTCCAGGGCCTTTCGGGCCTCCTGCCGGTTCATGTAAGTGCCCTGGGCGCCGGTGTCGAAATCGGGTGTGTCGAAAAGGATCAGGTTCCTGGGAACCCCCTTGTCCGCCATGTAAAGGGGCGGCCCCGGCGCTTTCAGGGCATCCGGTTCGGTCAACGGCTCGGGAGCGGCGTCGAAAGGCGCATAAAGAGAAAGGAGAAACGCCCTTCTCAAGGCCGTCTCTTCGTGCAGGGCCATGAGAATCCGCCGGTTCATGCCGGCCCGGCCCCCGGTGGGAGAGATCCCGGCGCGGACCAGGGTGTTGAACAGGGTGGACTTCCCCGAAGAGCCGCCGCCGCAGATGGCGGCAATGAGGGGGAAATCCGGATCCAGGCGGGGGAGCAGCTTCACGTCCAGGACGCGGGTCCATGCCGCAAGGGAAGGCGCTTCCACTTTCAGGGTACGGGCCAGTGCCTCCATGTCCCGGCGCAGGTGCTCCAGGAGAGCCCGGGTCCGGTCATCCGCCATGGCGTTTCAAGGAAAAGGCAAGCAGTTTTTGGTTCAAAGGCGGCCTCTTTGGGTGCTTATGGGGAGAGCCGGTCCCAGAAGGCCCGTCCCTGGTTGGTGATTCCGTCCCGGGAATCTTTTCTAGGTCTGCCGGAAGGGGGGATCCGACCGCCCCGGAGCCGGGCGATGCGCTCTTCCACGGGCGGGTGGGTGGAAAAAAGGGCCATGAAGCTTTTCCCGGATAAGGGATTCACGATGAACATGTGGGCCGTGGACGGGTTGGCCTCCATGGGGATGCGCCGCGAGTAGGCCTGGAGTTTTTCAAGGGCCCGGGCCAGGCCTTCCGGATTTTGCGCAAAACGGGCGCCTGTGGCGTCCGCCAGATATTCCCGGGACCGGGAGACGGCCATCTGGATGATGACGGCGGCCAGCGGCGCGATGATGGACAGGGCGATCATCCCCAATGCGCCCATGCCGTTGTTTTCATCGTCCCTTCCCCCGCCGAAGAAGGCCGCCCACCGGGCCATGTTGGCCAGGATCATGATGGCGCCGGCCATGGTGGCGGCCACGGAACCGATGAGGATGTCCCGGTTGTGGACATGGGCCAATTCATGGGCCAAAACCCCCATGACTTCCTCCCGGTTCATGATCTTCAGCAACCCTCGGGTCACCGCCACGGCGGCGTGCTCCGGGTTCCTTCCGGTGGCAAAGGCGTTGGGCGATTCCTTGGGGATGACATAGAGCCGGGGCATGGGAAGTTTCGCCCTTTGGGCCAGGGTGGAGACGATGTCGTAAAGTTCGGGGGCCCGGTGCCGGTCCACTTCTTGCGCCCCGTACATTTTCAAGACGATCTTGTCCGAGTACCAATAGCTGAAAAAGTTCATCCCCGCCGCCAGGACCAATGCGATGACCATCCCCTGGCGTCCTCCCAGAAGCTTTCCGACAAAAACGATCAAAACGGTCATGGCGGCAAGAAGGAGTGTGGTTCGGATCTGATTTCCCATAGGGCCCGGTTTCCTCCTCATGTATCCTGCGAAATTGTTCAAAGGGCGTTTTAAGCCTCTTTTTCCCCTTTATTTGGATCATAATAAGACCGATGCCTTCAATTTGCAACCGGATCCGGCACTGAAACAGGGATACGCTTGCCCGGTTGAGGGGATGCAGGCCAGCTCTTGCAAAGGGCCGACACCCCATGGACCGTGAGGGTGACGGCCTGGAATTCTTCTTCCACTTTTCCGGAAAGGATAAAGGGCCTGGAGTTGTCCACCCCGGCACGGAAGCGGCGATAGGTTTCAGGAAAAAAGGTGGTCTCCAAAAGGCCGGTCTCGTCTTCAAAGGTGAGAAACGCCATGGGATCCCCGTGCCGGGTATGGACCCGTTTTCCGGTGATCAGAAGCCCGGCCACCTTCACGGTTTTTCCCACAAAGCGATGCAGGTCCCTGGCCTTGACGATTCCCCTGTTTCGAAGCTGTTGGGCAAAAAGGGTCATGGGGTGTCGATCGCAGAGGAATCCGAGTACCGCGAACATGTTTTTCAGGCGCTGCCTTTCGTCGTCGGGCGGAAGATGCGGCTTCGGGGGTGGGGGGGCGCTTGCAAAGAGATCCGTTTCTGGAAGGCGACCGCGTTGCCATGCAGCCAGGGCCCAGAGCAGATCGGCACGGCTTTCCCCGGGATGGAGGGCGTCGAAGGCGCCGGCGTGGATGAGGCGCCGGGCCTCGGAGGCATCGGGCCGGACCCGGTCCAGGAAATCGAGAAGGCTCCGGTAGGGACCGGCGTTTCGCCGGGCAACGATCTTTTCCCGGGTGGCACGGCCGAGCCCTGAAATGGAGCGCAGACCCACCCGGAGGGTCTTGCCCTTGCCCTTCCACCGGATTTCGCTCCCATTGACATCCGGCGAAAGGACCGTGAGGCCCATGCGGCGGGCTTCTGACACATAGGCAAAAGGGCTGTAGTAGCCCCCCTGGTTGCTGAGGACGGCGGCCATGAACTCGGCCGGAAAGTGGGTCTTCAAAAAGGCGGCCTGGAAGGAGACCCGGGCGTAGCTGGCACTGTGGGGCTTGCAGAAAGAGTAGCCCTCGAAGCTCATTATCATGTCCCAGACGGCATCGATGCACGCCCTGGGAATTTTCCGGCCCAGGGCGCCCGCCGCAAAGCGCCTCCGGTAGTCTTTGAGCCGCTTTTCCCTGTCCTTCTTGGACAGGATTTTCCGGAGCCCGTCGGCTTCCACATGGGAAAAGCCGGCCAGGGCCACCGCCGCCTTGGAGACGTCCTCCTGGTACACCAGGATGCCGAGGGTCTCGTCGAGGACGTCTTTCAGGAGGGGATGGAGGGGCTTCCAGGGCCTGCCGTGGAGGCGGCGGAGATACTCGCGGATGTACCGGTTGGCCGCCGGCCGGATGATGCTGCTGTGGATGACCAGATGCTCGAAGTCGCCTGTTCCGGCCTTTTTCTGGAGCAGACGCATGGCCGGGCTTTCGATGTAAAAACACCCCATGGTCCTTCCTTCGGCCACGCAGCGCCGGGTGGCCGGATCCGCTTCCGGCTCCCAGCGGGTTTCGTCGAAACGAATGCCGTTTTCCTTCACGTTGGCGACGGCGTCCCGGATCACCCCCAGGCTCCGGTTGCCCAAAAGGTCGATCTTGACCATGCCGCCCGCCTCGGTGCCGTCCTTTTCCCACTGGATGACGGGCACGCCCTTGGGCGTCGCTTGCACGGGCACGTAGTCGCGGACGGGCCCGGGCGTGATCACCACTCCCCCGGCATGGACCGAAAGATGGCGGGGAATGCCGATGAGCCTCCGGGCCAGCTTGAAGATTGCCGGCCACGGGTCCGGGAAGTCCAGGCCTTGCAGTTCGGGCATTTTCCGGACCCGGGCCGGGATGTCTTCTCCCTGGTTTTCCATGCGCCAGAACCCGGGGAGGCGCTTGGAGATCCGGCCGATCTCGGCCTCTGTGAGCCCGAAGGTCCTGGCGGTTTCCCGGAGGGCCGCTTTCGGTTGGAAGGTCACGTGATTGCACACCATGGCACTGTGTCCGGCATACTGCTTCAGGACCTTTTCAAGGACGCGATCCCGTTCGTCCCAGGCAAAGTCCACGTCCATGTCCGGCGGGTCGTTTCGCCCCGGGTTCAAGAATCGCTCGAAGTAGAGGTGATGGGTGATGGGGCAGACGTGGGTGATTCCCAGGGCATAGGCCACCAGGGAAGCGGCGGCGCTTCCCCGGCCGCAGGTCCGGGGGCTGTTTTTTACGATGTCCCGGACCACCAGAAAATAGGCGGAAAACCCCATCTTTTCGATGACGGCCAGTTCCTGTTCCATGCGCTCCACCACGGTCTCCGGGAGATCTTCGCCGTAGCGCTTTCGGGCCCCTTCATAGGCCTGCTGGCGCAGCACCCGGGAGGCCGTCCGGCCGTGCGGGTCGGTCCAGGGCGGCAGCACCACGCCGAACCGGGGGGCCGTGAAGGTGAGGCGTTCGGCCAGGGCATGGGAGGCCCCCAGGGCTTCGGGAAAAAGGTGAAAGCGCTGCCTGTAGACGGAGGGCGGCGCCAAAAAGGCCTCCGGGGGGGCCGTGTCGCCGGGCGCCAGCCGGGAAAGCAGGGTCCTTTTGGCGATGGCCCGGAGGAGGCGGTGGACGGTGAAATCCTCGGGCGCGCCGAAGAGGATTTCCGGGGCGGCCACAAAGGGGATGCCGAGGCGGCGGGACAGGGCCTCCAGGACCCGGCCATGGGCGTCTCTGCCCCTGGAAAGGGCGGCGGCCACGCACACCCCGGCCTCATGCCAGAAGGCGATCCATGCCGGCACCGCGGCCAGGACGACGAGGCCTTTGGCGAAGCGGGGAAGGGCGGTCTTCAAGTCAAAGGGCTCCCTGCCGTGGCGACGGGTGATGAGGCGGCAGAGGTTGCGATACCCGGTCTCGTCTTCCACCAGGCATACGGCCCGGTTTCCTGACGCCGGGTCCGTCAAGGTGGCGCCGACCATGGGCCGGATCCCTGCCTCGGCGCATCCTTTGAGGAAGCTCCAGAGGCCGTAGAGGCCGTCCGTGTCCACAAGGGCCATCCGGCCGTATCCCAGACGCCTTGCCCTTTGACAGAGCCGTTTCGGCGCCTCGGTTCCCTGCATCAGGGAGTAGTGGGAATGAACGGCCAGGGGAATCATGGGTCAGGCGGCAAGCATCCGCCCGGTCCGCACGGCGGCCTCTCCGAAGCGGCTCCGGACGGCGTCCAGGGCGCGGATCAGGCGCTCTTTTGGGTGCTTTTCCCCGGCGGTTTCGAGGAAAAGGTCCTGCTGGACCGGCGGCGGGTAGGTGAGCCGACGGCAGGTCAGACTCAGACGGCGGATCCGGACGCGACGTTTCCAGGTGTCTTTCAAAAGGGCCGCGGCAAGCGGAAAGAGGGCAAAATCGTTGGCCGACGGCGGGACGATCCGGATCTTCCGGCTGATTCGGATGCCGTCGGAATAGTCCATGGAAAGCCGCATGCGGCGGGCGGCCAGCCGTTTTCGGCGCAAGGCGGCGCCGGCCTGTTCCACGAGGCTGAAGAGGGCCCTTTCGAGCGCCGTCAGGGTGTGGGCGTCTTCGCCGAAGAGATGCGTCACGGTCACCACGGGGGGCGCGTGGGACAAAGGGAAGAGGGGCGACGGATCGATGCCGTGGACCGCTTCGTGGAGCATCCTTCCCCGCCGGCCGAAAAGGAGGGTGAGCTGGTCTTCGGAGAGGCGGGCCACCTCTCCCGCCCGGGTCAGATTGAGCTCCAAAAGCCGCCGGACCTCCTCGGCCTCCACACCGGGGATCAGGTGGACGGGGACGGGATCCAGGAAGGCCCTTTCTTCTCCGGCGCCCACGATGTACTCGCCGGAGGGTTTCACCACGCGGGTGGCCACTTTGGCCACCAGCTTGTTGGGGCCCACGGACCAGATGGGATCCAGTCCCATGGCGGCGCGCACCCTTTTCCGGATGCGCCAGGCCAGAGCCGGCGGGGGGCCGAAGAGCCTCCCGGTCCCGGTGACGTCGAGGAAAAGATGCCCCCGGGAGTCCGGGACCTCCACCAGGGGCGTATAGGGAAGGGCCTGTTTCACGAGCATCCGCACGGCCTTTTCGTAGCAGTGGGGCTGGGGCGGGAGAACGTGGGCACCGGGACAGCGCCGCAGGGCCTTTCGCAGGGCCATCCCCTTGCGCACCCCGCTTTGGTATGCCTCCTCGCTCATGTCGTATATGACGGCCCGGGGGGTGCCCCGGGGCGCGATGAGGAGGGGGCGCCGGCGGAGCCGGGGATCGAGGCGCCGCTCCAGCGTTGCCGCGAAGTCGGCCACGTTGATGTGGATGATGAACCGCTCCCGCATGTCATGCCGGTGTGAGTCCCCGGGCCTTGAGGAGGCGTATGAGCCGCAGGGCGTTTTCCGGGGCCTGGGCCCGCACGTGGTTGTTGAAAAAGAGGACGCCCCGACGGGCCCGTTGGGCCATGGGGGCGATCCGTTTTTCGATGCACTCCATCAGTTCCGCGTCGCTGTAATTGTAATCGAACTGGAGATGCATCTTCCCGGATCGCCACCCCCGGGCGTTTCGGCCGTGGAACCGGACATAAAAAAGATCGGGATGGGAGACCTCCACCATGGGGGGGAAGCGCCCCGGAAGATTCGGTGCATCCACACTCACCAGCGTGACCCGGCGCCGGGACAACTGGGAAAAGACACGCGCGGCGGCCCAGGATCTGTGCCGGAACTCCACGGCCAGGGGAAGCCCCTCCAGCGCGTCGATGAGGGCGGCCAGGTACTTTCGGTTGTCGGGAGTGCGGGCGAAGGAGGGGGGCATCTGGAGCAACACCGCCACCAGCTGGCCGGTTTGAAGGAGGGGGGCGATGCCCTCCCGGTAGGCGGCGGCCTCCTTTTTCCAGCCATGCGCATCCACTTCGTGGGTGAGGGTGCGCGTGAGCTTGGCGGCGAACAAGAAATCGTCCGGCACCTGGGATCGCTGGCGTTCCACGGCTTCGGGGCGGGGCATCTGATACCAGGTGTAGTTGAGCTCGGTGACGGGAAACTTTTGGGCGTAAAAGGAAAGCATCCGGCCGGAAGGGGTCCCTTCCGGATAGAACCCGGCCTTCACCCACTCGGTGTAGGAGTAGCCGCTGGTGCCGACAAAGAGGGGGCAACCGGCCATCTCGAATCCTTACAGCCTTTCCATGACGTCGGGTCCCCGGTGAATACCGATGACCTTGCCCTGGATCAGGACTTCGTCGAAGCCGTAGATTCCGGGACGGTGGGCGGGATTTTCGGGGCGCAGCTCGATGTGTGTCTTTTCAAGGAAAAAGCGTTTCACCGTGGCCTCTTCCTGGCGGATCAAGACCGCCACGATTTCTCCGTTTTCAGCAAACTGGCGGGGCTTGCAGATGGCCAGATCCCCGGACAGGATCCCGGCGTCTCTCATGGAATCGCCCTGGATTCTGAGGGCGAAAAGGACACTTTCTTGGTAGAGGGTTGCATCCACCACCAGGCTTCCTTCCCAGGCCTGCCGGGCGTACAGGGGCAACCCGGCGGCGATGCGTCCCACGATGGGCACTTCCCGGCCGCGGGAAAGCCCCGCCGGCGCCCCGGTGCGGGAAAGGATGTGGACGGTTCGGCCGTAGCGTCCCGCCCGGCGGAGCACCCCCTTTTTTTCGAGAATCCGGATCATCTGGGAGACGGCGGCATGGCTGACCCCCATGTGGGCGGCCGCCCGGCGCAGGCTGGGCGTCCGGCCGGTTTCCGACGTTTCCCTTGTCAGATACGCCAAAAGGCGCTGTTGTTTTGCTGTGAGTCCTGCCGGCATGAATGGCCGCCTCCGTTGGAAAATCCCATGGATACCCGTTCTACCCTCCTGAAATGTAAATGTCAATGTAAATATGAATGTAAACAAAAAATCCTTCCCGGTCAGATGCCGGGCTTTTATTTCGACCGGGCAGGTGGTAAAAGCGGAAACGTCCGGCGTGCGAAAAGGAGAACCCATGCAATACGGTGCCATGAACCATCCGATTTTGCCTGTTCTCGATGAGATTGAGGCCGTGGCGGCGATGGGGTTTGACTACCTGGAGCTGGCCATGGATGCGCCCCAAGCGCACCATGCAAAGATCCGCAGTCAAGAAAGGCGGATTCTGCAGGCCCTTGCCGCCTCCGGCCTGGACCTGGTCTGCCACCTGCCCACCTTTCTCCATCTGGCCGATTTGACCCCGCGCATCCGGGAGGCGTCCCTGTTGGAGATGAAGGCGGCGCTGCATGCCGCCGCGGCCTTGGCCCCCCGGAAGGTGGTCCTTCATCCGCCCTATATCGGCGGACTGGGGCCCTTGGTGATGGAACACTCCATGGCCTTGGCCCTGGAGAGCCTGGAGATCCTTTTTGCCGAGGCGGCCCGTTTGGGCTTGACCGTGTGCCTGGAAAACATGTTCCCGAAATACCCCGGATGGATCGACCCCGGGGACTTTGTCCCGCTTTTTGAACGATTTCCCGCACTGGAACTGACCCTGGACGTGGGCCACGCCCATATCGGAAGCAAGCGGGACGATCGCATTCTGTCTTTCATCCACACCTTCGGCCGGCGCATCGGCCATGTCCATGTGAGCGACAACCGGGGAAAGGCGGACGAGCACCTTCCGGTGGGAGACGGGACCATTGATTTTGAAAAGATCCTCAAGGCCCTCAAACGGGCGGGATACGAGGGCGCCTTGACCTTGGAGATCTTTTCATCGAACCGGCATGATGTGAAAAGAAGCAGGAATCGCATCGAGGGGCTTTTGCTTGAAACGTGATGCAAGGGCGTTGGGCACACCGGTTCGGGGTCTCACCGGGTGAGAAAAAGGGCCTTAAACGGGACCGGGCCGGATTGATGCGTGGAGGGATCAATCGATGCGTCTGATTCCGGCATGGATCCTGGAAAGCTCCGCGTAATCCCGGAGCGGTTTTTTGAGACGCTCCAGTTCCGCTTCTGAAAGGGTGCGCTTGACACGAGCCGGCGTGCCCGCCAGGAGCTGGCGGGGGCCCGCCACCTGGTTTTCCAAGACGAGGCTCCCGGCCGCCACCACTGTTTGGGGTTTGACCACGGCGCCGTTCAGCACCACGGCCCCGATGCCGATGAGGCTTTCACCTTCGATCCGGCATCCATGGACCACCGCATGGTGGCCCAGGGTCACGCCGTCTCCGATCACGGCCGGCTTGCCGTAATCGGTGTGCACGGTGCAATTGTCCTGGATGTTCGTGCCCTTGCCCACCACGATGGGATCCATGTCGCCGCGGATCACCGTGCCGTACCAGACGCTGGCGCCGTCTTTGAGTTCCACGTTTCCGATGATCACCGCCGTGGGCGCGATGAAGACATCCTTGCCGATTCTGGGGCGCTTCCCGTTGACTTCATAGATCATGTCGGGCCTTTCCTTTGGGGAGGTTCGTGGATTGCTTCGTTCCGGAGACAGGGCGTTTATTCCGGTTGGAAAGCATCTTTGCCATCAAGGAGCCGATCCCCTTGAGGGTCAGATTTCCGGGTGCGATCTGCTCTAAAATGTGGACAAAAGCCTTGGCGGGCGGGGATAGGTGCTGATGTTTCAGATAGGCCACACTCACGTCGAGAAAGAGTTTTTTTCCCCGCAGGGGCAGGACGGCCAGTTTTCGGTCCTGAACCTCCGCCCATACGGCTTCTTTGACCAGAAAAGAGATGCCGTCTCCGCGCTGCACCAGTTGTTTGATGAATTCCGTGTTGCCGGTTTCCATGAGGACATCCGGCGTCCGGCCTGCCTCGGTGAACAGATTCGTCACCAGTTTTCGGGTCCCGGAGCCGAGTTCTTTCATGATGATGGGCTCCCGGATCAGCGCCTTTGTGGAGACGCTCTTTTTTTTCGTCAGCGGATGTCCGACCGGCGCGATGGCCACCACCTCTTCCCGGCTGAAGGGGATGAACCGAACGTCCGGGTGGTCTTCGACCTTGGCGATGACGGCCACTTCGTTCTTGAATTCCAGGAGGCTGTAAGTCATTTCCAGGGAACTGCCCTCATTGAGCTGGATCTTGATGTTGGGGTGGTTTTCGTGGAAGGTGCTGATCATCAGCGGCATGAAATACCGGGCATAGGTCTTGGTGGTGCCCAGACGAAGGACACCCATTTTCAGTTGTTGCATGTCCTTGATGAGGTTTTCGATATCCTGCTCGTATTCGAAGATCCGGCGCGCGTAGTCAAAGAGAATCTTTCCTTCTTCGGTCAGGTAAACCTTCCGGCCCCTTTTCTTGAAAAAGATCAAATCCCACGTCTTTTCAAGGGCTTTGATCTGGGCGGAGACCGCAGGCTGGGTGATGAAAAGGGATTTGGCCGCCTGGGTGAAGTTCTGGCTTTTTGCCGCGTGAAAAAAGACCCGTAGATGGTTGAAGTTGATCATGCCGCTTCTTTGAGGTGTTGAAGGCGCGTGTTGCAGGCCGCCTGACGGCCTTTAAGAGGGTTCTTACGCGATTTTGCAAAGATCGTAAAGAGATTTTATGATAACGCCGTATCATATAAATGAAAATTATATTTAGTATAAAAATTATCAAATTGACTTTTCCAGGCAAAGGGCTCAGAAACAACATCAAGGATCCGGTTTCCGGTGAGAATCCTTTGATTTTCAAAAAACCGACGGCGGATTTCTGTTTTTGATCCACGCCCATTGTTTCCCGCGCGGAAAAAGCAACGGCCGCGCCGTGCATATGCCCATGAACGCTTAAGAGAAGGAGAGGAAAAATGGCTCAGGAAAAAACAGGAAGATTCCCGGATCCCCACGAGTTTCAAGTGCCCCCGGAACTTGAAGGCTGGGAGGAGATGTACCCGTCCCATCATCTTTTTTCCAAAGACCGGGCCCAGTGGGAAAAAGAGCAGTTCTGGTACCAGGACAAGATTCATGCACCGGATCCCCTGCCGCCTTTGGACCTGATTTTCCAGGAGGCCTGGCAGATCGCCCTTTCCCAGTACACCACGCGCGTGTTTTGCATTCCCCCGGCCCAGGGAATCGCCCAGCGGCTCATGGGCTGTTACCTTTACATCTGTGCCATCGCCCCTCCCGCTCCGGAGATCATCCAGGAAAAAGCGGGCCATTTCGAAAAACGCGTCTTTTACGTCTTTGAACATTACGATGAGCTGTGGGACAAGTGGCTTTCCAAGTTCAAAACACTCGGCAAGGAAATGGAAGCCGTCCGGATTCCGGAAGAACTCCCCAAGTTCGTTCCGGACGATGAGGTCCTTCCCGCCCCCACCGGCTGCTACGTGTCCTATGACCTCATCGCCGCCTTCGACACCCTGGTGAACCAGATGTTCAAGGGGTGGCAGTACCACTTTGAAATGCTCAACCTCACCTATTTGGCCTATCTCATGTTTGCAGACGTGGCGCGGAAACTCTTTCCCGGTATCAGCGAAAGCGCCATCGGGAAGATGGTGGCCGGCGCCTATGTCTCCATGTTCCGTCCGGAAGAAGAGCTTTGCCGCCTGGCCCGGCTGGCCACCTCCCTGAGGGGTGTGGCGGAGGTGCTCAAGGGAGACGGCACCGTGCAGGAAAAGACGGCGGCACTCGAGAAAACCCCCGACGGCAGGCAATGGCTTGAAGAGTACGAAAAAGCCAAGGATCCGTGGTTTTATGTTTCCTGCGGCAGCGGGTGGTTTCATTATGAAGGAAGCTGGTTGACGGAGCCGGAAATTCCGTACGGATACATCAAGGGATACGTGGAGCGTCTGGAAAAAGGGGAAACCATCGAGCGCTCTTTGGACGACATCGAAAAACAAAGGGACGCCATCGTTTCCGAGTACCGCGGCCTCATCAAGACCGACGAGGACCGGAAGGCCTTCGACGATGCCTTCAACACCATCCGGACCATCTACCGCTATGCCGAAGACCACCTCTTCTGGGTGGAGCACTGGTTCCACACCATCTGGTTTGAGAAGATACGGCAGCTCGGAAGCCTCTTGGTGAAATACGATATGCTGGAAGCGGTGGATGACATCTACATGTTTAACCGGTATGAGATTCCGGAGCTTCTGACGGAACTGGCCACCTGGTGGGCCCTGGGTGAAAACATTCCCCATCGGGGGACGTATTACAAAGACAAGGTCAAAAAACGCAAAAAGATTCTTGAAGCGGCCCGGCAATGGAATCCCACCCCGGCCCTCGGGGTGCCTCCGGAAGAGGTGGCCGAGCCCTTTACCATCATGCTCTGGGGCATCACCACCGATAAGGTGAAAGAGTGGCTCAAGGGAGTGGACACCACTGCCGCAGGCGACATGAATGAAATCAAGGGATTTGCCTCTTCCGCAGGCGTGGCCGAAGGCCCGGCGCGGGTGCTCAAGCTCCTCAAAGACATCGGGGACCTCAAGCCCGGCGAAGTTCTGGTGTGTCCCTCCACGAATCCCTCCTGGGCGCCGGTCTTCACCCAGATTAAGGCGGCGGTGACCGACATCGGAGGCCTCACCAGCCATGCAGCCATCGTCTGCCGGGAATACGGGGTTCCGTCGGTCACCGGGACCGGGGTCTCCACCTCCATCATCAAGACCGGAGACATCATCCGCGTGGATGGCGATACGGGCGTCGTCACCATCGTGAAAAGGGCTTCGTGAACAGGCGCCCTGGACCCTTGAGTCCCCATGGGGCTTTATGGGTCCTTGACTTTTAAAATTAAAAAAGGAAACGGGTCCCCTCCTCTTTTCCGAAAAACGAAAAGGGGAGGGGGCTTCAGGAAGGGAGAACGGAATGCAATACGTCCGGGACTTGAAAGCGCTGGATCGCCGTTCCCTCCCCCTTGTGGGAGGAAAGAACGCGAGTTTGGGGGAGATGATCAAGGCCGGCATCCGCGTGCCTCCGGGCTTTGCCGTGACCACCGACGCCTATGTGCAGTTCATCAGCCAGACGGGAATCCGGGAGACCCTCTCCAAAGTCCTTGGCGACGTGAATGTGGAGGACGTCTCTTCCCTGGATGCCGCCAGCCGAAGCCTTCAGGATCTGATTCAACAGACCCCCTGGATCCCGGATGTCCGGGAGGCCATTCAAGAAGGCTACGACCGTCTGTGCCGCGAGTGCGGCGTGGACGCCGTGCCCGTGGCGGTGCGTTCGAGCGCCACGGCTGAAGATTTGCCCACGGCCAGCTTTGCCGGGCAGCAGGATACCTACCTTTGGGTGCAAGGGGGCGGGCAGGTGGCCCATCATGTCCGGAGATGCTGGGCCAGTCTTTTTACCTCCCGGGCCATCGCCTACCGGGTCCGAAACCGCTTCCCCCACGAAAAGGTCTTCATCAGCGTGGGGGTCCAAAAAATGGTCAATTCCAAGGCCGCCGGCGTGATGTTTACCTTAAACCCCACCGACGGGGATCCCTCCAAGGTGGTCATCGAAGGGAGCTGGGGACTCGGCGAAACCGTGGTTTCCGGATCGGTGAACCCGGACCGCTTCGTGGTGGATAAGGTCATCCTGGAGGCGGGCGTCAAGGATATCTCCGCCAAGCACATCGAGTGCGTCTTCGATCCAAAGCAGGGCCGGGTGGTCAACGCGGACGTGGAACCGGAAAGACAATGCCGCTGCTGCCTGGAAGATCGGGAGATCAAGGAGCTGGTGAAGATCGCCAAGTACATCGAAAGACATTACGGAAAGCCCATGGACATCGAGTGGGCCATCGATAAGGACATGGCCTTTCCGGAAAATGTCTTCATCGTCCAGGCGAGACCGGAAACCGTGTGGAGCCGGAAGCAGGCCAAGTCCGTCATCGGGGCCAAAAGCGGCTACCAGCTCTTGATGGAACAGGCCATGAAACGGATCAAAATCCCCTGATTTTTCATGGAATTTTTTGCGGCAAAAGAGGGGGGCATAGCGTGTAAAAGAAAGGGTTTCAAAAAATAATTTTTTAATTAAAGTGAGATGGAAGGAGGATTTTTCTTAATGAAAAGCATGAGGGATTTTATCGCGAAGGCGGAGTCCGAGCAGTTGTTGAAACGGATCACGGCGGAGGTGGACTGGAACCTGGAGCTTTCCCATATCGCCAAGCTCAATGAAGAGCAAAGCGGCCCCGCCCTTCTTTTTGAAAATGTCAAAGGGTATGAGACGCCGGTCATCACCAGCGTGTGCACCACGGTCCAGAGGCTTGCCCTGATCATGGGACAGCCCCTCGATTCCACGCTGGTGGACCTTTACAAGGAGTGGGCCAAGCTCGGCGAGAACCTGCTTCCTCCAAAGGAGGTGGATAAGTCCCAGGCGCCCTGCAAGGAAAACATCGTGATGGGCGATGATATCGACCTTTTTCAGTTTCCGGTGCCCAAGTTCTATCCCCTGGACGGGGGACGTTTCTACGGGACAGCCCATTTTATCATCAGCAAGGATCCTGAGACCGGGTGGGTCAACCTGGGGACCTATCGCAGTCAGCTTCTGGGAAAAGACAAGATCGGAACCCAGTTCATCAAGGGAAAGCATGCCGATATCATGTTGAAAAAATATCAAGCCATGGGGAAACCCATGCCGGTGGCCTCGGTGGTGGGGTGCGATCCCCTTCTTTTCATATTGGGGGCGGCACGGATTTCGGCCTTTGTTTCCGAGTACGATGTCTGCGGGGCCCTCCGGGGCGCGCCCGTGGAAGTGGTCAAGGGGGAGACCGTTGACCTGCCCATCCCCGCTCATGCCGAGATCGTCGTGGAAGGGGAGGTGGATGCGGAGAAATTCATGGATGAGGGCCCCTTCGGGGAGTATACGGGATATTATTCGGGTGTAGGGACCGATCCCAGAAATTTTATCGATGTCAAATGTGTCACCTTCCGGAACAACCCCATCTTCTGGGGCACCACGGTGGGTCGGGCGGTCACCGATACCCACATGACCATGGCCCTGTCCTATGGTGCGGCCTTGTGGCAGCAGCTTTTGGCCATGAAGATCCCGGGATTGAAGGCGGTGTACTGCCCGCCAGAAGGCTCCGGCCGGTTCATGGCCATCATCTCCATCAAGCAGATGTATCCAGGCCACGCGGATCAGGTCCTCACCGCGGCCATTTCCACCGAGATGGGTGCATACGGCCTGAAAACAGTCATCGTTGTGGACGAGGACATCGATCCCTGGGACATTCCCCGGGTCATGTACGCCGTGAGTTTCCGCTTCCAGCCCAACCGGTGCCAGATCATCAAACGGGGCCGCTCCACGCCGCTGGATCCTTCCCTTCCCATCAACGCCCGGGACATCACCGGGAGGCTCCTCATGGATGCCACCATTCCCTATGATTGGAAGGAAAAACCCATTCCCATTGAGTTGGATCCGGAGATGGTGAAACGGGTCCAGTCCCGATGGTCTGAATTGGGCCTGTAGGCGCATCGGTGGTGCCGCACCGTTCTTCCCGGCGCCACCGATCCACTTGAATGAACGGTTCTTGGGAATACAGGGGCGCCCCTTGTCTTTTCCATGGACCGCTTCAAAGGAGTATGCACCATGTCGAACAACGTTTTAGACGGAAAGCGGATTCTCGCCGTTGACGACGAGCCGGACATCCTGGAGACCCTGGAAGACCTGCTTCCCATGTGCGAACTGGTCAAGGCGGTCTCCTTCGAGCAGGCCAAGCGGCTCCTGGAAACCCGGGATTTCGATGTTGCCATCCTGGACATCATGGGGGTGGGGGGGTACGGACTGCTCGAGATCGCCAAAAAACGGGGTATCCCCGCCGTGATGCTGACCGCCCACGCCCTGACGCCGGGCAGCATTGTAAAATCCATCAAAGAGGGCGCCGCTTCCTATGTTCCCAAGGAGGAACTCCACAACATCGACTCCTTTTTGACGGATGTACTCGAGGCCCGAAAGGAAGGTGTGAACCCTTGGAAAAGTTGGGAAGAACGGCTTCCGGCGTCTTATTTCGAAAGGCGCTTCGGTGCGGCCTGGAAAGACAAGGACCGGGATTTCTGGCAAACTTTCAAGGCCGGCATCCGGGCCCGAAAAAGCAAAGAGTCCTCTGAAAAATAGGAAGGCGTTTCCCACCGGGACGGCCGAAATTTCTTAGGGTGATTTTTCCATATACAGGAGGCATGTTTTGAGACCGATTCGATATACCGAAAAGATGGTGGATGAATTCGTCAAAGACGGATACTGGACCCAGGAGACCTTCTTCGATTTTTACGAGAAAAATGCGCGCAAACGGGGAGACCGGGAGGCCCTGGTGGATTCCAGGTATCGGCTGACCTGGGCCGAGGCCAAAACCCTGGTGGATGCCATCGCCGTTTCCTGGGTGGAGATGGGCATCGAAAAATTTTCCCGGGTCATCATCCAGTCCCCCAACAGCGTTTTCGGGTTTTTATCCCGCATTGCCTGTGAACGGGCGGGCCTGATCTCCTTGACCGTCTATCCGTATTTGCGCCAGCGGGAGTTGCGATACATGGTGGAGCGAACCGAAGCCGCCGCCGTGGTCATCCCCCATGTTTATAACAAGTTCGATTACCTTAAAATGTACCAAGACCTGCAAAAAGAATTTCCCCACTTGAAAAAGATCTTCCTTTTCGACGACCAGGTGCCTTCCGGTGCGCCCGAAGGGGTCTACTCCTTGACCCGGATGGCCTTTGAACGGGCCAAACGGCCGGTGGAGGCGTCGCTCCTTGAAGCGCGCCGGCTGGATCCCATCTGGAACGTGGCCCTTCTCACCACCACCTCCGGCACCACGGGGATTCCGAAGCTGGTGGAATGGCCCACCGCGCCCCGGGTCTGCACCTCCAAGGGCCGCATCGGGCTGTGGGATTTGACCCAAGACGACATCACCATGGCCATCGCCCCCCACGCCGGGGGGGCTGCCGGGACGCTCACCTATTTTGCCGCGCCCCTGGTGGGGGCCAAGACCGTCATGTTGGAGGAATTTACCCCGGCGGGCGCCCTGGCCCTCATCGAAAAGGAACGGGCCACGGCCATCGGTGTGGTTCCCACCCACCTGGTCCGGATGCTGGAGGCCGATCCTTCCAAGTACGATTTGAGCTCCCTGCGTTTCATTCGATCGGCCGGCGGGTATCTTTCCCCGCAGATCGCCGAGGAGGCCGAGCAGGCCTTCGGCGCCGTGATCACCAGCGATCTGGGGACCCAGGACATGGGATCCGTCTCCGGTTGCCGGATCGACGATTCCAAAGAGCTGCGCCGGAGAAGTGTGGGACGCATGCTGCCCGGCAACAAGGTACGGCTCTTGGATCAAGACGGCAAAGAAGTGCCCCCGGGGGAGCCGGGTATCCTCTATTTCAGGGGACCCCATGCCCCTGCCGGGTATTACCGCGACGAAGCCCTGACGGCCACGGTATTCGATCCGGACGGGTGGACCACCACCGGTGACATCGTGAAGATCGAACAGGGCTGCCTCTGGATCCTGGGTCGCGCCAAGGACATGATCATCCGGGGCGGGCAGAATATCTACCCTGCGGAGATCGAGGGCCTCTTGAATGAACACCCCAAAGTGGCCTCGGTGGCCATCGTGGGATATCCGGACCGGGAGATGGGGGAGCGGGCCTGCGCCTACGTGATCCCCAAGCAGGGACAGACCTTCACGTTCCAGGAGATGGTGGATTTTTTAAAAGCCCAGAAACTGGCCATGTTCAAGCTCCCGGAACGCCTCGAAATCGTGGACGCCTTTCCCACGGTGGGGGATTCGGGAAAGGTCAATAAAGAGGCCCTGAAAAAGGATATCGCCGAGAAAGTAAAACAAGGATGAGCGGGCAAAAGGCAATCCTCATCCTTTCCACCCTGGACACCAAGGGGGAAGAGACCGGCTACTTGAAAGAAAGACTCGCCGGCTTGGGCCTGGCGCCGCGCGTCATGGATATCTCCATGGGCGGCAAGAGCGCTTTTTCCGCCGACATTCCCGCTGAAGCCGTGGCCCGGGCAGGCGGGGGCGACATTGAAGCCATCCGGAAATCCCGGGACCGCGCGCGCATCACGGCGATCGTCACGGCAGGGGCTTCCAGGATCGCCGGGGAGCTGCTGGCGAAAAAAGCCGTGGCCGGCGCTGTGGGCATCGGCGGGTCCACGGGATCCCTGATGGCCTGTGAGGTCATGCGGTCCCTGCCTTTTGGCCTTCCCAAGCTGATGGTCAGCTCCACGGCGGCCCTTCCCGGGCTGTCCACCCGTTATATCGGCACCGGGGATATCCTTTTGTTCCACTCGGTCATCGAAATCGCCGGGATAACCGATTTGTTGAAAAACGTCCTCGACCGGGCCGCCTATGCCATGGCCGGGATGGTGGACGAGGCGGTTTTTCCGGTGCATGCCGGGCAGGGAAAGAGGATCGCCATGACCATGCTGGGCCCCTGCGAAAAGTGCGCCAGCGCCGTTCGGCGGGGGTTGGAAGCGGCCGGGTTTCAGGTCATCGGATTTTCCGCCGCAGGCATCGGGGACCGGGCCATGGAAAAGATGATTCAAGACGGCGTCTTCCAAGGG